>JBEKOK010000116.1:0-14824 GCA_049521875.1 Steroidobacteraceae bacterium
GGAGTCTAGCCTTCGCGTGGTTGTGGAAGTGACTAGCACTGAGGATCGTAACCACTGAACTCTCCTACGAAACAACCATCCCCCGACGATATGGGTTTGTCACGTACATAAACGCCAAAAATATCCCAAAATGCTTAGCTGCTGTCTACGCGGATGTGGGGCAGAATAAATGCCGGGAATGTGGAGGAATGCGATGTACGAGTACACCTCGGGCGCCCCGATCGCCCTGAAGGCTGGCAGCTGGGATCCGGCCGTCCTCGAGCCACTGGCCGAGATCAACGAGCGGGTGCTGGAGGTCCTGGCCGCCGAGGGCGGCTCATTGCGCCCGTATACCTCGGCCTTAAGCCCGCTGCTGGCCGCTGAATGGCAGTTACTGGACGCCCCCGGGCGCACCCGGCTCGCCGCCAGCCCTTATCTGCTGCTCGACTGCCGCTTTTCCTGCCGCGAGCTGTGGAGTATTCCGGTGAACGCCGGCGTGCGCGACGCCGCGGGTGCCGCGTACGGCTTCGCTGGCGCGCTCGGCGCCCGGACGCTGCGCCACGTGATGCTGCTGGCCTGGCACTGGTCGCGCGCCAATCCGATGACCGCACAGATCGCCCTGGGCCTGAGCGAATCCTGCGCCCGGCTGATTGCCGGCACACGCCACCGGGACCTCGAAGCATTCGCCGAGCTGTGCCCTTCGTGGATCCGGCCGCGCTGGGAGGATCGGCCCGAGGTCTGGCGCCAGCTGCTCGCGGCCGCCGCGCCCTCGCGCCCGGCGATGCTCCGGCAGCTGCACCTGCGGGGGCTGCAGCTGCTGGCTGCCAGTGGGAGCGACGCCTGACCCGTCAGGAACGCGGTGGCCCAGCGGCCGGCCCGGTGTGCTAATTTTGCGCCCCCCGGGAGCCTCCCGACTGGAGCCCATACCGCCTCATGTGCCTGATTCACCGACATGTTGTTCCCGGCCGCCGCCGGGCGTGCGTTGCAGCGGGGCGCTGATCCATGCAAGCACTGGCAATCCGCGCGCTGACCAAGGTCTATGGCAATGGGGTCAAGGCCCTGGCGGGCGTCGACCTCGACGTCGAGCAGGGCGATTTCTTCGCGCTGCTCGGGCCCAACGGCGCCGGCAAGACGACGCTGATCGGCATCATTACTTCGCTGGTCAACAAGACTGGCGGCACGGCCTCGGTGTTCGGCTACGACATCGATCGCGAGCTCGAGCGCGCCAAGTCGTGCATCGGAATTGTGCCGCAGGAGCTTAATTTCAACCAGTTTGAGTCGCCGCTGACCATCGTGGTCAACCAGGCTGGCTTCTACGGCATACCGCGGCACATCGCGCGCGTGCGGGCTGAGAAGTACCTGCGCCAGTTGCAGCTGTGGGACAAGCGCAACGGCCCCGCGCGTGGCCTCTCGGGTGGCATGAAGCGACGCCTGATGATCGCCCGGGCGCTGATGCACGAGCCCAGGCTCCTGATTCTCGATGAGCCCACTGCGGGCGTGGACATCGAGATCCGCCGCTCGATGTGGGATTTCCTCCGGGACATTAACGAACGCGGCACGACGATCATCCTGACGACCCACTACCTGGAGGAAGCCGAGAACCTGTGCCGCAACATTGCGATCATTGATCATGGCCAGATTATCGAGCGTGACCGCATGGGGAGCCTGCTCGGCCGCCTGCACAACGAGACCTTCGTGCTCAACCTGGGCGCGCCGTGCACGGTGCTGCCCGCAATGAGCGAGTTCAAGCTCACGCGCATCGAAGATCAGGTCATCGAGGTCGAGGTTTCGAAGGACCAAAACCTCAATGAGCTGTTCGAGCAGCTCTCGGCCGCCGGCATCCAGGTGGTCTCGATGCGCAACAAGGTGAACCGGCTCGAGGAGATCTTCATGCAGCTGGTCGATAACCGGAACACTCATGCTTAAGCCGCAGGAACTGCCGATGAGCACGATCCGCTGGATCGGGTTTCGCACCATCGTGATCCGCGAATACAACCGCATTGTGCGCATCTGGGGCCAGACGCTGGTGCCCTCGGCGGTGACCGTGACACTGTATTTCGTCATTTTTGGCGCGGTCTTTGGGCGCCGTATCGGCCAGGTCGCGGGGTTCGACTACATCTCCTACCTCGCCCCCGGCCTGATCATGCAGCAGGTGATCACCAACTCCTACGGCAACGTGGTCTCCTCTTTCTTTGGCGCAAAGTTCGGCAAGCATGTCGAGGAGCTGCTGGTCTCGCCGTTGCCCAACTGGATCATCGTCGCCGGTTATGCAGCCGGCGGCCTGCTGCGGGGCCTGATGGTCGGGCTGGTCGTGACCGCAGTCTCGCTGATCTTTGCGCGCCTGCCGGTGCACCACATCGGCCTGAGCATCGCCGCGGTGCTGCTCTCGTCCCTGGTGTTTTCGCTCGGCGGCTTTATCAATGCGGTGTTTGCCAAGAATTTTGATCAGGTGAATTTCGTGCCGGCCTTCATCCTGACGCCACTGACCTACTTTGGCGGCGTGTTCTATTCGGTGGCGATGCTGCCAGGCTGGGCGCAGGTGGTCTCCAAGGGCAATCCGATCCTTTACATGCTCAATGCCTTCCGCTACGGGTTCCTCGGCATCAGCGATGTCTCGGTCCCGATCGCCTTTGCCATCATGATTGGCCTGGCGGTGACGCTGTTCGGCACGGCGATGGCATTGATGTACCGCGGCGTTGGCATGCGCGAGTAGTTGTCGCGCGGCGCGCAACGCGGGCTTTCAGAGCCGGCGCGCCAGTGCACTGAACCGGACGAAAAACTCTTCCGCTTCCGGGGCTCTGTGAACGGATTCACAGATTCTCCCTTCGGTGCGCGAAAACCGTGGCAAACAGGCCACTGTCATACGGCCGTCATGGCTTCGTCATCAATCGGCAGCATCCGGTGGGCAGCATCGCGCCCATGGACCGAACACCGACCATGTTTGCCCGGTTCGATCTGGCTGAATACCGCCTGTGCCGGGGACTGAACGGCGTTGCCGCGCATCGCGGCCTGCGGATCCTGATGCAGGCGGCGAGCCGGCTCGGCAACGGGGTGTTCTGGTACGTGCTGATGGCGCTGCTGCCGGTGATCTACGGTGCCGCGGGTGTGCGCTGCGCACTGATGATGGCAGCGACCGGGGTCCTGGGGCTGCTGCTCTATAAGGCCCTTAAGCATCGACTGGTACGCGAGCGACCCTTCATCCGACACCCCGGAATCACGCTCGCGATGCCGCCACTGGATCGCTACAGCTTCCCCTCGGGCCATACGCTGCATGCCGCGTGCTTCACCTGGCAGATCGCGGCCCAGTTTCCGGAGCTTGCGTGGGTGGTCGTGCCCTTCGCGCTGCTGGTCGCGGCCTCGCGCGTCGTCCTCGGGCTGCACTATCCGACCGATGTCGCTGCCGGCGCGCTGATTGGTGCCGCCCTCGGTGCCTGTGGCCACGCGCTGGTTTAATGGTGCGGGTACTGCTGCTCTCGGACGTCTACTTTCCCCGCGTCAACGGCGTCTCCACTTCGATCCGGACTTTCCGCGACGATCTGCCCGCAGCCGGCGTAACCAGCGTGCTGCTCGCGCCGAACTATCCGGGCGAAACTCATGAAAGCGAGAGCGACATCGTGCGCGTGGCCTCCAGCGGTGTCCCGCGCGACCCAGAGGATCGGCGCATGCACCTGGGCGCACTGCGCCGTGCACTCGCAGGCCTGCGCAGCGAACCGTTTGATCTGGTACACATCCACACGCCGTTTCTCGCCCACTATGCCGGTGTGCGTTTTGCCCGTGCGGCCGGGATTCCGGCGGTAGCGACCTACCACACGTTCTTTGAAGAGTACCTGCACCACTACGTGCCGCTGCTGCCACGCGCGCTCGGGCGCATGCTGGCGCGCCGCTTCACGCGCTCGCAGTGCGCGCAGGTCCAGGCGCTGATTGCACCGTCCGAGCCGATGCGCGAGCTGCTGGCAAACTACGGCGTCAGTACACCGATCCGCGTCATTCCGACGGGATTGCCTGCCGATCGTTTCGTGGCCGGGGAAGGACAGCGCTTCCGCGACCGCTTTGGAATCGCCCGCAAGCGCCCGCTGCTGCTCTATGTCGGGCGCGTCGCGCATGAGAAGAACATCGGCTTCCTGCTGCGCGCTTTTGTCGAGCTGCGGCGTACGCGACGCGATGCGCTGCTGGTGATCGCCGGGGAAGGGCCGGCGCGCGAATCGCTGATGTCGCAGGCCGCCGAGCTCGGACTCGGCGCCGATGTCACCTTCGTCGGCTACCTTGATCGGGAGCAGGGACTCGCGGACTGCTATGCGGCCGCGGACGTGTTCGTGTTTGCCTCGCGTACCGAGACGCAGGGCCTGGTGCTGCTCGAGGCGCTGGCCCAGGGACGCCCGGTGGTCTCGACTGCGCACCTCGGGACCGCCTCGATACTTGGTCGAGGATATCCTTGAAGATCCGAAGCGCGCCGCGCAGCTGAGTGAGCAGGCGCGCCGCTACGCGGCTACCTGGTCATCGGCGCTGATGGCGACTCGCCTGGCCGAGCTGTATCGCGAAGTGGTCAGCACCCATGTGCCGGCGCAGGCCGCCGGGCCGGCCACGGCGTCGCAGCACGTGCCCAGTCCGGGCTCGGGATCCTGATCCTTAACGTCGGTGTGGACTTAATCTCCAAAGATTCTGCCCTCGCGCTCTGATGGGATAAGATTCGCGCCGCCGCCTCTGCCGCGGTAGCTGCCGGAGAGTACATGTCCCTGAAGCGCGCCTTGGTCGTGGATGACTCCAGATCGGCGCGCGCCTTTCTGACGCGCATCCTCGAACGCCACGAGCTGCAGGTGGATGCCGCGGAGTCGGCGGAGCAGGCGATCGAGTACCTCAAGCGCCAGCAGCCGGATGTGATCTTCATGGATCACCTGATGCCGGGCATGGATGGCTTCCAGGCGGTGCAGGCGATCAAGAATGATCCGCGCACCGCCTCCATTCCGATCCTGATGTACACCTCCCAGGAAGGAGAGCTGTATGTGAGTCAGGCGCGCGCGCTGGGCGCTGTCGGTGTCATCCCGAAGCAGACCCGTGCCGCCGATGTGTCGCGGGCGCTCGAACAGCTCGATCTGCTGCGCCCGGCGGGACCCGAGAGCGAACTGATCAAGTTGCCGCCCGAGGAGCCCGCGCGCGGCGCCATCTTCACGAGTGAGTCGACCCCGGCGCCGATCGCGATGCTCAGTGCCGTGCCGAACCTGCCGCCGCGCGCGCGCGCCCCTGCCGCGCAGGCCGAGTCACCACGCGAGCTGCAGCGCTTGCTCAGCGAGGCGCTGGATTCACAGGCCGAGCGCATCATCAGTGATGTGCGCCTGATGCTCGAGGAAACCCAGGCCAAGGCCCATCCGGCACCGAGCGGCGCGGTGCGCCACATGCCACTGGCGCTGGCGGCCGTGGCGCTGCTGGTGGCCGCGGCGCTGGCAGTGCTGTGGACGCGGGAAGTACAAAACGCACGCGCGCTCGGCGCCCAACTGGCCAGCAGCCAGACGCAGCTGGCCGCGATGAGTGCGCAGCTGAGGACACTGCAGAGCCAGAACGTGGCACTGGCTGCCACTGCCAGCGAGGAGGCCGCACCGCTGGCCGAGACCGGCTCGATGACCTTGAGCGTGCCCTTTGGCGAGCCGCCGCTGGCGCTGGCGCGCGTCGCGCGCATCCAGTCGATCCTCGAGCGGCTCCAGGCCCAGGGCTTCCATGGCGTCGTGCAGATCCGCAGTTTTCCGGGCCGCTTCTGCCTGGCCAGTGCTGATGGCGCCGCGCTGGCACCGGCCGAGAGCAGCTATGCCCAGTGCGTCGCCTTCGCCAGTCCACTCGCCAGTGCGGCGGCCGGGGAGCGCGAGTCGCCGGCCTTTGCCGGCGTGCTTGCCGCGGCCAAGCAGCGCGCCGGCAGCGCGCTCACCGTGCAGCTGAGCGATGGCAGCGCCGAGGAAACCGTCGGCGATTATCCGATCGTCACCAGCGCGCTGACCGCCGGGGCATGGAATCGCGTGGCCGCCGCCAACAACCGCGTCGAAGTGCGCTGGCACACGCCGAGCAAGAGCTGATCCCGGCCGGGATGCCAAGCCTGGCGGCGGATGAACCGTTCGAGCCAGCGGCGTGGCTGCGCAATGCCCATGTGCAATCGACCCTCTCGAGCCTGCCACCCCGCAACTGGTTAATCCGCGCACGGGCGCGCCAACTGCGCGCGCGCGCCGAACCGTGGCTGATCGATTGCGGCGCGGGCGTGCAACTGCTGGCGCTCTACACGAAAGCGGATCCGGCCCCAGCGCCGCGGCGCCTCGCGATGCTGCTGCACGGCTGGGAAGGCGGGGCCGAGGCGCTCTACGTGCAGTCAGCCGGTGCCGAACTGCTGCGATGTGGCTTCGATGTCGTACGCCTGAACCTGCGCGACCATGGCGGCACCCAGGCACTCAACCGCGAGCTGTTCCACTCCTGCCGGCTGCCGGAGGTGGTGGCCGCGGTCGCTGCGGTTGCCGCGCGCGTGGCACCGGCGCGCCTGTACCTGGGCGGCTTTTCGCTCGGCGGCAACTTCATGCTGCGTGTGGCCTCGGAGCCCGCGCCGCCGCCGAACCTGGCCGGTGTGGTCGCGATCTCGCCGGTGCTCGATCCGGATCGCACGCTCGATGCGCTGGAAGAGGGTCTGGCGCTCTATCACAGCTATTTCGTGCGCCGCTGGACGCAGTCGCTGCGCATCAAGTCGCGCAGCTGGCCCGGCGTGTATCAGTTCGAACCGCTGGTGCGTTCGCGTAACCTGCGGCAGATGACCGCGGATCTGGTGCGCGAGTACACCGACTTCCCGACGATCACCGACTACCTGAATGGTTACGCAATCACCGGAGCGCGGCTCGCCTCCCTGAGCGTGCCCTCATTGCTGCTGACTGCCGCTGATGACCCGATCATCCCGATTGCGGATCTGCAGCGCCTCGCCGCGACGCCGCGGCTCACGGTCCGCATCACCGAGCACGGCGGTCACTGTGGCTTTGTCGATCGAGTCGCTGGCCCGGGTTATGCCGAGCGCTACATTGCGCGCCAGTGCGCAGCGCTCGAAGCGGCCGCGTGTGCCGAGGGGCCACGCTAACGTGGGCGCAGCACGACCTCATCGGTGCGGCCACGCGCTACCCGCTTGGGCAGCGCTGGCGCGAGCTGCCTGAGCGCTCGGGCGGCCACTGCGCGCCAGGTCGTCAGTTTGCCGCCGTAGATCGAGAGCACGCGCGGCTGCTTGCGGCGGTCGGTAACCAGCAGCGTCTCGCGCGAGCGATTAAACGCGCGGCCCTTGCCCGAAGGCAATACGCGCAGACCCGCGAAACTGCCGATCAGCGGATGTCGCGCCGCATCGCGCAGCGGTGGAAAATAATGGCGCACAATGCCCTGCAGGTAATCGATCTCGCTACGCGTCGGGGCCACCGCGCCCGGATCGCCGCGGTAGGGCACCTCGGTTGTGCCGGCCATCAGCTGGCCGTACCAGGACATGATGAAGACCGCGCGGCCGTCGTGCGGGCTCTCGACGTAGTAGACGCCCTGGGTGATCTCGGCCTCGAGCAGGATATGCGTGCCCTGCACGAGCTCGGTCGCCGGTACGCTGATCGCCGGGGTGATTGCCGCCGCCACCTGGCTAGCCCAGGGACCGGCGGCGTTGACCAGGCTACGGGCCTCACATTCGTGCATCACGCCGGCCTGCTCGTAGCGCACGCGCACCATCTGCTCGAGCAGCTGTGCGCCGCTGAAACGCGCTGGCATCTGCACTTCGGCGCCGAAGTCCTGCGCGCTGCCGATGACCGCGCGCGTCAGGGCCTGATCATCGGTGCGCCCGTCCTGATACCAGAGCACGGCCTGCAGGTCCTTGGTATCCAGGCCATCGAGTTCGCCCCAGCGGCTGCGCGGCAGCGTGCCAAAGCCCGCCCCGGTTCGCAGGCCCGCCAGCACTGCATAGAGCGCCAGGCCCGCGCGCAGCTGCCACGGCCGGCGGCGCGTATGCCGGTACACCGGCAGGTAGAAGCGCTCGAGGCGCACCAGCTCAGGAGCGATCCGCAGCAGTGTCGTGCGCTCGTGCAGGCTTTCCTGCACCAGCCGGAACTGACCGGACTCGAGATAGCGCAGCCCGCCGTGGATCAGCTTGCTCGAGCGGCTCGAGGAGCCGGCGCCGATCAGCTGGCTCTCGAGCAGCAGCACCGAATAGCCCGCGACCGCGGCCGCCTGCGCGACGCCTGCGCCGTGGATGCCGCCGCCGACCACGATCACATCAAAGCTGCGCGCCATGCGGGTCAGGGCCGCAGCGCGCGCAGCGCATCGACCAGCTCGCGCACCGCCATGGTTTCGATGTAGTTGGCGCCGCGCTCGGCGAGCGCCTGGGCGGGCGGCAGTGATTCGACTTCGTAGATCACCCAGCGCCACGGGCCGCGCCACAGCGAGCCAGTCGCGGGCAATGCCAGCTGGTCGCAGAACAGGTATTCAGGCTGCAACGCCTCGCACTTGAGCTGGCTGTGGGCGTCGTAATCGCGCAGCACCCACCCGATCTGCACGTCGCCCAGCTGCCGGGCGCGGTAGATCGCGGCCAGATCAAAGGAGATGACCACGCACTGCGCGCGCCACGGCCGGAGCACTTCGACGACGCACGAGACCACCAGATCGTGGCTGAAGTGGCTCAGGCTCTCGCGCTTGATCTCGACAAAGATCGTCACCTCCGGATGACCCTCGAGCAGCGTGAGTACTTCACTCAGCAGCGAGATCTTCGTGCCGCGGTACTTCTCCCCCAGGCGTCCAGTCTCGGCAACCTCGATCTGTGTGAGTTCGCTGGCATCAAGATCGAAGACACTACCGGGCCGGCCCGCGGTGCGCGCCAGCTGCTGATCGTGGATCACGACCGGCACCTGATCGGCACTCAGCTGCACATCAAGCTCCAGGAATCGCACACCCAGCTCGAGCGCCGAGCGGAAGGCCGGCAAGGTGTTCTCGGGACATTCACGCGCGTTGCCACGGTGGGCCACCAGGTGAATAAGGCGCTCGTTGCTCAAATCTCAAAGCTCCGGTCTTCTGCGCGCGGAATATAAGGACAAATCCGTGAACTGCGCGGCAGCGGGGCGCTGCCGGCACGCGGATCAGGTACAGATTATAGCGGGCGCCTCAGCGCGCGCGCCCAAAGGCCGTGGGCCGTCAGGCTTCGAGCAGCGGGTGGACGCGCTTTTCCTCGAACTCGATGATCGGCTCGGAGCCGGTGATCGCCAGCTCCCCATCGATGATCGCACCGCGTGCCATCGCGATCTGCTTGGCCGTGACGCGACCCGTGATGCGTGCCGTGGCGCCGATCTCGAGCTTTTCGGCCACGATCAGCGTGCCGTGCATCTGCCCGGCGATGACCGCACGCTGTGCGCGCACATCACCATCCCAGCGACCGCCCTGGGCAATGCCCAGTTCGCCACCGATGCGTCCGTTACCCTGCACGTGGCCGTTGAGCAGCAGTGCCCCATCGGTTTCGATATCGCCGGTCAGGCGCGCATTGGGAGAGATCAGCGAAGGGGCGGCCGCAAAGCGATCCAGCAGTCGGCGGCGCGGGAAGTCACTCATGAGCTCGAACTCCGTCCGATGTCGCATGCGCACATCGATGCTTCGGAAAAAGGGGCAAGCCGGGGACGCGCGCCTTTCAGGGCAGGCAGCCCGAGGTGCTCAGGCTGCTACAATGGCAGGTCTTAAGGGGAGGACCTGATGCGCAATTTTCGGTTTTATTCGGTGGCGATCGCGGCGAGTGCGTTATTGGCCCTGGGCGGCTGCAGCCGAGTCGGTGGGGACTGGAAGTCGGCCCAGGCGGCTGACACACCCGAGGCCTACCAGGACTTTCTGCACCAGCACCCCGATAGCGAGTACAGCGTGCAGGCCCAGGCCCGCATCAAGCAGCTGAGCGAGGACAAGGACTGGCAGGCAGCCTCGGCGGCCGATACGCCCGATGCCTATGAGCAGTTCGTGGCGCAGCACGCCGACAGCAAATGGGCCCAGGAAGCCCGGGTCCGCATCGAGAATTTCCAGCAATCCAAGAGCCCGCCGCCCGTCGCAGGCAACACGCCTGGCACCGGGGCGCCGCCGCCGCCAGCAGCGCTCGAACCGAGCACTGCCGCACCGAAGACGGCCAAGGCCGCTGCGAAGCCAAAGCCCGCGCCCAAGAGCGCAGCCAGCACCCACACGCACACACCGCTGGCGCAACTGGGCGCTTATACCTCGCGTACACGCGCCGAAACAGCCTGGAAGCATCTGCAGGAGAAATACCCGAGCGATCTTAAGGCGCTGAAGGTGCGCTACGTGGAGGCGAAGACCAGCACCAAGACCTTGTGGCGTTTGCAGGTGGAACTGCCGACGCGCAAAGCCGTCAAGTCACTGTGCGCCTCGCTTTCCCATCATGGCCAGAAGTGCATTGCCGCGAACTGACGCCCCGGCGCCCAGTTGCGGTCGCTAAGTGACAATTTGCGTCAGTCCGCTCGACCCAGGAATTTTATCAAGCCATTGAAAATTAACGATATTATGGATTGGCACATGCCTTGCTCCTTCTCCGCCGTAAGGTTTTACCTCAACCTTCAGCGCGAACATCTTCCCCATGTTCGCTTCCCATAGGCGCCGCGGCTTATCCCAGCTGGCGGCGCCTTTTTCTTGGGCGTACCCGATCATGGCGCTGCTGCTGGCGACCGGATTGGCCCTGAGCGCACCCGCCCGTGGCGCCGATTTCGCAGCCGCCGCCGATCAGGTGCAGACCAGGACGCTGGCGAACGGGCTGAAGATCATTGTCTGGCCGGTCCACAACATCCCCAATGTCGTGCTCTACAACTGGGTCGGTGTCGGCAGCCGCAATGAGAGCACCGGCGCGACCGGGCTGGCGCACTTCTTCGAGCACATGATGTTCAACGGCACGACCGATCATCCCAAGGGCGATTTCGAACGCCTGCTGGGGGAAGCGGGCGGTTCGAGCAACGCCAATACACGCAAGGACGTCACGGTCTTCCAGGACTGGTTCCCGCGCTCGGCCCTCGAGACCGTGCTGATGCTTGAGAGCGATCGCATTGCGCATCTGGCATTCGTGCCCGAGGTGGTCGAGAACGAGCGCAAGGTGGTGTATTCCGAGCGCCGGCTGCGGGTCGAGGACAGCGCCCCGGCGCTGCTCAGCGAACAGCTCGAGGCCGTGGCGCTGCTGGCGCATCCGTACCGCATTCCGACCATCGGCTGGCCGAGCGATATCCAGAGCTGGACGCTCTCGGACCTCGAGAATTTCTACCGCATGGCCTACGCGCCGAATAACTGCACGCTGGTGATCGTCGGTGATGTCGAGCCGGCGCAGCTCTTTGCGCTGATCGAGCACTACTTCGGGCCGATTCCGCGCGGCGCCTTGCCCGAGCCGGTGCACACGCGCGAACCCGAACAGCTGGGCGAGCGCCGGCTGCAGCTGCATCGGCCGGCCGAGACCGGCCTGGTGCAGGTGCTCTATCCGGCGATTTCCGCTGCGGATCCGCGCCAGCCGGCACTCGATCTGCTGCAGATGGTGCTGACCGGCGGCGAGTCCTCGCGCCTGCACCGCTCGCTGGTCGAGGAGCGGCGCCTGGCGATCGAGGTCGACAGCGACTGGACCGAGGGCCTGGATCCGAGCCTGCTCGGCTTCTATGCGACGCTGGCCGAAGGCGCGACCAGCGCGCAGTTCGAGCAGGCACTCGAGGAGGAACTCGAGCGCGTGGTGCACGAGGGCGTGAGCGATGCCGAACTGGCGCGCGCCAAGCGGCAGTCGGCGCTCGCGTTCTGGCGCGGTGTCACGACGCTCGATGGACGCGCCGAACTGCTCGGGGAGTACGCGCTGATGCACGGGGATTACAAGCTGCTGTTTTCCGCGCCGGCAGCGCTCGAGCAGGTCAGCAGCGCGGATGTAAAAGCGGTCGCGCAGCAGATCCTCAATCCTCTGCATCGCACGGTCGGCGAACTGGTGCCTGATGCGGCCGGGGCGCAGCGATGAGCGCGCGCGTGGCGCGCGGGCTGCTGTGCAGCGTACTGCTCGGCTTGTGCGTGGCCGCCGCCGGGATCGCGCAGGCCGCTGATTCGCTGGCCGCCCCGAATGTGGCGATGCCCACCACCGTGCGGGTCACGCTTGCCAATGGTCTGAAGCTGATCATGGTGCCGCGTCATGAGCTGCCGCTGCTTGCCGTTGAGGCGGTGCTGCGCGGTGGCGCGCGCGTTCAGGAACCCTCGCAGGCCGGTGTCGCGGCGCTGACCGCCGAGCTGCTCTCGCGCGGCGCCGGCGCCCGCGATGCCTACGCTTTTACCGATGTGCTGGAGGATTCGGGCGGCTCACTCGGGGCCTCGGCCGATACCGAATCGCTGCGCGTCTCGGGCCAGTTCCTGGCCGGCGATGAGACGCTGATGCTGAATCTGCTGGGCGACATGCTGCTGCATCCACGCTTTGAGGCCGCCGAGTTTGAAAAATTGCGGGGCCGGCGCATCGAGGGCTTGAGGGCCGCAAAGGACTCGGAACCACAGGCGCTGCTGGGCGACTACGCCCACGCGCTGTTATTTGCCGGACATCCGTTCGCGCAACCCGTCGGCGGCAGCGAGGCCACGCTTGCGACACTGAAGCTCGAGGACGTGACGCGCTACTACCATGAGCAGTTTGGACCGGAGCGCACCACGCTGGTCATCGCCGGGGATTTCGATCCGGGCCGCATGCGCCTTGCGGTCGAGAAGGTCTTCTCGACCTGGCCACGCCTCGGACGGCCGCTGCCGCCGCTCGCGGCGCCGGAGCGGCGCCATGGCCGGCGCGTGCTGCTGATCGACTCGCCCGGATCGACGCAGACCTATTTCTGGCTGGGCAACGTCGGCGTCGCGCGCAACTATCCGGCGCGCGGAGCGCTCAACATCACCGACATCGCCTTCGGGGGCGGCCCGCTCAACTCGATGCTCAACACCGAGCTTCGGGAAAAGCGCGGCCTGACCTACTCGATCTACTGCTATTTCGTGCGCGGCACGGTCCCCGGGGAGTTTGCGATCAGCTCCTTCGTGCGCACCGAAGATACGGCCCGCGCGCTTGAGACAACGCTCGATACGCTCGAGGCGCTGCACAAGCAGGGTCTCGATGCCACGCAGATCAACGCGGCCCGCAACTACATCCTCGGGCAGTACCCGCTTGCCTACCAGAGCGCCGGGGACTGGGCCGAGACCTTTGCGGACCTGGATTTCTTCGCCTTTCCGATCAGCCGCATCAGCGGCTACGGCAGCGAGCTGCTGCGCGTGCAGCCCAAGGACATCGCGCGCGTCATTGCCGATGCCTTCCCGGAGCCAGCGGACCTGGATCTGGTGCTGATCGGCGATGCGGCCAAGATTCGCGACGCCGTGGCCAAGTTTGGCCCGGTCAGCGAAAAATCACTGTCCGCACCAGATTATTCGCCCCCGGCACGACCCTAGCGGCGGATGCGGGATCCGGGACCCGCTGCGGAATTCGGGGGCTTGAGGCACGAGGCTTTATGAGTGAGGGCGCAATAGCAAAGACACTGCCGCGGCTGATCGCCGATGTCGGTGGCACCAACGCCCGCTTCGCGCTCGAAGTGGACGGCAGCATCCGCGCCGAACAGGTGCTGGCCTGCGCCGCCTATCCGACGCTGACCGCCGCGGCCCAGCACTTCCTGCGCAGTGCCGATGCCGCGGCCTTGGGCGCGCCGCGCGAAGGCTGCGTTGCCGTGGCCTGCCCGGTGGTCGGTGATCACATCGCGATGACCAACCACGTCTGGTCCTTCTCGGCCAGTGCGACGCGCCAGGCACTGGGCCTCGCGCGGTTGATCTTCATCAATGATTTCACGGCACTCGCGCTCTCGCTGCCGCATCTGCCCGCCAGTGGGCAGCAGCAGATTGGCGGTGGCAGCCGCATCGGCGGCCAGGCGATTGCGCTGATCGGGCCGGGCACGGGCCTTGGAGTCTCGGGGCTGGTGCCGGTGGGGCAAGGCTGGGTACCACTCGGCGGCGAAGGCGGCCACGTGACGCTGCCGGCCACCGATGAGCGCGAGTTCGCGGTGCTCAGGCGCCTGCACCAGGATCACCGGCATGTCTCGGCCGAGCGGGTGCTGTCGGGTCCGGGGCTGGAACTGCTCTACAAGACGCTGTGCGAGCTCGACGGCCTGATCTGCGAGACGCTGAGCGCCGAGGCGATCACGGCCCAGGCGCTCTCGATCGGCTCCGGACTGTGCCGCGAAACGCTCTCGATGTTTTGCGCCTGGCTGGGTACGGTCGCCGGTGATCTGGCGCTGACGCTCGGCGCCCGTGGCGGGGTATTCATCGGCGGCGGCATCGCGCCGCGGATCCCGGAATTCCTGGCCAAGTCCGCTTTCCGCGCCCGCTTTGAAGCCAAGGGACGCTTTGCAGCCTACCTGGCGCCGATCGCGACGGTGCTGATCACGGCCCACAATCCGGCGCTGATCGGCTGCGCGCGCGCCTTTTTCGACCCGAGTCCCAGGGTCGAGGCCGGCTGATCGCAAACGCGGGCTCGCGGCGGCGGGCCCAGTCCGTTATTCGCAGAGGCTCTCGAGATAGCCCTGTGCCACCGGCGAGAGACGCTTGCGCGCCAGCGCATGGGCCTTGGGCGCATCAATGATGTATTCGAGCGGCCCGGACACCAGCATCCGGCGCACGGCCGGATCGCGTGCCGAGAGGCGCGCCATCTTGTTCAGGACAGTGAAACCGCGATAGATCTTTTCGCGGGGAACGCGGCTCGCTTCGATGGAGCGGGCGAGGTATTGGCCGAAGCGGCTGTAGAGATAGTAATCATCGTCCCCGACGTGAAAGCGTGCTTCGGCAAAAAAATCGGGGAAATTCTTCGCAAGAT
>JBEKOK010000117.1:0-10418 GCA_049521875.1 Steroidobacteraceae bacterium
ACGCTGTCGTGTCGAAAGAGAAATTTGAGCGTACGAAGCCGCACGTAAACGTTGGCACCATTGGTCACGTGGACCATGGCAAGACGACCTTGACGGCAGCGTTGACGAAGGTGATGGCCGAGACGTACGGCGGGACCTTCATGGCCTATGACCAGATTGACAAGGCGCCGGAGGAGAAGGCACGCGGCATTACGATTTCCACTGCGCACGTGGAGTATCAGAGCCAGGCGCGGCACTACGCGCACGTGGATTGCCCGGGCCATGCTGACTACGTGAAGAACATGATCACGGGTGCGGCACAGATGGACGGGGCGATCCTGGTGGTGAGCGCGGCCGATGGGCCGATGCCCCAGACGCGCGAGCACATTCTGCTGGCCCGCCAGGTGGGCGTTCCGTACATCGTGGTGTACATGAACAAGGCCGACATGGTCGATGACAAGGAGCTGCTCGAGCTGGTGGAGATGGAAGTGCGCGAGCTGCTCTCGGTCTACAAGTTTCCCGGGGACAAGACCCCGATCGTGATCGGCTCGGCGCTCAAGGCGCTCGAGGGTGATCAGAGCGAGATTGGCGTGAAGTCGGTGATCAAGCTGGTCGAGGAGATGGACGCGTACATCCCGGTGCCCAAGCGCGAAGTGGACAAGCCCTTCCTGATGCCGGTGGAGGATGTGTTCTCGATCTCGGGGCGCGGCACGGTGGTGACCGGGCGCATTGAGCGCGGCATTGTGCGCATCAATGATGAAGTGGAGATCATTGGACTGAAAGACACGCAGAAGACGATCTGCACGGGCGTTGAGATGTTCCGCAAGCTGCTGGATGAGGGGCAGGCTGGCGACAACGTCGGGGTGCTGCTGCGTGGTACGAAGCGTGAGGAAGTGGAGCGTGGCCAGGTGCTGGCCAAGCCCGGTTCGATCACGCCGCATACGAAGTTTGAGTGCGAGGTGTACGTACTGACCAAGGAGGAGGGCGGACGACACACGCCGTTCTTCAAGGGCTACCGGCCCCAGTTCTACTTCCGCACGACCGATGTGACCGGACTGATCGAGTTGCCTGGGGACACCGAGATGGTGATGCCCGGGGACAACATCAAGATGACGGTGGAGCTGATAGCACCGATCGCGATGGAGCAGGGTCTGCGCTTTGCGATCCGCGAGGGCGGTCGTACGGTCGGTGCAGGCGTCGTTTCTACAATCCTGAAGTAAGGGCAGCAAGTTAACGGGGCATCGGCCCCGCGCGTCGAGTCGGCATGGGTGGCAGGGAGTTGAAGTTGAGAACCCTGACGATGCCGGAGCTCTCAAGGGCGCGGGCGATGCAGTGATGATCACAGGCCAGTAGCTCAATTGGCAGAGCGGCGGTCTCCAAAACCGCAGGTTGGGGGTTCGATTCCCTCCTGGCCTGCCAGCTGCAGACGGACGATGACTTTCAGGACTTATGGCGGAAACGATGAATGAAGTGAACCAGCAAGCACCTGCCGGCAGCGGCGGCGACACCGCGAAACTCGCGGTGGCGATCGTGCTGGTGTTCGCCGGCATCGCGGGCTACTACGTGCTCAGCGCGCAGCCGGACTGGCAGCGCTGGTCGGCGATGGTGGCCGGGCTGGTGCTGGCCGCGCTGGTGTTCTGGAGTTCGCAGACCGGACGGAATTTCGGGCAGTTCTTCTTCGATTCGCGGATCGAGCTGCGCAAGGTGGTCTGGCCGAGTCGCGATCAGGCGATCAAGACCACGATGATCGTGTTCGCGTTCATGGTCGCGGCGGGATTGTTTTTCTGGGTGCTGGATTGGTTTCTTGCACTGGCTACAAAGTATCTGACCGGGCAGGGAGGCTGATCAAGTGTCGCTGAAGTGGTACGTCGTGCACGCCTATTCGAACTTCGAGCACCGTGTGTCCGAGGCGCTCAAGGAGCGCATCAAGCGCGATGGGCAGGAGACCAAGTTCGGCGAGATTCTCGTTCCGACCGAAGAGGTCGTCGAGATGCGGGATGGCCAGAAGCGGCGCAGCGAGCGCAAGTTCTACCCCGGCTACGTGCTGGTGCAGATGGAGATGGACGAGACGACCTGGCACCTGGTGCGCGATGTGCCCAAGGTCTTAGGTTTCATCGGCGGCACGAGCGACAAGCCGGCCCCGATCTCCGAGAAGGAAGCCAACCGCATCCTGCAGCGGGTCGAGGAAGGTGTGCACAAGCCGCGGCCCAAGGTGCTGTTCGAGCCCGGGCAGGTGGTGCGCGTGACGCATGGACCGTTCAATGATTTCAACGGTGTGGTTGAGAGCGTGAACTACGAGAAGAACCGCTTGCAGGTCGCAGTCCAGATTCTGGGCCGCTCGACCCCGGTGGAGCTCGATTTCTCGCAGGTTGAGAAGGTTTAGGTTTTTTCAGAAGTTATCGGCACCGCGAAGGACCGCGGCGCTGCACTGATGGCACGGACGCGAATGGGGAGCCCGCTTTAGGGCGCATGGACCCAGGAGAGTAATGCGACATGGCTAAGAAGGTTCAAGGCTACATCAAACTGCAGGTGCCCGCGGGATCGGCCAATCCGTCCCCGCCCATCGGCCCGGCCCTCGGTCAGCAGGGCGTCAACATCATGGAGTTCTGCAAGCAGTTCAACGCGCAGACCCAGAAGCTTGAGAAGGGACTGCCGATCCCCACGATTATCACCGTGTACTCGGATCGCAGCTTCACCTTCATCATGAAGACGCCGCCGGCCTCGGTGCTGATCCGCAAGGCGATCGGCATCGAGAAGGGCAGTGGCGTACCGAATACGCAGAAGGTTGGCAAGGTGACCCGGGCGCAGCTCGAGGAAATTGCCAAGACCAAGATGCCGGATCTGACTGCCGCGGATCTCGAAGCCGCGGTACGCACCATCGCGGGCAGTGCCCGCAGCATGGGCGTTGACGTGGAGGGTCTCTAACATGACCGTTACAGCCAAGCGGACCAAGGCCTGGAAGGCCAAGCTCCAGCCGGGTAAGGCCTACGCTCTTGATGAGGCGCTCAAGCTCGTCAAGGAATTCGCCACTGCCAAGTTTGCCGAGTCGATCGATGCTGCCGTCAATCTCGGGATCGATGCCAGCAAGTCCGACCAGCAGGTGCGTGGCTCGACCGTGCTGCCGCACGGCACCGGCAAGACGGTGCGCGTTGCGGTATTCACCGGCGGCAAGAACCAGGATATCGCGCGCGCTGCCGGCGCCGACATCGTGGGCCTCGAGGACCTGGCCGAGAAGGTCAAGGCCGGCGAGATGAATTTCGATGTCGTGATCGCCAGTCCCGATGCGATGCGCGTGGTCGGCCAGCTGGGCCAGATCCTCGGTCCGCGCGGGCTGATGCCGAACCCTAAGGTTGGCACGGTAACGCCGGACGTCGCGACCGCGATCCGCAATGCGAAGGCCGGACAGGTGCGCTACCGGGTCGACAAGGCCGGAATCGTGCACTGCTCGATCGGCAAGGCGAACTTTGAGATCAATGCGCTGAAGGAAAACCTTCAGGCGCTGATCGCGGATCTGCAGCGGGCGAAGCCGGCGGCGGCCAAGGGCATCTATCTCAAGCGCGTCACGGTCTCCTCGACGATGGGACCGGGTATCGCGGTGGATCAGTCAAGCCTGAGTGCAGCCGCGGCCAGCTAACGGGTCGCGAACTAGAGGTTTTTTGGTTTTTTGAAGTTTGGTGCGGGCTGGCGCGGCGAGGCGCTGGCCATCATCGAAGACCGCAGGCGAATCGAAGAGGGCAACCTCGTTAGGTTCTTAATCGCGAAACAGCCTGCGCAGATGGTGCAGTCACCTAAAGGATGCTGTGCGCTGGCCCTGGAAAATTCCGGGGGCCGGCGCGCTTCTCCTGCGGGCGAGGATCACCGTCACAAGGGTGGAGTAGAGCCGATGGGCTTAACTCCGTGGTGTTAACAGGTGATCTTGTGAAACCAGGAGGTGTGTCGAGATGGCACTTAACCTAGACGATAAGAAAGCGCTGGTGGCAGAGGTCAGCAAGGTCGCGGCGACGGCTCAGTCCGTGGTTGCGGCCGAGTACCGTGGACTGACGGTCGGACAGATGACCGATCTGCGTTCCAAGGCACGGGCCCAGGGCGTGTACATGCGTGTGGTCAAGAACACGCTGGCGCGCAAGGCCATTGCCGGGACCGCGTTCGAGAACATCGGAGCCGTCCTCAAGGGACCGCTGGTACTGGCCTTTTCGAAGGATGATCCGGGCGCTGCGGCGCGCGTGCTCAAGGCCTTCGCGAAGGACAACGACAAGCTGATCGCGACGGCCGTGTCTTTGGGCGGGCAGCTGCTGCCTGGCAAGGATCTGGACAAAGTCGCTGCCCTGCCGACGCGCGAACAGGCGTTGGCGCAGCTGATGGGCGTGATGCGGGCACCGATCCAGAAACTGGTCGGTACGCTGGCAGCCACCCCCTCCAAGCTGGTCCGGACTCTGGAAGCCGTGCGCGTCCAGAGAGAGGCCGCGGGCGCTTGAACAGTAATTTTTGTAACTAAATTTTAGAGATTTCTGAGGAGATTGATCATGGCAGTTTCGAAGGATGAGATTCTGGACGCGATTGCATCGATGAGCCTGATGGACGTCGTTGCGCTGATCGCCGACATGGAAAAGAAGTTCGGTGTTACGGCCGCCGCCCCGGTGGCGATGGCTGCGGCTCCGGGCGCGGGTGGCGCTGCTGCTGCTCCGGCCGAGGAGCAGACCGAGTTCACCGTCACGCTCAAGGAATACCCGGCTGACAAGAAGGTCACGGTCATCAAGGTGATCCGCGAGATCACCGGCCTGGGCCTGAAGGAAGCCAAGGACCTGGTCGAGGGCGTGCCCTCAACCGTCAAGGAAGCCGTGTCCAAGGGTGATGTAGAGACGATCAAGAAGAAGCTCGAGGACGCCGGCGCCAAGGTTGAAGTGAAGTAAGGGCGGATGCGCCAAACGGGACCGATGCCGGTCCTGAACCACGCTGCTTGTGGGGCAGCACGCCTTGGCCGGGTAATCCGGCCGGCGCTGCCCCGCAAGCACGTTTTTGATCTCTGAGAGGGTTTTCACGATGGCTTATTCCTTTACCGAGAAGAAGCGCATCCGCAAGGACTTCGGCAAGCAGCCGGGGATTCTGTCGGTGCCTTACCTGCTGGCCATCCAGCTCGACTCCTACCGCAGCTTCCTGCAGGCCGATACGGCCGAAGAAACGCGCCGGGACATCGGCTTGCACGCGGCTTTCAAGAGCGTGTTCCCGATCTCGAGCTATTCAGGCCACGCAGTGCTCGAGTATGTGAGCTACCGGCTCGGCGAGCCGGTATTCGATGTCAAGGAGTGCCAGTTGCGCGGGCTGACCTATGCCGCGCCGCTGCGCGTGAAGGTTCGCCTGGTGGTGTTCGACAAGGAAGCCCCAGGGGCCAAGAAGCCCGTCAAGGACGTGCGCGAGCAGGAGGTCTATCTCGGCGAGCTGCCGCTGATGACCGACAACGGCACGTTCATCGTCAATGGCACCGAGCGTGTCATTGTTTCCCAGTTGCACCGCTCCCCGGGCGTGTTCTTCGACCACGATCGTGGCAAGACCCACTCCTCGGGCAAGCTCCTATTCTCGGCGCGGATCATTCCGTACCGTGGCTCATGGCTTGATTTTGAATTCGATCCGAAGGACTGCCTGTTCGCGCGCATCGACCGGCGCCGCAAGCTCCCGGTGTCGATCATCCTGCGTGCGCTCGGCATGGTCGAGACCGAGATGCTCGATACGTTCTTCGAGAAGAACACCTTCGATGTGGATGCCAACACCGTCTCGATGCACCTGGTGGCCGCGCGCCTGCGCGGCGAGACCGCTGCCTTCGAGATCCGCGTCGGCAACAACGTCATCGTCGAGGAAGGCCGCCGCATCACGGCGCGCCACGTGCGCCAGCTCGAGGATGCGGGCGTCAAGAAGCTGATCGTGCCGCGCGACTACATGCACGGCAAGGTCCTCGCCCACGACATCGTCAACAAGGACACGGGCGAGATCATTGCCAAGGCCAATGAGGTGCTGACCGCGGTCAGCATGGAAAAGATCATCGAGGCCGGCATCCCGCAGATCCACACGCTGTACGTCAACGATCTGGATCGTGGCCCGTACATTTCGGACACGCTGCGCATTGATCCGACCAAGACGCGCCTCGAGGCGCTGGTCGAGATTTACCGCATGATGCGCCCGGGCGAGCCGCCGACCAAGGATGCGGCCGAGAACCTGTTCAACAACCTGTTCTTCAACAGCGAGCGCTACGACCTCTCGGCCGTGGGCCGCATGAAGTTCAACCGCCGTGTCGGCCGCAAGGAAATCACCGGCTCATTCGTGCTCTCGCGCGAAGATGTCCTGGACGTATTGAAAGTCCTGATCGATATCCGCAACGGCAATGGCACCGTCGATGACATCGATCACCTGGGCAACCGGCGCGTACGCTCGGTCGGCGAAATGGCGGAGAACGCCTTCCGCGTTGGCCTGGTGCGCGTCGAGCGCGCGGTCAAGGAGCGGCTGACGATTGCCGAGTCCGAGCCGCTGATGCCGCAGGAAATGATCAATGCCAAACCGGTGGCAGCCGCCGTCAAGGAGTTCTTCGGCTCCTCGCAGCTCTCCCAGTTCATGGACCAGAACAACCCGCTCTCGGAAGTCACCCACAAGCGCCGCGTTTCGGCGCTTGGACCGGGCGGCCTGACGCGCGAGCGCGCGGGCTTCGAGGTGCGCGACGTGCACCCGACCCACTACGGCCGCGTGTGCCCGATCGAGACCCCGGAAGGTCCGAATATCGGTCTGATCAATTCGCTGTCGGTCTATGCGCGCACCAACCAGTACGGCTTCCTCGAGACGCCGTACCGGCGGGTCGAGAATGGCAAAGTCACCGACAAGATCGATTTCCTCTCGGCGATCGAGGAGGGCGAGTTCGCGATCGCCCAGGCCAATGCCAAGATCGATGCCAAGGGCGCCTTGTCCGATGATCTGGTCTCGTGCCGCTATCAGAGTGAATTCACGCTGATGCCGGGCGCCCAGATCAACTACATGGACGTCAGCCCCAAGCAGATCGTCTCGGTCGCGGCCTCGCTGATCCCGTTCCTGGAGCACGATGACGCCAACCGCGCCCTGATGGGTTCGAACATGCAGCGCCAGGCGGTCCCGACACTGCGCTCTCAGACCCCGCTGGTCGGCACGGGCATGGAGCGTCCGGTCGCGATCGACTCGGGCGTGACCGTGGTGGCGCGCCGTGGCGGCGCTGTCGACTCGGTCGATGCCTCGCGCATCGTCGTGCGTGTCAATGACAACGAGACCACGGCCGGCGAGCCGGGCGTGGATATCTACAACCTGACCAAGTACACGCGCTCGAACCAGAACACCTGCATCAACCAGCGGCCGCTGGTCAATGCCGGCGACACGATTGCGCGCGGCGACGTACTGGCCGATGGCCCCTCCACGCACCTGGGCGAGCTCGCGCTCGGCCAGAACATGCTGGTCGCCTTCATGCCGTGGAACGGCTACAACTTCGAAGACTCGATCCTGATCTCCGAGCGCGTCGTCCAGGAAGATCGTTTCACGACGATCCACATCGAGGAGCTCACCTGCGTTGCCCGCGACACCAAGCTCGGGCCCGAGGAAATCTCCGCCGACATTCCGAACGTCGGTGATGCGGCACTCGCCAAGCTCGATGAGGCTGGTATCGCCTTCATCGGTGCCGAGGTGCGCGCCGGCGACATCCTGGTCGGCAAGGTCACTCCGAAGGGCGAGACCCAGCTGACCCCGGAAGAGAAGCTGCTGCGGGCGATCTTCGGCGAGAAGGCCTCCGATGTGAAGGACACCTCGCTGCGTGTGCCGCCGGGCATGGATGGCACCGTGATCGACGTGCGCGTATTCACACGCGATGGCGTCGAGAAGGACTCGCGCGCCCAGTCGATCGAGAAGGCCGAGATCGAGCGCGTCCGCAAGGACCTGCTGGATCAGCGCCGCATTCTCGAGGATGACCTGTACCAGCGCGTGCGCGGCATGCTGCTCGGCAAGGTTGCCAGCGGCGGACCGAAGAAGCTCAAGGGTGGCACCAAGGTCGCCACCGACTATCTGGATACGCTGACTCGCGAAGAGTGGTTCCAGATCCGGCTCGAGGACGAGGAAGCCAACACCCAGCTGGAAGCGGCCGCCGAGCGCGTGCAGGCCCAGCAGGCCGGCTTCGACAAGCGCCTCGAGGAGAAGCGCGCCAAGATCACCGCGGGCGATGATCTGGCTCCGGGCGTGCTCAAGATGGTCAAGGTGTACCTGGCCGTGAAGCGGCGCGTGCAGCCTGGCGACAAGATGGCCGGCCGGCACGGTAACAAGGGCGTGATTTCGACCATCGTTCCGGTCGAGGACATGCCGTATCTGGAAGATGGTACGCCGGTCGATGTCGTGCTCAATCCTCTGGGCGTGCCTTCGCGTATGAACGTCGGTCAGGTGCTCGAGACGCACCTGGGCTGGGCGGCCAAGGGCCTGGGCCTGAAGATCGGTCGCATGATCGAGGCGCAGGCGAGCACGCATGAGATGCGTGGCTTCCTGCACAAGATCTACAACGAGACCAGCGGCCAGAAGGAGCGGCTCACGGAACTCTCCGATCACGAGATCGGTACGCTCGCCTCCAACTTAAGCCAGGGCGTGCCGATGGCGACTCCGGTGTTCGATGGTGCCGCCGAAAGCGACATCAAGAACCTGCTGGAACTCGCGGAGCTGCCGACCTCTGGCCAGACATGGCTGTTCGACGGCCGTACCGGCGAGCGCTTTGATCGCCAGGTCACGGTCGGCTACATGTACATGCTCAAGCTCAACCATCTGGTCGATGACAAGATGCACGCCCGTTCTACCGGTCCGTACAGCTTGGTCACCCAGCAGCCCCTTGGCGGCAAGGCGCAGTTCGGCGGACAGCGCTTCGGCGAGATGGAAGTGTGGGCCCTGGAAGCCTACGGCGCGGCCTACACGTTGCAGGAAATGCTCACGGTCAAATCCGACGACACGATTGGCCGCACGGCGATGTACAAGAGCATCGTCGATGGCAACCACGAGATGAAGGCGGGCATGCCCGAATCCTTCAACGTGCTGGTAAAGGAAATTCGTTCGCTCGGCATCAACATGGAACTCGAGCAGGACTGAAGCGACAGCTTCAAGGTGTATAAATGAAAGACCTACTCAAGCTCTTCAAGCAGCAAGCCCCGATCGAGCAGTTCGATTCGATTAAGATCGGACTGGCTTCACCGGAAATGGTCCGCGCTTGGTCGTACGGTGAGGTACGCAAGCCCGAGACCATCAACTATCGCACCTTCAAACCGGAACGCGATGGCCTGTTCTGCGCGAAGATCTTCGGCCCCGTCAAGGACTACGAGTGCCTGTGCGGCAAGTACAAGCGCCTCAAGCACCGCGGTGTGGTGTGCGAGAAGTGCGGCGTGGAAGTCACGCAGTCCAAGGTGCGCCGCGAGCGCATGGGCCACATCGAGCTCGCCAGCCCGGTGGCGCACATCTGGTTCCTGAAGTCGCTGCCGTCGCGCATCGGACTGATGCTGGACATGACGCTGCGCGAGATCGAGCGCGTGCTGTACTTCGAAGCCTTCGTCGTCATCGATCCAGGTATGACGCCGATGCAGCGCGGCCAACTGTTGACCGACGAGATGTACCTCGAGGCCATCGAGGAGCACGGCGATGAATTCGACGCCCGCATGGGCGCCGAGGCTGTGTTCGAGCTGCTGCGCACGATGGACCTCAAGCAGGAGGTCATCAAGGTGCGCGAGGACATGGGCGCCACCGCATCCGAGACCAAGCTCAAGCGGCTGGCGAAGCGGCTGAAGCTGTGCGAGTCATTCATCGAGTCGGGCAACAAGCCCGAGTGGATGGTCATGACCGTGCTGCCGGTGCTGCCGCCGGACCTGCGGCCGCTGGTGCCGCTGGATGGCGGGCGCTTCGCGACCTCGGACCTGAACGATCTTTATCGCCGCGTCATCAACCGCAACAACCGCCTGAAGAACCTGCTCCAGCTCAAGACGCCGGAAGTCATCATCCGCAATGAAAAGCGCATGTTGCAGGAAGCCGTGGACGCGTTGTTCGACAACGGCCGCCATGGTCGTCCGGTCACCGGCGCGGGCAACCGTTCGTTGAAATCCCTGAGCGACATGCTCAAGGGCAAGGGCGGACGTTTCCGTCAGAACCTGCTGGGCAAACGCGTGGATTACTCCGGCCGTTCGGTGATCGTCATCGGACCCGAGCTGAAGTTGAACCAGTGCGGTCTGCCCAAGAAGATGGCGCTCGTTTTGTTCGAGCCGTTCATCATCCGCCGCTTGAAAGAGCTCGGCTACGTGCACACCGTTCGCAGCGCCAAGAAAATGATTGAGCGCCAGACGAAGGAAGTGTGGGACGTTTTGGAAGAAGTGACCAAGGGTCATCCGGTGCTGCTCAACCGCGCGCCCACGCTGCACCGCCTG
>JBEKOK010000118.1:0-10417 GCA_049521875.1 Steroidobacteraceae bacterium
AATCGTCATCGCCGGACTTGCGCTGTTGGCGCTACAGTGGCTTCGACTTCGCATTGCGGTACGTCGCATGCCCCTTTGCACGATGGAGCACTGGCAGCGCCGTGCATGCCGAGTGGCCGGCCTCTTTGGACAGCCAGTCCCGACTTTACGGGTGAGCAGCAGCGCGGTCAGCCCATTCGTGGCACCTGGCGGCGATATCTGCCTGCCCACCTGGTGCCTCGAGCAGCTCGACGCGCAGCAATGTGATGCGGTGCTTGCCCATGAAATCGCACATTTGCGCCGCGGTGATCTGGCCTGGAATCTCGCCGTTCAGGCAACGCGTCGCATTGGCTGGCTGCAGCCGCTGAACCGAATCGCGCTGCAACGACTCGATCAGCTGGCCGAACTCGCCTGCGATGAACTCGCCTCCGCCTCGCCCGATGCGCGCGTCGCGCTTGCCGAGGCGCTGCGTGTTTGCGCCATGGCACAACTGATGGTTGATGCCGGTGCCAGAAGCCGCCGGGGCCCGTTGAAGTTGTGCATGGCCCGTGATGGATCCTCGCTCGTGCAAAGAATCCGGCAGCTGCTGGAGGGATCCCCGGCGGTTCGAAACGGCAGCAGGAAATGGTTGTGGGGACTGCTGGCACTGCCGGTCTGTGCCCTGCTCTTCCTGCCGCTGGTCCAGTTCAACGGCGCTCTGCCCGCAGCCTTGAACTGGCATACGCTGTTCAATTACATCCATGGCCCGACGACGGTTATTTCCTACATATCACCGGGATACCAGCTGAAGTTCCGTCTCGACGGCCACGTCGCGGTCTCGGAGCAAAGCGATGAGCTACTGATCAGACACGGCCGCATCACCATTCATGAATTAAAGGATGGGCATACTCGCGATGCCACGTGGACTTCGACAGATCGCGGCGAGCTCACGCGCACCTACATGCTCGATGGCCAGCTGCAGGTTCCTGATGCTGCCGCAGAGCGCTGGCTTGCCGATTATCAAATGTTCCTGATGCAATGGCTGCTGGGCTCGGACCGCTGGGTTCAACGCTTGCTGGTGCGTGGAGGGACCGATGCGGTGTTGCAATTCATCGCCGCTACACCGGAAAGGAATCCAATTGCGAAGCACGATCTGATCAGATCTTTCTGCAAGAATGGCACCTTGGATCGGAAAACCGTGCAGCAGCTGCTCGACATCAGTCGCGACATACGATCGGATGATGATCGGTCGGGCGCGCTCAAGGCGATTGCAGAAGAGCAGCCGCTGAATGTCGAGCAGCAAGTTCAATGGCTGCAACTGGCGGCGGAGCTGGACGACGAAGGCCGGCGCCGCGAGACAATGATGTCACTCGCGCCCCGTCTGGCCGATGACCCGAGAGCAGCTGCTGCGTGGCGAATGGGTTTGGGCAAGCTCGACGGCGATCGCGATCGCAGCGAGATCCTGCGGGCCATCCTGGCGCGAACCGACCTCTCGGCAACGCAGCTGCAGTCGGTTCTGGAGGACAGCGTGTGGCTGCGCGATGACCCGGAGCACCGCGCGGTGCTCGAACTGGCAACCAGGCGCGCTGCTCTGGGACGCCCAGAACTCATCAGCATCTACGCCGAGTCGGCCGGTCTGCTGCAGAACTCCAGCGACCGGCGCGACGCGCTGCTGGCGCTAATCCATTCCACGGCACTCGATCGCGCGGGCGACCTGGCCGTGCTCCAGGCCCTCACGACGCCGAGCGCATCGCACGACGTGGCGGAAGTACTGGAGGCTCTGGCGCCAAACCTTGCTTCCGACGGCGAGGTGATCTCCCAGTATCGGCTGCGGGAGCGGCAGCTGGAGGCAACTGATCGAGGCCATGCCGAGCAGGCCCTGGATCATCTGAATCCGAGCTGATTTTTCCCCTTACGGGGCAGAGCCCGGCCGGCGCCGCTCCGAGCAGCGCCTCGTCTCTAGCATTCCGGAACATTGACGGCCAGGCCGCCCTGCGAGGTCTCTTTGTAGATCGAGGACATGTCGTGCCCCGTCTGACGCATAGTCGCTATGACCTGATCGAGCGAGACTTTGTGCGAGCCGTCACCGCGCATCGCCAAACGCGCGGCGTTGATGGCCTTTACCGCACCCATCGCATTGCGCTCGATACACGGGATCTGGACCAGTCCGGCAATTGGATCGCAGGTCAGCCCGAGATTGTGTTCCATGCCGATCTCGGCCGCATTCTCGATCTGCTCGTTGGTTCCATTGAGGGCCGCTACCAACCCGCCGGCTGCCATCGAGCAGGCAACGCCGACCTCACCCTGGCAGCCCATCTCTGCGCCTGAAATCGACGCGCGCTTCTTGTACAGCATGCCGATCGCCGCGGCGGTCAGCAGGAATCGCAGCACGCCCTCCTCGGAGCTGCCGCTCTCGAAGCGGCGGTAGTACATCAGCACCGCCGGGACAATACCGGCGGCGCCATTGGTGGGCGCCGTTACCACGCGGCCACCGGCTGCATTTTCCTCATTCACCGCGAGCGCGTAGGCATTGACCCAGTCCATGACCTGCAGCGCCAGTGGCGCACTGGCCTCGCTGAGGACGCGAAATAGCTTCGGCGCGCGCCGCCGAACCTGCAATACACCCGGCAGCAACCCCTGGGAGTGGAAGCCCCGATCCACGCACGCCTGCATCACTTCCCACAGCTTGAGTACCTTAGCGCGGGTCTCGCTCCACGGTCGAAACGCGCTCTCATTGGCGGCGATGAGTTCATGTACTTCCAGCCCGTGACGCGTGCATTGCGTGAGCAGCGATTCGCCGGAGTCGAAGGGGTAAGTCACCTGCACGGCCGGGGCGCCGGAGGATCCGGCGTCGAGCTCCGCAGCAGTCACCACGAAGCCGCCGCCGATCGAGTAGTACTCCTCGCTCAGTAGCTCGTGCTCACCTTCAAACACAGCTACTTTGATGCCGTTGGAATGCCCAGGCAGCACCTTGCTGACGTGCCACAGCACATCGCGCTTTTCGACAAAATCGATCTCGCGCTTGTCAAGCAGCCGCAGCTTATTGCTTCCCCGGATACGCTCCAGGGCCGGTTCTACCGCCGCGGGATCCATCGTGTCCGGGCTCATGCCTTCCAGCCCGAGCAGCACTGCACGATCGGTGCAGTGGCCCTTGCCCGTCAGCGCGAGTGAGCCAAAGAGCTGAACGCGCACACTGCTCACCCGCTCCAGCAGCCCGCGCTGGTCCACCAGTTCGACGAAGCGGCGCGCCGCGTTCATCGGCCCCATCGTGTGCGAGCTCGAGGGTCCGATGCCGATCTTGAAGACATCCAGTACGCTTAAATCCATAACTAACTCCTTCCGGTGGGCGCGTCGCATCCCGTCGCTAGCGCTCTAGTGCGCAATGCTCGGGTATTCCTGAGTGGCTTGCGCCAGCAGCGCCGTCAGATATTCGGTGTAAGAACGCCAGACCTCGACATGAAAGGCCTGGAGCGCAGTCCGCCAGAGCACAATCTCGCTCTTGGCATAAAGAGTCCGGGTGCACATCCCGACCGGGAATGCGCTGATGTGCAGATCAAGCGGGCATCCGGTACGCAGAATCGGCTCGACCGAAGCGCCAAGCAACTCAATGCTGCACTGTCGGTGGCCGACATCGACCAGCGAATGCGGCACGCCACCGAGCGCGCTGCTGAGCATGCTCATACACTCCGACTGCTCAGCCTCCGGAGCGAGCAACAGCAATTCGTCAGGGCCGAGCCAGAGTGCCGAATGAGTGCCGTCGCTGACCGCGCGGCAGGTGCGCGGCACAAAGGGCAGGCCCAGAGCACTCACAGCCCGCTCCATGACCTCGCTGCTACCACGCAGCACATAGCGACTCGCGCCGGGCAACAGACGCAGCGCCTGCGTCGTGGTACTGATCGGTCCGCGGCGGACGATGAATCGCTCAGCCATTGAGCCGCGCTCCTTTGGGGTCATAGAACACCGGGGCGACGACTGTTACCGGGATATCGCTGCCCGGCATCGGCACGTGCAGTGTTTGACCCGTGCGCGCCCGGCCGCCGGCCACCATCGCCAAGGCGATCGAGTGACCTAGTACCGCGCTGTGATAGGAGGAGGTGACATGCCCAATCAGTTGCATCGGCGGGCTCTGACCCGGGGTTTCGACCACCTGCGCACCCTCCTCGAGCACCACCTTGGGATCCACCGTCAGCAGACCGACCAGCTGTTTTCGATCAGCCACCTGCATCGCGGGCCGCTGGATCGAACGGCGCCCGACGAAATCCGGCTTGCTTTTGCCAATCGCCCAGCTCAGTCCGGCATCATCGGGCGTGACCGTGCCGTCGGTGTCCTGGCCCACGATGATGTAGCCCTTCTCGGCACGCAGCACGTGCATCGTCTCGGTGCCATAGGGGACCATGCCCAGCGGTTCGCCCGCGGCCCAGATCGCTTCCCAGACCGCGCGACCAAAGTCAGCCGGGACATTTACCTCAAAACCCAGCTCGCCGCTGAAGCTCACCCGGAACAGCAGCACCGGCGCGTTGCCGATGCGGCCGCGCGCGACCCCCATGTGCGGCAATGCCTCAGCAGACAGATCAATATCCTGAATCAGGCTCTTGAGTACGTCCCGGGCACGGGGTCCCTGCACTGCGATCACCGACCACTGTTCAGTGGTCGAGGTCAGCCACACTTTCAGATCTGACCACTCGGTCTGCAGGTAATCCTCCATGAATGCGAGCACCCGCGGCGCGCCGCCGGTCGTAGTCGTGACATGGAAGCGCTCGGGATCGAGCCGTGCGATCACCCCATCGTCATAGACGAAGCCATCCTCGCGTAGCAGGATGCCGTAGCGCGAACGCCCTGGGGCGAGATTGCTCCAGCTGTTAACGTACAGGCGATTGAGGAACTCAGCCGCATCGGGCCCGACCACCTCGATCTTGCCGAGCGTCGATGCATCGAAGATGCCGCAGCCAGCACGGACCGCGAGGCACTCGCGGCCGACCGCTTCGTCCATGCCCTCCGCGCCTTGCGGAAAGTAACGCGCGCGCTTCCACAGCCCGACATCTTCAAACACCGCGCCGCGTGCAACGGCCCAGTCGTGAATCGCTGTCTTGCGCACCGGATCAAAAAGATCACCGCGTGCGTAACCTGCCAGCGAGCCGAAGCTGACCGGCGTATAGGGCATGCGAAAGGTCGTCAATCCAATCTGCGGCACCGTGCATCCCAGCTCAACAGCCACGACGCCCAGAGCGTTGATGTTGGAGGTCTTGCCCTGATCCGTTGCCATACCCGTGGTGGTGTAGCGCTTGATGTGCTCGACCGAGCGAAAGCCTTCGCGTGTCGCGAGCTTCAGATCTGCCACCGTGACATCATTCTGCCAGTCGATGAACGCCCGCTTGCCCGCCCAACCCGCAGCCTGCGGCAGTGCTCCGGCGAAACTGCCTGCGTGTGCCGCGAGTGCCTCGACTTTGAAAGCTGCGCCGCGAGCGACAAACCCAGCTGACTGCGCCGCGGCGCAGCCGGCGGCATCGCCATCCTCCAGGGCCGCGCCCAACGCGTAGGTGCCGCGGCAGGCGCCAGCCGAACGCTCCGCCTCGGCAGAGGCACCTGGAACGAAGACCTGAAGATCTTCACTCCACATCAGCTTGCCGCGCGACTGCGAGAACAGGTGGACGCTCGGGGTGAAGCCGCCCGACATCAGCAGGGCATCGCAGGCATAGCGACCCACTTTTTGAATGGTCCCATCGCTTTCAGCACGGGCGATGTCGACCGCGGTGACTCGCAGGCGACCGTGAGTGCCCGGCACCGTGCAGCCGGTGAGCACCTGCAGGCCGGCCTTCCGGGCTTGCTCGGCCAAGGGCCCCTTGGCCTCGGCACGGGTATCGGCAATAAGCGCGATTTCAACACCCGCGTGGTGCAGATCAAGCGCCGCGCGATAGGCCGAGTCGCAGGCCGTCACGATGACCACCCGCGAACCGACCCGCACACCGTAAACGTTTAGGTAAGTTCGCGCCGAATCCGCCAGCATGACACCGGGCCGGTCATTGCCCGGAAACACCAGCGGCCGCTCCAAGGCGCCCGTGGCCAGCACCACTTCGCGCGCCCTCACCTGCCACAGGCGCTCACGCGGCTGTTGCGGGTCCGGTCGTGCCTGATGATCGCTTAAGCGTTGATTGAGCCCGATCAGGTTATGCGGGAAATAACCGAAGGCCTGGGTACGCGGCAACAGCGTGACGTTGGGGTAGGCGCCCAACGCGGCCCAGCTTTCAGCGATCCATTGGGCGGCCGATTCGCTGTTGATCAGCGCCTCGCGCTCAGCACGCAGCGAGCCACCGGGCGCACTCTGTTCATCGCACAGCATGACGCGCGCGCCGCTGCGGGCCGCAGCCAGCGCCGCCGACAGTCCGGCAGGACCGGCGCCGACCACGAGCACGTCGCAGTGTTCGAAGCATTGGGCATACAGATCCGGATCCGGACCCGTGGGTGCACGACCCAGACCTGCAGAGGAGCGGATCGCCGGTTCGTAAAGCGCGTGCCAGGCGCGCCGCGGCCACATGAAGGTCTTGTAGTAGAACCCGGCTGGAATGAACGGGGCGATCAGATCATTGATGCGGCCAAAATCGCGCCTCAGGCTCGGCCAGCGATTCTGGCTTTCGGCCTTGAGGCCCTCATAGATTTCCACCTGGGTCGCGCGCAGGTTCGGCGTGTAGGTTCTCGAATCGCGCCATACGCCGACCAGCGCATTGGGCTCTTCGGCGCCGGCAGCCAGCACGCCGCGGGGCCGGTGGTATTTGAATGAGCGACCCATCAGATGGACGTCATTGGCGAGCAGCGCCGAGGCCAGCGTATCGCCGTGGAATCCACGGTAGCGCTGGCCATCAAAATGGAATGACACCGGGCGAGTGCGATCGATAGCGCCGCCCGCGCTCGTGCGCAGCTCAATCATCGCGCCGCCTCGGCGCCAGCCGGTGGCTGCTCACCGACGCGATAAGTCGCAAGAATCCGATCCGTGGTGGTATCACGCACGGCATTGAAAAAGCGCGCGCAGCCGCGAATATGGCGCCAGCGCTCGGCGTGAATCCCGCGCGTGTTCGAGCGCAGATACAGGTAACCGGCCCATTGCCCATCGCTTAAGCTCTGCGGTTCGGTCGGGCGCGCCAGATGCGCCTGACCGCCATAGCTGAACTCCAGCTCGGGTCGATCGCCGCAGTACGGGCAGTGAATCAGCAGCATGGCTCTCTAATGTCCTTCAATGAGCCACAGCGGCGGCGGCGGCTTCATCGATCAGCAGGCCATCGCGGAAGCGCTCGATCGTGAACGGCGCGTTGATCGGGTGCGGCTCATCACGTGCAATCGTCCAGGCAAACACGTGGGCCGATCCGGGCGTAGCCTTGAAGCCTCCAGTGCCCCAGCCGCAATTGACATACAGTCCGGGGACACCGGTCTTGGCAATGATCGGCGAGCGATCAGGCGTGACATCGACGATTCCGCCCCAGTTGCGCAGCATCCGCATGCGCCGGAAGGCCGGGAACAGCTCGCAGATCGCCTCGATCGTGTGCAGGTTCGTGTGCAGCGCGCCGCGCTGCGTGTACGAGGTGTAGGCATCGGTGCCGGCGCCGATCACCAGCTCACCCTTGTCGGACTGGCTGATGTAGGCATGCACGGTGTTGGACATCACCACGCACGGAAATATCGGCTTGATCGGCTCGGATACCAGCGCCTGCAGCGGAAAGCTCTCGAGCGGCAAGCTGACGCCCGCCATCGCCATGATCTGGCTCGTGTGTCCGGCCACGGACACACCGACCTTATTCGTGCGGATCGTGCCACGGCTGGTCTCGAGTCCTTCGACGGCGCCGTTGGCATCGCGCAGGATGCCCTTGACCTCGCAGTTCTCGATGATGTCGACGCCGAGCGCATCCGCGGCACGCGCGTAGCCCCAGGCCACGGCATCGTGGCGCGCAGTGCCCCCGCGACGTTGCAGGGCAGCGCCCAGCACCGGATAGCGGATGTTGGTCTCAATGTTCAGCGGCGGACAGAAGGCCTTGGCCTCCTCGCGCGTGAGCCATTCGTTGTCGACGCCATTGCAGCGATTGGCGTGGATGTGGCGCTTGAAGACCTGGATGTCGTGCACCGTATGCGCCAGCATCATGACGCCGCGCGGCGAGTACATGACGTTGTAGTTCAGATCCTGCGATAGGCCTTCCCACAGCTTGAGCGCATGATCGTAGAGGGCTGCGCTCTCGTTGAAGAGATAGTTGGAACGGATGATGGTCGTGTTGCGACCGGTATTGCCGCCACCGATCCAGCCCTTCTCGACTACCGCGATGCGGGTGAGTTTGTGTTCCTTGGCAAGGTAATAGGCGGCGCCCAATCCATGCCCGCCACCGCCGACAATGATCGCATCGTAGCTGGCCTGCGGCTCGCAGCGTCGCCACTGGGGTTGCCAGGAGCGCTGCCCAGACAGACCCGCCCGCAGCAGACGCAGCGCCGAAAAGCCCTGTCTCTTCATACAATCAGTTCCAGTCCTCGCGGGCCGTCTATCACGCGTGCGCTGTCGGGCACGCCGGCAGCGAGCTGGCAGGCATCAGGCCCGCAGCTCCTTGTTTTCCGGATCAAAGGGCGAATCCACCAGAACCGTCGCGCGGCGCCGCTCACCCAGGATCTCGATCTCGATTTTGGTGCCGACCGCGGCGAAATCCGGCTTGATGTAGCCGATCGCCAGGCTCTTGCCCAAGACATGGCCGTAGTAACCCGAGGTCGCGCGGCCGATCAGCACGCCTGTGCTATCGAACAGCGGCTCGTTGCCCAGCGGATCGGCATCGATGACGTCGTGGACCTCAAGGGTCACAAAGCGGTGCGGCACGCCGCGCGCCAGCTGCTGCTCAAGCGCCGGTCGACCGATGAAGTCGCCCTTGTTCATGCGCACGAATCGATCCAGGCTCGTCTCAAAGGGAGTGTAGTCGCGCGTCATGTCGCTGCCCCACATACGGTAGGACTTCTCCATGCGCAGTGATTCCATCGCGCGCATGCCGACCATCTGTATACCGAGCTCCTTGCCTTCGCTGAACAGCGCATCGAAGAGGTGATGCGCGTAGACGATCGGGAAATGCAGCTCCCAGCCAAGTGCACCGACGAAGTTCACGCGCAGAGCGTACACCTCGGTGGCCAGACCCACTTCGATGACCTGGCTCGTGAGCCAGGGGAAGGCCGTATTATCGAGCGGGCTATCAGTGAGTTTGGCCAGTAGTTCGCGTGAGCGCGGGCCGGCGACGACAAAAGTGCCGCGCGCCATCGTGATGTTGGTCAGGCTCACAGTGCCGTCTGTCGGCAACATCCTGCGCAGATACTCGCCATCATAGCGCTCGGCGGCGCCAGCACTGACGACGTAGAAATGGCCCTCGGCGATCTTGGTGATCGTGAATTCCGAACGGATGCCGCCGCGCTTCGTGAGCGCGTGGCACAGTGCAATGCGACCGACCTTGGTTGGCACCTTGTTGGCCACCAGGTGATCGAGCCACGCCTCGGCGCCCGGGCCGCGCACCTCGAATTTGGAGAACGGCGTCAGATCAATGACGCCGACGCGCTCGCGCATCGCGCGGCACTCGTTGCCGACATGCTCAAAGTAATTGGTGCGCCGGAAACTCCACTGATCGCGCCGCTCAACGCCGGGTGGCGCGAACCAGGCAGCCCGCTCCCAGCCGAAGCGCTGGCCCCAGACGGCGCCCATGCGATCGAGCTTGTCATAGATCGGCGTGGTCTTGGCCGGACGGCCGGCGGGACGCTCCTCGTCCGGGAAGTGGATCGTAAAGACATTCGCGTAGGTCTCTTCGTTCTTCTTCACCACGTAGCGCTTGGAGGTGTAGTCGCCGAAGCGGCGCGGGTCAGTCGCCAGCATGTCGATGCCCGGCTCGCCCTCGGTGATCCACTCGGCCAGCTGCCAGCCCGAGCCGCCAGCCGCGGTGATGCCAAAGCTGTGGCCTTCGTTGAGCCACAGGTTGCGCGTACCCCAGGCCGGTCCGATCAGCGGACTGCCATCGGGCGTGTAGGAGATCGGTCCGTTGACGATATCCTTGATGCCGCAGTGCTCGAGTGCCGGCACGCGACGGATGGCCGCTTCGACGTGCGGCAGCAGGCGGTCAAGATCGCCTTCGAACAGGCTCTTGCCAAACCACTCCGGGACGCCATCGGCAAAGCGCGCGGGGGCTCCGAATTCGTAGGGCCCCAGAATCCAGCCCATGCGTTCTTCGCGCAGGTAATAGGACTTGTCCGACTCGCGCAGCACCGCGAGTTCACGGCCTCCGCCCTGCCGATAGGCCTTCAGCTCGGTGGACTCGTCGTACACAATGTACTGGTGCTCGACCGGAATGGCCGGCACGTTGATGCCAAAGAGCTTGCCGGTCTGGCGCGCGTAGTTGCCGGTGGCGCACACCACGTGCTCGCACACGATCTCGCCCTGGTTCGTGAACAGCCGCCATTCACCCGA
>JBEKOK010000119.1:0-10411 GCA_049521875.1 Steroidobacteraceae bacterium
AAGGAGCAACTCCGAAGCAAGTCTAACTGACTGAACATCCCTGCCGACTCTAGCCAAGGTAGTCAAGTTCGAGGGCATCTGGCGGGGAGAACAACACGCTAACCGAACAGACCGGTGAAGGGCGAATTCTAGATGATAAGTGCCCGGAGAGTAGACCAACTCGACCCGCAGTTGTTGAGGTGCTTCCGGGCTACGCTGCGGCCGGCTGCGAGTCCGAGGAGTGCGGCATCGGTCCAGTCATTACCAAGCTGCCGCCGCGCGCAACTTGTGATCGAACCGATTGACCTCTGGGAGCTCGATGATGCCCATTCCGTACGGGTGCTGTATTGCCCCTACAAACTTGGACTTTCCATGGCGAGGCTGAGCGGCAGTAGGGACGCCATTGCGATGGGCGACCGATATGGAATGTCTGGGATTGGGCTCGTCAGCATGACGCTCATGGAAGTGCGGCGCCGGGGATTTTGGTCGACCGTCTTCATTAATTTCTTCAGCGAAGGCATCGGCGTTGCCGCGCCATTTGAAATTGCGTGAACGCCGCGAACGAACTGGCGTGGAGTCCATCTCCTGAGCGTATCGAACGCGCCAGGATAACGGCGTTCGCGTACTGGCTGAATCGCCGCGGGCAGGGACCCTACGTAAATTACGAGGACCTGTGGCGTTGGTCCACGAATCATCCCGCCCAGTTTTGGGGAGCGGCTTGGGAGTTCCTCGGGCTGGCTGTTCGCAAGCCATACTCGGCGGTCATGAGCTCGGATCCAATGCCGGCTACACGGTGGTTCGTCGGCGCAGAGCTGAATTTCGTCGACCAGGTGCTTATGCATCGAGACCTGCCCGGCGCCGCGCTCATCTATGACAGCGAAACCAGCGGGCAGGGCGAGGTGAGCTGGGGGGATCTCGAACGTCGCGTGGCCTCACTTGCCTCAGCCTTGAAAGCCCTTGGTGTTGTAAGGTGCGACCGCGTGGTCGCCTACCTGCCGAACGTGCAGGAAGCAGTGATCGGGTTCCTGGCGACCGCGAGCCTCGGAGCGATCTGGTCAATCTGCGCGCCCGACCTCGGTCCGGTGAGCGTCGTCGACAGGTTTCGGCAAGTCGGCCCCAAGGTCATCATTGCTTGCGATGGCTATCGGTATGGTGGCCGCGCCTACGGGCGTCGAGAGGCTCTGGAGGGCATACTTGGGCAGCTGCCATCGCTCAAGGGCATTGTGTGGGTGCCGCTCCTGGATGCACTTTCGGACCCCCCACGGGTGGCTGACACGTTAGGTCAGGTCCGCTGGGACGACGCGGTCGCCAGTCGCTGTCCGCTGCAAACCGAGGCCGTGGCTGCCGACCATCCACTGTGGATCCTCTATTCCTCTGGCACGAGCGGTCTGCCAAAGGCAATTGTGCATGGGCACGGAGGTATCATAGCCAACGGCGCAGTCACGCAGGCATTTCATAGCGACCTGGGCAAACGGGACCGGGTATTGTGGACCTCCAGCACGTCGTGGATGGTGTGGAACGCACATGTGTGCTGCCTATTGGTGGGTGCCACGCTCGTTCTTTTCGACGGCGCACCCACGGGGACGGGGCCAGAGCCGGATTGGATGACACTCTGGCGACTGGCGGAGCGTCACCGGGTGTCATTCTTCGGCGGCGGTGCGGCCTATCATCACGCCTGCATGAAGGCGGGCCTGGAGCCTGGCTCCTGTCTCGATCTCTCGGCGCTGCAGACCATCGGATCTACGGGTTCCCCTCTCTCAACCGATGGGTATCGCTGGTTGCTGGAAAGGGTGAAGTCCGACGCCTGGATCAACTGCGTTTCCGGAGGTACCGATATCTGTGGGGCCTTTCTGGGAGGCGTGCCCACTCTGTCCGTCTATTACGGCGAAATGCAGTGCCGGCTGCTGGGGGCCGCCGTTTATTCGTTTAGCGATGCCGGAACATCGATTACGGGCGAAGTCGGCGAACTGGTTTGCACGAAGCCGCTCCCGTCGATGCCGTTGTATTTCTGGGGTGACAAAAACAACGCGCGCTATCTCGAGAGCTACTTCCAGGAGTTCAAACTCGGTGACGGATCACCAGTTTGGCGACATGGCGACTGGTTGAAGCTGTTGGTGCATGACCGGGCTATCGGTGGAGTGATTTACGGACGCTCAGACGCCACGATCAATCGTCAGGGCATCCGCATGGGGACCGCAGAACTGTATCGCGCGGTCGAGACGCTCGATGAGATTACCGACAGTCTTGCGGTCGACTTGGAATATTTGGGCAGGGATTCGTGGATGGCCTTGTTCATTGTCCTAAGGCATGGCCACAAGCTGGATGATGGCCTTAAGGATCGGCTTCGCAGCGCCATTCGTGTTGCATTGTCGCCGCGCCACGTGCCGGACGAGATTTTCGCAGCGCCGCAGGTTCCAAAGACGCTCACAGGCAAAAAGCTGGAAGTTCCGATCAAAAAGCTTCTGCTCGGACAGCCTATTGAAAAGGTGATCACGCGCGATGCGCTGGCGAACCCATCGAGTCTCGATTGGTATGTCGAATTCGCAAAGTCGCGATTTGGGTCCGCGGCAGGCCGCCCGGAGAACATGGAGGATCCTCGCCCGGACACGCAATGATTAGGCCCTGGGACCGCGATCACGGAAGACTTGTGGATCCGGGTGCTCTGAAAGTAAAGCTATGAGCGAACGGCGAGCTGCGCCAATGCTAATCGATCGGAAAGACAATCTGCAGCCACTGCGACCAGATTGGCCAATTGACGAAGGTGTTGACGCCTGAATCCGGCAATTTGATTGCAACAGATGTGGCCTCGGGCATGCATATCGGGGCGCAGCCAGTCCGCAGGAGTGGTGACGCGACTTGTGGGTATTTAGCGCAATCAGCGACATCGAGAACACAGCTCTAAAGAGAAGTGTGCCTGGTGCGAGTCAAACTCATGTCTCTGTGGTCGCGACTGATGCGCGCCGGGTCTTTGCGATCCGTGGCTTGGCCACCGGGACGCTATCAGCTCCTATGCGCATAGACGCAAGAACATTCTCGGCAGTCAGTTGCAGATGATTGCGCATTAGTCGGGTAGCCTTGTCGATGTCACGCGCGAGCACGGCCTGCTTGATACGCGTGTGTTCCGTCTCGTGATCACGAGGAGCGTTTTGCTTGCGCTCGAGAATTCGGTACCGCTCGCTTTGCTCATACAGCTGTTGGCGGATCGCCAGTAGCCGCCGACTCTGGCAGGCGCAGATCAGCGCGTAGTGGAATGCATCGTGAGCGCTGGTCCACGCCGAGTTCGGTACGGAGCTCGTGCTTCGCTCGCGAGACGTGTTGGTCAGGCGGTGCGCGGCCGCGATCACTTGCGTTTCCCATTCCAGATCCCCGGCTTCGATCGACCACGAAAGGCAAAGATTCTCGATCTCAATGCGGCTACGCGTCAGATCCAGTAAGTCTTCGGCGGACACGGGAGTGACGATCCATCCACGATGCGCCTCCGCAACCACCAAACCCTCGGCCAGCAGTTGTGAGAGGGCTTCGCGGACCGTACTCAGGCTAACGTTGCACTGCGCACACAACGCATCTGTCCGCAGTTTAGAGCCAGGTACAAACTCACCGCTCAGGATCGCTGTCCGAAGGCGCTGGTAGGTCTCGCCCGTCACGGTCGTCTTTTTGCCGTCTATCTTCATCGCCGGTTTCCCCTCGCGCAGCGGTGTGGCCGAATCGACAATTCTAGTCAGGCGCAGGGATTAAGCTAACAAGACGCGACGCGACTGTCACTCTTGGCCGGTGCGCACAGTATTAAATTGGGGCGATTGTAACGGAGCACGGGTTCGCCGGGACAGTGTTTTGGGCGACCGCCCGACTCCGGGCATCGGGTGTCGCGGCCAGTCCCCCAAGAGACTCTAGCCCGCGGCAAGAAACTGGATACCGAACAACAAGCGGGCTCGGTTTGTGCGTAGCCTGCAGATTGAACTTATGTGCTCGTTTGGCAAGAGTCTAGTAACGCACGGAATGGCAAGTTAGACGGAATAGATCAGTCGCCGTGAGTTGATCTGCTTGCGGCGCCATCGGCCCTCTTGAAGCGCAGGGCTATACGTAGATAGCGTTGCTGTGCGAGCGTCCACAAGGCGGACCCGCCCGCTGTCGCTGTACCGGCATTCCTCAGCGCTCAGCTATGCTCTAAAATTCCTAGGCGCACACAGCGTGCGAAACAAGGCGGTACATTGCCGACCGCTTAATTTGGGGGCTGTTGCATGACCGCTTTAACCATTCGACGCAAGTTTGCCAGAGCAAGTCTGATAGTCGTCGTCACGGTTCTGTCAGAGTCAATATGGGCCCATCATTCGACCAGCCTCTTCGACCCTACTAAGCGTGTGACGCTGAGTGGAACTGTGTCATCGGTGTTCTGGGGGAATCCTCATATCTACATTAATTTGGAGGTTGATGGTGCTGGAGGCCAGGCACATTGGTCAGTAATTTCCGGCACCCCGTCGCTCAACGTGCGCAATGGCTGGAAATATGACGATGTGAAGGTAGGCGACAAGGTCACTGTGATCGTGAATCCTGCCCGGGACGGGCGCCAAGAAGGGATTTTGGATGAGATCACGTTGGCGGACGGCCGGACCATCGGAGGTCCAAGAGACTTTCTCAAGAAACCTTCCGAGAACCCTTGAATTGAAGTGGATGCGCCGCCGGTCAGCCGGCGTCCGCCGCATCTTGAACATCTTCCAGCGCCAATTCACCGTAATAGGCGCTGGCGCGAAGCGCTAGCGCTCTGGATCTCCTGGCAATGTCCACCGCGCGGACGCTGACATTGCTTCCACTCCGATAGTGTTTTACCGATCGTGTTGGACTTCGTCGAGTTGTTGGTCTGGAGGTGGCCGCGGAGCCATTCACGCTGGACTTAACATGATCCCGACAGCAGCACGTATAACACGGGCACGCGGCAGTCCGCACAGCGGACCAAGCGATCGCAGCGGGATGGAACGCAGAGCTGAATCTTCATAATGAAAAGAACGAACGGCCGGACAACGGCGGTGGATGCGCTCAGGGTGATCGCAAGTCATGTCGAAGAAGATCCTCTATCGGTTGCGCCCCGCGCTGCTGCTTGTCCCGTTGCTAGCAATCGCCGGTGCGGTGCGTGCCCATCACTCAACGATAGCCTATGACCTGAAACGCGATGTTCGGATAGAGGGGACGGTCGAGGAGTATCTATGGACCAATCCGCACAGCTGGCTCAAGGTGCGGACGATCGAGCCTGACGGAAGTGAGCGCATTTGGAACATCGAATTCGGAACGCCGAGTCTCTCGATTCGCACTGGATGGTCGCCCGCGACCTTCAAGCCCGGAGACAAGGCCACATTCATCTTTCATCCGCGTATCGACGGCGTCCTTAGCGGGGTACTTGCGATAGCCATCCTCGAGAATGGCAAGACTCTGCGCGGATCGACACCTCCAGCAATGCCCGTGCCCGAACTCGCCCCCAGCTCCGGTTCCGGGCCGTCACAACCTTGACGGGAAGGCAACAATGATTATGGTGCGAGTTCTGCTGATCGCGTGGCTGGGCGCGATGACGGTCGCCGCCAACGCCGTGGAGCTGCGCGGCATCTGGAAGATTCGCGGATCTATTACGCTCCAGAGTAAAGGCGACAAGGCGCTGCCATTCACTGCGATGGGAAGGGCACAGTTCGCCACAAACCGTGCAGCCATTGCGGCCGGCAACCGCAGCGTTGACTTGACACTGCGCTGCGCATCTCCCGGTGCACCGCGAGTTATGCTGCTTCACTATCCGTTTGAAATCCTGCAGCAAGCAGACCACATCCTGTTCATTTTTCAGTGGAATCACCTTTTCCGGCAGATCGTGATGGGCGATCAGCGCGACCCGTACATCTTGCCGTCGGCGATGGGATACTCGTCAGGGCATTGGGAGGGCAATACGCTGGTAGTAACTTCGACGGATTTCAATGCGCGGACGTTTCTCGATAATCGCGGGCTTCCCCACAGCGACAAGCTGAAATTGACAGAGCGCTTTCATCTTCGCGAGGGCGGCCGCATTCTCGAATGGAAGACAACAGTTGAGGATCCGGAGGACTATACCCACCCGTGGGAGGCGTCAGCTCAGTTTGAGCGACTGGCACGCGCGTCACTGAGCGAGGATGTTTGTGTCGACCGCGTGGCCGCGGGTGGACGGGCCATGGAGATTCAGGCCAACCGGCGACCTGCGACGATGCCGCCGTTGCGGGGCTTGTCGCAGTGAGCAGATCAGGCCTCAGACTTGCCTTGTTGCTTGCGACGGCAGGACTGACGATGGCCTGTAGTCTCGTACGTGCTGCCGGCGCCGATGCCACAACGCCGCAGCGTACATTTGCGCTGATGCCGGCCCATCAAGGTGGTGAGGACATATTCGGACCGTATGAAGTCGTCAGCGGCTGGCCGCAGGATATCAGCGCGCAGCCGGGGAATTCCGCGTGGACATATGGGGCTGCCCAAAGCGTCTTTGCAGAAAGCCCGGACCGGATCCTGATGCTCTATCGCGGCGAGTTGCCCAACATCACTCGACCCGCACGCCAATTAGTATCCAACGCTGGGCCGAGTCTTCAATTTCCCGTCGGACGCCTGCCGTGGCGGGATGCGACTGTCTCTTCACTTCCGGGTAACGGTGCCCCGGGGCAGGAGCCCGGTGCTCCAACCGACGGCTGGCTGGGCGTCGTCGGTGTTGATGCCAAGTGGGAAAACTGCATCGTTGTCGCCGACGGCAGCGGCAACATCATCGAACGTTGGACGCAATGGGACAAGATATTGCAGCGCCCGCATTTCATCACGATCAATCCCTATGATCCGGAAAAGCACGTCTGGGTCGTCGATGATCACATGCAGGTGATTTACAAGTTCACACACGATGGCCGCCAGCTGGTACAGACGCTCGGCACACCGCGGGTTAAGGGAGCCGATGCCACCCATTTCAACCGGCCAACTTATCTGGCCTGGCTGCCGGACAGCACGCTGTTTGTGGCTGATGGCTACAACGGCACGCGTGTGGTCAAGTTCGACAAAGATGGACACTTTCTGCTGCAGTGGGGTGAAAAGGGCAATCCGCCCGACGAGAAGCGCCCCGGATATATGAATAATGTGCATGGCCTGGCGATCGATCCGCAGACGCGTCGCGTCTTTGTCAATGACCGCGACAACCACCGCATTCAGGTGTTTGACGAGAACGGCAAATATCTCTACGAGTGGAGCCCAGGGCCGGCGCCGTCGGATATCCATCTGATCTACATCGGCTCCGACCGTACGCTTTGGGCATTCGACCGCGCGACATCAAAGATGCTCAGGTACGATCTGGAGGGGCATTTGTTGTATTCCTGGGGCGTATGGGGGGATTTTCCAGGAGCGCTCTGGGGCGTGCACGGATTTAGCGTGGATCAGGACGGCAACTTTTACACCGCCGAAGTTGATAACGGCCGCGTGCAGAAATTTCGTCCTCGGGCCGGCATTGACCCTTGGTTTCTAGTCAGCAAGCCGGTCTATGCCGCGTGGCACTGACTGGCGGAGCGAGGTGAAATCGATGTCCAAGAACACCACAATCGGGAATCTTGCGTGGGTGCTGTCTCTCCTTTCATGCGGTGTCGCCGCAGGCGCCGACCCGGGAGTCGCCGCCGCACCGCCGGCGAACATTCCCACGGTGTCGATGGCCGATATTGATCGGGCCGGCGTGTTCTATGTCGGCGGGCAATATGTGGGGGAGCCCGGCAAGGAGATCATGGAGGGAGCAATGTACGTCGAGGTGCTGGTGCCACGGAAAATTCGCCACGCCCAGCCCATTGTCATGCTGCACGGCGCCGGCCAGACCGCCGTCAATTGGCTGCAGACGCCAGATGGGCGCACCGGCTGGGCCTACTTCTTCCTGCACCGTGGCTACGTCGTTTATCTCACCGACGAGCCGGCGCGCGGGCGCTCAGCGTATGTTCCCGATGTCGATGGGCCGCTGACGATCCGGACGGCGGCGCAGCTCTCGCAGCTGTGGACCGCAGTGGATGCGGCGAGCCCTTGGCCGCAGGGTGCACGATACTCCCAGTGGCCGGGGTCCGGTCCCGGCAAGGGCAAGATGCACGATCCGGTCTTCGACGACTTCGCGCGTACCCAAGTGCAGTATCCCGCCAACAATCTGGATCGGGCCACCGTCGATGCCTACGTGGCCTTGCTCGACAGGATCGGAACTCCCGTGGTGCTATTGACCCATTCGATCGGAGGCGCATTTGGCTGGTCGGTGGCCGACGCTCGCCCGCGTGATATCGCGGCGGTGATCGCAATTGAGCCAGCAGGACCACCGATCCAGGCCGTCGACGCTGCGCATCAGGCCTATAACGGGAAGCCCAACTTGCCCTGGGGTCTGACGAATCTGCCGCTGGAGTATGAGCCGACCATCAAGGATGCGGCCGAGCTGCAGACGGCAGTGTCTGGCGTCGCGAACGTTCCCGGACGGGTGAATTGCTATCTGCAGACCGGCTCGCCACGGCGGCTGAAGAACCTGGTCGGCATTCCGGTGTTACTGATATCCAGTGAGGCGAGCTACCACGCGATTTTCGATGCCTGTACGGCACAGTGGCTTAATCAGGCGGGAGTTCACACCGATTACGTCGAGCTTGCCTCCGTTGGCATCACCGGTAACGGTCACGAAATGATGCTTGAAAAGAATAGTGATGAGATTGCGAAGTACCTGGCTGGCTGGCTGGACCGGACAGTGCATTGAGAGCGGCGAGACTGGATGATGCGCAGATGATAGGTCACCTAAGACAACTACTGCTGACGGCAACAGCGCTGCTGGCGTCATGCGTCGTCCAGGCCGCGGAATCGGCCTCTGCCGTAAGCCTGCCGGCGTTCATTGCGCCACTTCCGGCCGACGCCGCGCCGCCGCCATCAGATCCGCGCGATTTCCACGGGATGTGGCTGAACTACAGGCGAACTCCAGAATTAATCTTGACGGTGGAAGGCCAGAAGCCGCCGTTTGTGCCTAACGCTTTTGCTGCGCGTGAGGCGAGGGTGCAGAGCGCCGAGGCTGGCAGACCACTGGCCAACAGCGCAGTGATGTGCCGGCCGCCCGGATTTCTTTGGGTGATGGGACTCTATTTTCCGGTACTCGTGATGCAGGACGACACGGCCTTCACGTTCGCCTTCGAGCGATTTCATACCATCTGGCGTATTGATATGGCGGAGCAGCCGCGGCGGCGTCCGAACCGTACCTACATGGGCCAGTCGGCCGGTCGTTGGGACGGCAACACGCTGGTTGTCGAGACGACGGGATTTAAAGCAGAACAGTGGCTGGATGATCTAGGCACGGTGATGAGTGATCAGGCCCATCTGACCACCCGTCTGACGAAACGCTCCGAGGGCAGAGAGCTCGAAGTGATCACCGAGATCGATGATCCTGCAACCTTTACCAAACCGTGGGTAGTGAGGCAGATCCTGAACTGGCGACCAGACTATCTTGTGCTCGCTGAGCACGATTGCGAAGAGACGGCCGGCCAGCCCGAGGATGCTAAGAAATACGGATACTCGGTTCCATAGTAAGGCACTCGACGGGAGCACATATGGTACGTGAATTGGCCGACTGGATTCAGTCGACGCGACTGAATCACGTTGTGCGGGATGCGACATGGCTCGTGCCAACGTCGCAGGCGATCCATATTGTGTGCGTTGCGATTGTCCTTGGCTCGACAATCATGATCAGCTTCAGGCTGCTGGGAGTTATGCAGCCTACTCGCAGCGTCGCGCAGCTTGTCGATACGCTGATACCTTGGATGCTTCGCGCTGTCGCCGTGTTGTTGCTGACAGGTGTGGTGCAGACCGTTGCAGAGCCCCGGCGCGAGTTACTCGCAGGCGTCTTTTGGCTCAAGATGGCCATGGTGCTTTGCGCTGTCATCGTCACGGTCTGGTTTGCAACGACCGTACGTCGCAATACGGCGTCCTGGAGTGACGCAGGCGGCACAAGGATCCCCGCTCAGGCGCGGATCTTTGCACTGGTCTCGCTCGTGCTGTGGGCCGGGATAGTCATCTGCGGACGACTGATCGCCTATTCCTGGCTATTGCACCCGCAGCGCGGATAACGAGATGATTGATGGAATTTTGCAGACGCTCGAATCTACTGCCCTGGCCGGTCTGGTGCGCGGGGATGTGCCAGCTTACATTGACTGGGAAGGTTGGGTCTTTCCGCTGGTCGAAACCGTCCACGTACTCGCCTTATCGACGGTCTTTGGGTCAATCTTCATGATCGACATGCGGCTGCTTGGCCTCGGGCACCGCGACGCGAAGGTAAGCGCGCTGTCGCGGGCCGTCTTGCCATGGACGTGGTCGGCTTTTGCCATAGCGGCAGTTACCGGTAGCGCCATGTTCATCTCCAAGGCCACTACATATTTCTACAACGTGCCGTTTCGACTTAAGTTTCTAGTCA
>JBEKOK010000120.1:0-14014 GCA_049521875.1 Steroidobacteraceae bacterium
AAGCCGCTGAATGAGGAGCGACTCTATGCCACCCTGGCCCGCGCGCGGGCCATTCTTGCGAGCATGCGCGACGAATCTCTCATCCGCCGCTTTGTGCAGATCGCCACTGAATTTCGCACTGCTCGTCCAGACAATGCTCAGCTGGCGGCCCTGGATCGTCTCCCCGTCAAGGCCAATGGCAAGGTTATGGCAGTGCGCGTAGCCGAGATCGACTGGGTAGAAGCAAGTCATAACTATGTGCTGCTACACGTCGGCGATAAGAGCTGGATCCTCCGAGAACCCATAGCCAGTGTTGAATTGCGACTGGCATTGTCCGGGTTCGTGCGCATTCACCGTTCCGCCCTCGTCAATGTCGATCGCGTACGTGAACTGCGTACGCGTTCCAAAGGCGAATTCGACGTGGTGCTTCACGATGGACAGCAGCTCAAGATGACCCGCAATTATCGCGCGGCAGTTGAACGACTCGTCGGCCTAGAGATCTAAACTCGGCTGGCTACGCTCCGCGCCGCTTCTCGGTTTTCTGACCCATCCGCAAATCTAAGCGTGTCCCCGACGGCGCATAGGCCAATGATCCTTCCCTTCCGTGCCTCGACGAAATTGGCGGGCACCCCAATGCCACGGGGGACAGTTGAAATAGCGGCCGCAGGTCCTGTTGCTGAGCGAAGCCGACTCTGGGGCTTGGCAAACCGCATTCTGAGCTAGTGCGCGCCGCGCTTCCTGCCGAGTACGGTCACCACTGGAGACCATTTCGCAATAGTTTGATATTAGTGAAACTTCAAAACTCCGGCCCGACGAGTCGCTCAATAGCTGCGCGATAGGTTCGCGTCAATTTAAGCTGCGTGCCATCGATTAATATCACGCTACACTCTCCTTTGAGACGCGGCCGCAGCTCGCATACGCGGTCGGCATTTACCATGGCGGAACGATGGATCCGCACAAAGCCACACGAGGCAAGGCGCGGTTCGAGATTGGAGATAGATTCTCTGAGGATCCAGCTTTTGTCCCCCGCGTGTAGTACGACATAGTCATCATCAGCCTCGATCCAGTCAATATCGGCTACGCGCATCGGAATAATCTTGCCGTTGGCCTTGACCGGCAGCCGATCGACGCCGGCCACAGTGATGTGACCAACCTGGCCTTGCGGAGCGGACGCAACTGCCTGTGCAACTTGGCGAATCAGCGTGTCGTCCCGCATGCTCAAGAGAGCTGCTCGTGCGCGAGATAAGGCCTCGTAGAATCGATCCTCATTGATTGGCTTGAGCAGGTAATCAAGGGCGTGCACGTCAAAAGCCTGTAGCGCGAACTTATCGAAGGCGGTAACGAATATCACATACGGGCGTGTACTCAAGCCGATCTCAGATATGACCTCAAAACCCGTCTTGCCCGGCATTTGGATGTCCAGGAAAACGAGATCGGGCCCAGAGCGTACGATAAATTCAATCGCCTCCCGACCGCTTTGGCACTCCGCCACGATCTCCACGTCATCGGCGCGCCGCAACAGAGAACGAAGCCCGCGTCGCGCCAGATTCTCATCGTCCACAATGAGCGTTCTAATCGTCATGCAGACAGCGGCTCCGGTATACCGAGTGGAAATGGCTCCGCGCCGCGACGATAGGGGATGCGTATAACCACTGCGAAGCCCGCACCCGCGGCTCGCGGGCCCGCTGCCAGTTGAGCGCTATTGCCGTATAGCGCCGTTAGTCGGTCTCGGGAATTCCCCAGGCCCAGACCATCGGTGAGCGCATGTTTCGCTCCGGCTCCATCGTCCTCGACGGAGACCACCAGCATTTTGGCCTCCTTGCGCACGGACACCCAGAGTGACCCGCCCTCCTCTCGCGGCAAAATGCCGTGTAGAACCGCGTTTTCGACCAGCGGCTGCAAAATCAGCGTTGGAATGAGTGCGCCGAGCGCACTGGGGTCCACTACCACGGAGCACCGCAGTCGATTCCCAAAGCGAAGGCGCTGGATCAGCAGATACTGCTCGATCAATTGCAGTTCGTCGGCGACGTGAATCTCTGGAGAATTGAGCCTTTGTAGCGTCGATCGAAGAAAATCGCTCAGCGCATCAGTCATCGCGGACGCAGTCGGCATATCATTATCACGCACTAGTGCCGAAATGCCGTTCAGAGCGTTGAAGAGGAAGTGCGGATTGAGATTCGATTGGAGTGCGCGCAGGCGAGCTGTATCAGCTAGCTTGAGCGCGTGTACCACGTTGGCTCTTTCAGTTTCCAGATCTAGCATCGCGTTGATGCCAAAGTACAGCGAGGACCATGTAAACAAGATGCTGGCAAAGAACGGCAGATACTGGAGCGGCATCACCCAAGGGTATGCGGCATCCATCTGAGCCGCCGCCGCAAATGATGGCCACAATACGGCGAAATGACTCACCGCGAGGTAGCAAATTCGCAGGAGCGCTTCCGTGGCGGAGTACCAGATAGCGCCGCCCGGAACGCTTAAGAGCAGACAGAGCAAGCCGTAGGCGGCATAGGAGCGACGGCGTAAGCGAGCCCGCCGGTAAATTTGCCGAAAACCCAGTGTCAGAAGCCAGCCGCATGTTATCCACGACAGGTCTTCCATGATCGCGGGCCACAGCCCTTTTTTTGCAAAATCACTCGCGACCAAAATCACACCGGCGACAATCCAACCTGTGGAGTGAAGCAGGTAAAAGACAGCGGATTTCGACAGCTCGCGCCCCGAAGCCAATTGCAGTGCCTTGGCTGACTTCGCCTGCACTCCATGGCCTTCATTTGTCTGCGTCTGCACTTTTAAGTCCGAGTGGCATCCCGCCTGTAAGTTCATTGCCGAGGTCATCGAGGCACTCGCGAAGGGTCAAAGCATCTTCGTCGAGTGTGGCCCCTGCCCCAGATGAACTTCACGATCACAAATCCGATCTCCTCGCAGCCAGGCGCAGGTGGGTTTGCCCACCACCAACAGCGCAATGCAGTCTGGAGCATCCTAATCCTGGCCCGTCAAGAGATTACTTCCTATCGTCGAACTAGCTCGGTCTCGAAGTCTGGCCCATATTCCTGGATCGCGAGCCCGACGATGTAACAGAGCGAGGCAGTTTCACCCCCTCAGAAACATCCTTCCGTACCGCCTCCAATGCGACATCTACTTGGCTTCCGCAGCAGTCGGATAGCCGGCTACCGCACCAAAGTAGCACTCGACGGCCTCGACTTTGTCATCCTATCGGCGGAAATACTCTACATTGCGGAATGTCTTGCCGCTTTTTATGTGGCATATGTACATCACAAACGCCTCGCTACCCACCGCAAATACCCGAAGCAGGTCAAACCGTTCGATAAGCGGGCTCTGTGTGTCCCAGCATTGCGCCTTGTAAGCGCTCGTGGGGATATGGTCATCGCCGGCCGCACTCGAAAAAGTGAAGCTGTCTGCCAATAGCGCGTCGAGCGAGCCCCAGTCTTTTTTTTCCCATGCCGTATAGTATTTCCGGATGATCTCCTCGCTTTTCGAACCCATCCCTGTCCCTGCGTACGCGCTCGCCAGCTCCGGCGCGAACGCCGTCGCCCCGAGTGCGCAGGTACCTGATACAAGCAGCGTTCGTCGCGATGTCTCTTTCATGTTCATGACTCACACGTCCTTTCAAGGTGGCAAGCTGTGGAATTACCATATTAAAGAGCCGGGCCCACGGTGCAAAGCGAAACGCCAGCGTTTTGACCGCGCACACCGCAAGCGGCGCTGCTGGACTGACTTGCTGTGGGCGCCTATGGCCAAGCTTCATTCAGGCATTCCGGTGCGTGGCGCCGGATTTGCTGGCCGGTGGCCCAAAATGAGCCGTCCGCGTCATAAAGTCGAAGCTCAGATTGGCCAGGTTCGAAAGAACATTCATACCCAGTAACATGGCCGGCGCTTTTCCAAGCCCTACTTTCTCGAAAAGCGGCGCCTGGCTGTAGCAGATACGGGCACCGAGTATTCGAAGATCACCGATGCGGAGGGGATGCAGGGGCTGAGACACTCCCGTCCGGGCGTGAGTAGTCATGCCGATAATCGGTCCTGCGATGCCCGAAGGACCACCGAGGCCTGCTAGCGCAAGCTGCAAGGGAGCGTTGCCCGTCGTCGACTGCGCTCCAGTGTCGATGATGGTTTTGACTACCATTCCCTGGACATGCGTATCGACTACCAATAGTTTTGAATATGACGCGTCCATCGGAACTGACGTCGCTCCGGGCGCCGGCCGGATCGGCCGCGTACTGGTCAACAACACCATGTTGTGCTGGCAAAAATCTAACTGGATGTGGCTGCGGCCAAGTCCAGTGAGGCCCAACATTCCATCGGCACCTTCTAGGCCATTCGTCAAAACTGGGACGGCGGTTGCGGGAACTGGTAGGCCTCCCAAAGTGATCGATACATTGCGCAAGGCGGGGACGGTGCTGGTGCCGGTCACGCCGTGGACAACGATCGGCCGCTCCTCATTCGGAGCCAATTTGAGGCGTCGTGCGACTCGATCTGACACGGCAATAGTGCTTGCACCCGAATTCACCACAAAATAGAAGGGCCCTTTATTGTTGATCCGGACGGGCACCAGAATGCGCCCGAAGGGATCCTGACGTGTTGCGATCCGGGTCGAAGCACCGTCCCCGGCGGACAGGGAAAGAATCTTCTCTTGAATTGTGGTCGCGCGTCCCCGCGCTTCCTGAGCAAAACTTATACGGCGAGCCGGCCAGCGGGATATATCCATGTCTAATGCATCCCGGCTGCTCGTTCGAGCGGGTGCGACCCGTAAGTGAGGACTACGGTGCGGCTGCGAACCTGACCCCTCCGAGCACTTCCGCGTAGATGTGGCGATCGCCAAAACACAGCGGAGCCGCGTCGGACAATATGGCCGCGTACGTGGTGGAGTCGAGGACTGAGCCGATTCGATTCGCCCGAGCCCTCGCCACTTCTCAGGGGAGGCTGCTCCAAAGGCGCAGAGACCTCGATGTGCTCAAGTAGGGGAGGCTTTCCGCCTTGGCGGCGGCGGAGATTGATGCGCTCATGACGTATCTCCTGCCGCGGAAGCATGTCGCGGGCCCCAAGCAGAAGAAATAGCCCCATGAGCATGGGAGCATCGAAGGCGCAAGCGCCCAACGAGTGGTGCAGCACGGCCGCCCGCAGCGCTTCTGTGGCGCAGCCATCGCGATAATACCGGGCCCATGCCTCATCGAAGTAAAGCCGCAGGTGCTCCAAAAGCTCCTCAATGGCGGGTTCCCCTTCCAGGGTGACAGAGGTCTCCCCGCGCCAGCTACGCGGGTCCTCGAACGCTGGCAAGACCGGCGGACGGTCAAAGTCAAATACCGTAACCATCGGCGACAGAAGCGCCTGCTCATTAGGTGTCGACCAGAACGTCCGCAGGTGACCGGAACGGCCGTCGGCTGAGGCGCTTATCAGGGCGCCAGCGTGGCGGTAGTCGGCCATTTCCCGGAGTTGGAGCGCTGGAATGGCCTTGAGTGCATCTCGCTGCGGGACACCACTCCATTCAACCCATAAAGATTGCGCGGGAACACGCATCAGATCCAAGCAGGAGCTGAGACGATCGCCTTCGGCAAACGCGAGCTGCGTAGCACAGTGAGTCAGTTCGTCCGACAACACCAGCCGCAACGGACAGGTACGCACTGCCTCAGTGAACCACAGCGCGTTGGGCAGCTCCGCGCCATCGTCCCCATACACCGACGGGCAGTGGCCCTGGACGATGAGATCTAACAGTCTCATCACCCACTGCCAGGCCGGTGCGCGGCAACACAGAAGCGCTGCGGAGGTCGCCCGCGCACACCCGCGCAAATTTCGACTGCGCGGCACGAAACCGACTTCACCCACCCCCACATTCGCAACTGCCGTTCCAGACTCCGCCAGCCCGCGATGAATACATTGCGCAGTGCGTGGGCATCCTCGTCAGTCAGGAGCGCTGGCTCTAGCAAGAGAAGCGGATCAGCTCGGCGCGCGTTCGTGCCGGGCTGATCCGCAATGGAAGTGAGGCGGGACTTCACCTTCGCATTTCCTGAAGGAATTTAAAGAAAGTCGTATTTCAGGTTGATATAGAAATTCCGTAACAACGGGTCCGCAACGAGCGCGTTGTACCCGGCCGCAAAGTTATTTTGCAAGGCATTTGTGAACGGCGGGCTTGTGTTGAACAGGTTCTTGATTCCAAATATCAGGCCCATTTTGGAAGTCGGTTTGTAAGCGCCGTAGACATCCCAGAGTGAGTAACTGCCCACCGTCCGCTGAGGGCCGGTGTTCGCAGGGTCAGTGCCGTATTCGTCGATGTAACTAGAGTAAAAGCGGTTGCCAACGCCGCCACCGAACGTGCCCTTCGGGCTCGTCCAGTCGACCTTCAAATTGTGCTCCCACCTGTACGCTGGCAGTTGCTGAGCAATTTGTTCATTGCCCACCAGGTTGATGGTCGGCCCGCTGTTATACTGCTGCTCCAGAAATTGTGAGATTGCGGTCCCTTCCAAATCTTCATGGAACGTACCGACCTCGGTTCGCTGCAGGTATTGAATGCTCACGTCGAACCCGTCGGTCGTGATCTTGCCGGTATTTTGAAAGGTCGCGAGAATGTACCCGCAGGTCGGTGCCGTGTAAGGATTGCATTCATTGGCTTCTGCGACCGATGAAGTGAGTGTCCCACTTGAGTTTGGTACGATGTAGCTCGAGAGCGCCGTGGGATCACTGTAAATGGCCGAGGCCGGAACAGGTTGGATAACGTTCTTGAGCAGGATTCTGTAATAGTCCAGCGTAATGCCCATGTCCTGGATCGGCGAGATAATGATACCGAGATCGAAGTTTTCTGACGTTTCCGGCCCCAGTTTTGTGTTGCCGCCGTTCAACTGCAGTCCCTGAGATTGGCAAGTAGCGGGTGTCCACTCCGTATTGTAGTTACCCGGTGCGCAGAACGGATTCCCTGATCCCATGGTGGGGGAGTCCGAAGCTGTCAAGAAGGGTGTCGAGTACAGTTGGAGGAGCGTGGGCGCCCGGAAGCCTGTGGAAGCGGCTCCCCTAAAGGTCAGGAAATCTGCCGGCTGATAGCGTACCGACAGCTTCGGATTGTTGGTCGTGCCGAAGTCGCTGTATCGATCCTGGCGATCCGACACGTCCAGATCAAGCTTCTTGGTGATGGGTAAGTCCACCTCGACGAAAGCCGCCATCACGGTGCGACTCCCTTCGGTTGAACCATCGGTAAGTCCGGTGGCGGCCGCCGTGATGGTGTTTAACGCCGTTGTCGCTTCCGTGAAGCGCTCGCCGTTAACAGTGACACCAAGTGCCACGGTAGCCGGTGTGCCGGCATTGAAGGCATCGCCCAAGGCGTGGCTCGCATGGCCGTCGACGCTCCACCGAGAGTCCTGACCGATCTGGTAGGTGCCGTTTACATAGGAAGAGTTGATCAGTGCCTGTCCTGCCGCGCTCTGGGGACCGAAGGGGTTGATCAGAGTGCTGAGGATGCCGCCGGGCGCCAATAGGGCCTCATTGGGTATGCCCCCGGTCCAGCGATTGTCGTTGGTGTTCTTGCTGTAATTGAGATCCGTAGCGTAGTCCCAACCCGCGTTGCTGCCGGAGAACGTCAACAGAACCCGCTGCTCGTTATTAAGGGCACCGCCGTAGCGACTGTTGTTCGGGTCGCTCCAAATCGCATTGATCGGATCGGTGAGATCAGGTGTCGAGGTGCCGCAGTTTACCGGGCTCCTGCTGTCGCATGTGAGCTGAGACGCCGTCGGAAAGTAGGGGCTCGCCGGGTTCATCTGGAAGTCGTAGAACATGGGGCCGGAGTAACCGTTTACTTCCGATTGGGTATAGAAGTACTGCAGCTGCAGGGTGTTGTTGGCCGGCAGCGCCTTGGTGAAGACCGCCATCCCGGAAAACTCGTGGGACTCCGGGAGCAGATCCGTCGCGGCGGAATACCGATATGAGCAGTCGCCGAAATATTCGGTCAGTTGCGTATTGCCTGCACACGCCGGGTAGCCCGACTGCCAAAACATATTGTTGGCATCCTGGACCATCCCGGGCCACGATCCCGGAAAATTCGTATTGGGAACGCCTAGTGCGGGGTTAAATCCCGTGGCGGAAAACGCCCGCTCAGTCGCAGTGAGCTCGTCTTGCTTGCTGTAACTTCCCGTGACCATGAAATTGTAACCGTCGCTCTTCAGATCACCGTGGCCGAAAGTGACATTCATCTGACCCGAGTCGCCACCGGTCTCCTGTGGTTTGTCGAAATTGCCCTGGATTTCGAATCCCTGATAATTCTTCTTCGTGATGAAGTTGATTACGCCCGCAATCGCGTCCGAACCGTACAATGCCGAAGCGCCTTCCCGAAGTACCTCGACGCTGTCGATCGCCGAGAACGGAATACCGCTTAAATCGACCGCCGCGCCGTTGAAAGCATTGTTGGCCAGCCGCTCGCCATCCAGCAGCACCAGGGTGCTGCCATTGCCCAAGTGGCGCAGGTTGGCGTAACTACCGCCTCCGGTAAATGACCCTACATTCGAGGCGATGTTTACTGTCGGGGCGGCGGAGGTCAGGGTGCTAATCGCCTGCTCCACATTCTCGATGCCCTCGTCCTTGAGAGCGTCGGTCTTGAGGATCGTGATGGCTTCGGCGGTCTCGGCATTGGGCCTCTTGATAAGGGAGCCGGTAACTACAACTTCTTCAAGTTGTGGCTCATCGGATGCTGCCGTCTGCTCCTGGGTCGGCGCAGACTGCGCTCCGGCCGCAGCCATCCAGAGCAGCGTGAGCGCTGCTGTGATGCCGACTATGAACGTTGACCTCTTATCAATGAACATATGGTTGTCCTTAAGTTGTAGTAATCGCTGCCACGGTCATGGAAGGAATACCGAGCGGCCTCGGCCCCACTTACATCGCCCCTAATCGTTCCATTCATCTCCCTGAATGGACCCTGACGTTTGCTTGTGGCACTTCAATTGGCGCGAAGTCTAAGAGAGTTAGTTGGCGCCCCGCTGGGGTTTGTGGCGAAGCGGACCGCATAACGGACGAAGTGGATTTTTTTCGGTTCAACGGCCCAATGTGCGCGGTGTACCGGCGCGACAACGAACTGATCGGTCGCGTACGTGCCGCTCGATTCGAGGACTCGAACAAGATGGAGCTTCAACGAGAAGCTTGCGTCGCGGTTCAAAATTCCTGTTGGCCGGATGCGTCAACGTGACACGAGAACTTCACGCTTGATGTTCTGCCGGTTTTTTCCAGGAAGATTGGACGGTCAGGAATGCTCAATCATGTCGCTGACGGCGCTAAGGCAGGGGTAGGAGGCCAAACCGCCATGATCAACATGGGCACTCACTGGCGCCTAGTCAATGTGGCATTCTCAGAACATAGTATTGGCATTTAGCGAGTTCTCAGGAATACGTTGAATAACGTCCCAGTGCTCCACTACCTTGTCATCTACTATCCGAAAAATATCGACCAAAGCAACGCCGCGATCCAGCGGCGATGTCGTGGCCAAGCAGTGCAAAGCCACCAAGTCTCCATCTGCAAGGGCGCGCTTAATCTCAATCTGAAATTGCGGAAATCGCCGACGGAAGCTCTTCACGAACTCTATGAACGCAGTGCGCCCGTCGGCTACTTCGGGATTGTGTTGCCGGTAGTCGGCTCCCATGTGCTTATCTGCAGCCTCTTCGGGCTTGCCCTGATTGAACGCCATCAGATAAAAGTCGATGGCAATCCGCTTATTTCGTTCGCTCATTCAACCTCCGTGCGGGCTGGATGATATGCCACCAATTGATCGGACATCGTTCAACCGTAGCGCCGGGCGTTGACTCATTCCGGATGGGTCACTCAAATCATCAGAATGGCGGTCTTGGAGTGTGGCGGCGGCCGTGGTCGCCCTGACCACGCGGATTCCAGATACGGTCGAGTCTTAGTGTTCTTCGGCGACATGGGTGATAATGTTTACGCCCTCGACGCCAAGGATGGCCGTAAGCTCTGGGGCGCACAGTTTAGTGGTGCTGTCGGCGGCGGCGTTATCGCCTACGATGCTGGACGCGGAGAGAAAGTCGCTGCGGCAACCGGACTTACGGAAATACTCTGGCCGACGAGGATCACTACTGCCAAAGTATCCATCCTAGGGCTCGCTGATCACTGACCCGGGGGCCGAAACTGAAATCGCGACCCAGCGGGATGGAAGACCGCTTTCGTCGGTTGTTAGGGGTATAGCCCAAGAACCCCGCAGCGGGCGGACAGTATTTCTCCCTACAATCCTTCTGCTTGGTGCCGGTACGACTGACATCGTGCGTCGAGGCTTTTACGGCGCCAGGCGTCGTGCGCTGTCGGTGTAGACCGACATTATCGCGAACGCGCATCGGTGTATCCTTCGGGCTGAATGAAACACGCCGTTTTCGCGCTTGTTTTGGCCCTTATGGCGTTTGGCTCCTTGGCGTATTGTCGACCGGCTCAAGACTGTGCTCGAAGGCTTTGGCTATTATCAAAGTAGTGTGGCAATTAGAATTAACGGCCAGATGGTCGATAACCCAGCGCTCGGAGAGGGCCTAACCTCGCTGCCTAAGGGCACCACGGCCCAAGTGGTGATTCGCTTTATCCTGGGTCCACTTTATCACTTGGGCCGTATCGAAATCGACGACGATTTGCCCGAAGACGTAAGAAACACGCTGGGGCTTACCTCGGGACAACCGGCGGTTGCCTTGACGGTGCTTGCAGCAGGTGCACGCTTGCAAAATGCGCTGCAAGAGCAAGGCTACGCTTTTGCGCAAGTGGATCCACCGGCCGCCTATGAGGCCCCGGATGGCCCGTTGCTCGACCTGCGCTTCCACGTCGTGGTTGGAGCCAAAGCCAATATCGGTGAGATCCACATCGAGGGTTTGCAGCGAATGCATGAGTCGCTGCTACGAGCCCGGCTCAGTGTGCACACCGGGGATAAGTTCAGCCCCTCCGCCATCGAAAAAGCGCGCCACGATCTGTTAGGTCTGGGAGTCTTTAGCCAGGTGAGCGTGCAGATTGGCACCGCGCTGGATGATCACGGAGGAGTCCCCATTACCTTCAAATTCCGTGAGCGCCTGCGTCACGCGATCGGCCTCAGTGCGGCCTACTCCAGCGACCTGGGTGGAAGCGGTGGCGTCACCTGGACCGATCGAAACATATTTGGCAATGCTGAGCAACTAACCCTCGCCGCTTCCCTCATCAACCTCGGCGGCACCGACACCACGGGCGTGGGATATGACACCAGCGCAAAACTGCTCTTGCCGGAATTCGAGCGACCCAATCAGTCGTTGCAGTTCACCGTGGAGGCGCTCAAACATTCGCTGTGGGCCTATGATCAGACGGCGCTCACAACCAGTGTGACCTTGGCGCGCAAGATCTCCAGTAGCTGGACCGTCAGTGTGGGCGGCGCGGCGACTGCAGAGACCATTATTCAAACCACTGGCGAGGAAACCATCGAGACGATGGTCAATGGCGCCCTCGTTCCAAAAGTGGTCGGGGTTGACTCGACCTACCATTACACCTTGCTGGCAGTGCCGCTGACCGTGGCCTTTGACTCGACCAGGCTTGCCTCGCCGCTTGAGGATCCCCGCCGGGGCATTCGCGCCTCATTGAGCGTGACCCCCACACTGGCCATCGGCAAGCCCGATTCCACTTTCCTCATCACCCAGACGCAGTTGGCTGCGTATTTCGATCTCGATCATTTGCTGCCCTCCGGACCGGGCCGCACCGTGCTTGCCGCTCGTGCACTGGCGGGGCTGGCCGATGGCGCGGGGGAATTGAGTCTGCCGCCGGATCAACGGTTCTACGCTGGCGGCAGTGGCACGATTCGCGGCTACGTCTATCAGTCGGTGGGACCAAAATTCATGGACCCCGAATCGACGCCCATTGGAGGTACGGCATTTACTGCGGGTAGTCTCGAGTTACGGCAACGCATCGGCACTAACTGGGGCGCGGCTGTCTTTGTAGACGCCGGCCAGGTGAGCGGCAGCCTGAGAGCCGCGCCCGGTGAGTTTGCAGTGGGTACCGGGATTGGCTTGCGCTATTACACGCCGATTGGACCCATCCGGTTGGATGTGGGTGTGCCGACCAAGCGGCAAGCCCCACCCTACGATGATGCCTTTGAGGTCTATATTGGCCTGGGACAGGCCTTCTAATGAGCCGGCCCTTAAGGATCTGCTCTTGGGTGGCTGGGACAGCGCTGTTGCTGGGCGCGTTTCTCGCCGCGCTTCTATTCATCGCGGGCAATACGGACAGTGGCCGGCGGATAATCGAAAACCTGACGCGTCGCCTGACTTCGGGGCACGTTTCAATATCCGGACTGGGGGGCTCATTTCCTCGGCAGTTGACGCTCGACCAACTGCAGCTCAGCGACGCGCACGGCGTGTGGCTGATCGCTGAGAGCGTGACGCTCAATTGGTCGCCGTGGGCGTTGCTCGCCCGTCGTGTTGAGATTGCGACGCTTCACGTGAGCAACGTTGATATGCAGCGTCTTCCCGACTCATCGTCCAGCGCACGCCGCGGCGAACCCGTCTCAATACCGCGCATCGACGTGGCGAACCTGGCGATCGATGTGCTGAAGCTAGGATCGCAGCTCGCCGGCAGATCCGCGTCGCTGGTGCTGAGCGGCAATGCACATTTGCGTTCCGTGAAGGACATGCTTATCGATGTCACGGCGAAACGCATCGATGGCGATGGCGCTTATGAGTTGCACTTGCGCTTCGATCCGACCCACATGGACGTCGCAATGGAGCTGCATGAACCCGCCGGCGGACCGCTGGAGAACCTGCTACAGCTACCCGGTCTTGGTGCGTTGTCGGTCACAGGTAATCTCAGCGGTCCATTGGCAGCCGAACACCTCAATCTGTCCGCCGATGCCGGCGCTTTTCGTGGGCGTGCGCAGGGCCAGGTCAATCTCAGCGACGGATCGGCGGATCTCGACTTTGCCTTCGACTCGCCGGCCTTGGCGCCGAGGCCGGATTTGGCGTGGCAGCGCGTGAGCGTGCACGGCAGCTGGCATGGCAGCGTCACGGCGCCCAGGGCCGAGGCGCGAATTGCGGTTGATCAATTGCAGCTGCCCGGGGGCGCTCGGCTGGCCGCCCTCAATGGCGAATTCTCGGCCGGAACTGGCAAGGCCACGCTACATGCCGTGCTGAGCGGTGTGCGCATCACCGGTCCGCATCCGCAACTACTGCAGGATTCACCCGTAGCTATCGATGCGTCGCTGCAACTGGATCAGCCCACGCGACCGCTGGATTTGTCGCTTTCCCATCGGTTGTTTTCATTGCATGGGTCTGCTGAGACGGTAGCGCGGAGCGCGGGCAAACGCAGCGCAGTACTGGAACTGCGGCTGCCAGATTTAGCTCCGCTCGCAGTACTGGGCGGCCCGAACGTTCGCGGCAGCGCGCTATTGAAGGCCCAGCTGCAAAGCGAGGCCGAGACTACGCATATCTCGCTCGACGGCAGCGCAGCGCTGATTGTCGGTACGGAGAGCTGGTCGAGCGCGCTGGGTGATCACCCCACTCTGCAGTTATCAGGCGCAGTGACCGACCGCGCCCTTACCCTCAACAGCTTGAAATTCAGCAGTCGATCAGTGTCTGTGACGGGCAGCGGCAAGATCTTGGGATCGCCGCCCGGTTCGCAGGATCAAAGCCCGGTAATTGTGCACGCGCGCTGGGTCATGGAGGTCTCGGATTTGAGCTGCCTGTCACCGGCGCTGGCCGGAACCCTGAAAGCCTCTGGCGACCTGGACGGCCCGAGCACCTCGCTGACCAGCACGGCGCGGCTGATCTCGACACTCGCGATACGAGATTCTTCCAGCGGCACGCTTTCGGCGGATATCAAGCTTCAGGATATGCCCACCGCGCCGAGTGGCACAGTACGAGTGCAGGGCTCCTTGGATGGCGCGCCTCTGCATGTCGATGTTGCCATGACGCGCGGTGCCGCAGGTTCCTCTCGGATCCTTATCCATCGCGCGGATTGGAAAAGCGCGCACGCGGAGGGGGATATCACCATGGCCTCGGCCCCTGCGGTATCTCACGGGCAATTGAGCCTGCAGATACAACGTCTGGCCGAT
>JBEKOK010000121.1:0-10383 GCA_049521875.1 Steroidobacteraceae bacterium
CGAATCTCCCCGACTGTACGCACCACGCGCGAGACCGGCACGTGTAGCAGCATCAGCACCTGGGAGACCAGCATCAGGCTGGCCTCGAAGGTCTCGGGGACGACTTCGGTGGCCCCGGCCGCCGACAACTCCTCGATGCCAGCATCATCCTGAGTGCGTACCAGCACCGGCACATCGGCGCGCATGCGGCGCACGGCCCTGACGATGCCGACAGATACCGCCGGGTTCGCAAAGGTGATGATGACGGCGCTGGCCGTCTCGAGGCCGACGTTGCGCAAGAGCTCTTCGTCCGAGCTGTCGCCAAACACAATCGGATCGCCTGCCTGGCGCGCGAGCCGGATGCGCGTGGGATCGAGGTCGATCGCGAGGAATTCAAAGCCCTGCGACTCCAGGACCCGCGCGATGTTCTGACCGACGCGGCCGAATCCGCACAGGATCACGTGATCGCGCGCGGCAAGCTCCGTCGTGGCATCGGCCTCGCGCTCGATGGTTTCGATCGGCGGCCCGCGCTCACCGAGCAGCAGTCGCGTGAGGCGCCGGTTGTAGCGGATCAGCAGGGCACTGAGCAGCATGCTCAGCACCATCGCTGCCAGCAGCGGCTGCAGGAATGAGCGACCCTGCGGGTCCGGTTGCGCCAGCAGCAGTGTCAGCAGCGCGACACCGAATTCACCGCCGCCTGCCAGCACGATCGCCGTGCGCAGCGCCTTGAAGCTGGGGACTTGAGTACGCATCACCGCGGCGGCCAGTGCCACCTTCAGCACCAGCAGCCCGGCCAGCAGCACCGAGACCAGCACGAAGCGCGCGAGCAGCAGATGGATATCGAAGAGCATGCCGACTGAGATGAAAAACAGTCCGAGCAGCAGCTCGCGAAATGGTCTGATCGCTGATTCGACCTGGTGACGAAACTCGGTTTCGGCCAGCATCATGCCGGCCAGGAATGCCCCCAGCGCCATCGACAGCCCCACCTGCAGCGTGATCCACGCTGAGGCCAGCACCACCAGCAGCACGGTCAGAGTGAACAGCTCGCGCAGCCGGCTGTGGGCGATCTCCATGAACAACGGTCGCAGCAACCGGCGCCCGACAACCATCACGATCCCAAGCGCCAGCACGCCACCGATCAGCAGGCGCGCGATCTGCGGCGCAGTTTCTTCAGCGGCGCCACCCGCGAGGGCCGTCGCGAGAGCCAGTAACGGCACAAAGGCCAGATCCTGGAACAGCAGCACCGCGAAGGACAACCGACCGTGGGTGCGATTGAGCTCTGACTGATCGGTGAGCTGGTGAAGCACGATCGCGGTAGAACTCATCGAGACCGCGCCGCCGGCAACGACCGCCTGTATCCAGTCGGCACCTGCCCAGTGGAGCAGCACCGTGCCGACGCCGCCTACGGTGAGGACCTGGGCGAAACCCAGACCAAAAACCTCGCGGCGCATGGCCACCATGCGCGGCCAGGAGAAGTCGAGCCCGAGTGTGAACAGCAGGAACACGACGCCGATCTCGGCCAGCGCCTTCGTCGCCTGGCTGTCCGAGATCACACCCAGCGAGAGCGGCCCCAAGGCAAGACCGACGATCAGGTAGCCCAGGATCGGCGGCAGTCCGACGCGACGCGCAAGTGCCACCACTGCCACCGAAGCGGACAACAGGATCAGCGTCTGGGTGAGCGGCTGGGTGATCACACCCGAAGAAACTACGTCCCCGCGGATGCCTTGTCCACGACCGCGGGCGCTTTAGGGGGCGCGCTGACCGGCCTCAGGCCGGACCCATCGTCACCGTCGCATCGTAGCGATCGAACCCCTGGATGGCGCGCGTGTAGGCTGCATAGATCAGCCGCTCAGCGCTCTTGTCGGCGCGTGGCGCCAGCAGCATGCGGATCAGCACTTCATCGGCAGGACGGTTCTGGTCATCGCCGAGCAGTTGCTCGATGAAGCGCGCCACGCGCGAGACCATCTCATTCACAAAGCGCAGCCGGACCGCATCCAGCACCTTGTCCGCGACCGGGCCGTAGGTCTGGCGCGCTTCGATCGTCAGCTCATGCATGAACAGCGCCAGCAGCCGCGCCTGATCGACGTCGGCCAGATCACTGAAGTACTGGATCTCGGACTGCAGATTCATTGCGCCTCCTGCGGCCAGGGGCCAGCTCAGCAGCGTGCATGATAGCCGTCTTACGGCCGCCGCGCTGCTAGCCTCACACAGACTTGGCAGCGTGACCCCAGAGCCGCGCAATCATCGGCCCCCGGGCAAGGCTGCCACTCACGCGCCTGGCCTCCTCGGGCCTGCGCGCGCGCTCTATTCACAACGACCCGGCAGGCTCCTTGGTTGACCCGGCGCGCATCCAGTACGATGCAGCGGATGGTAGGGAGCGACGAACAGATCCTGTGCACGCTGGCGGAGCTGCCCGATGGCGGTGCGCGTGGTTTTCTTCCCGACGCGCATCGCGAGGATCGGCTGTTTGCAGTCCGGCGCGGCGCGGCCGTTTATGTGTATCTCAATACCTGTCCGCACAACTGGCGGCCGCTCGATTGGGCCAAGGACAAGTTTCTGGCCGGCCCGGGGGGCGATATCGTGTGCTTTGCGCACGGAGCGCATTTTGATGTGGCGAGCGGTGAATGCACCGCCGGCGTGTGCCAGGGGGATCATCTGATCCCGGTGCCCGCACGCACCGAGGAGGGTCAGGTCATTATCCCAGCCCAGCTGCCCGCCCAACCCGACTGATCGCGTCTCAGACTCAGCCGGCGGGGAAGAACTCGATTTCCTTCGTGAAGGTGCCCGACTGCACATCACGCGCTTCGAACTTGAACAGCTTCACGCGCGCGACAATCTTGCGCTCCAGATCCTGGTCCTTGAGTTCGCTCGAGACCACATGGCATTCGGTGATCATGCCATCCGGGGTCACCGTGAATTCGAGCACCAACTTGCCCATCAGCTCCGGGTTATCGCGTAGCGCCCGGGTGTAGAGCGCATAGATCGCACCCTTGTTATTGTCGAAGACCAGCTCGATCTCTTCGCGGCTGCGGCCGCCCTTGCCATTCGCGCCGGCGCGCTCGGCGCGATCCTTGGCGATCGCGTTGGCCAGGCCCGAACTGACGGTGGTCGTGTCGTGCCCATTGAGCGATCCGGCGCCGGAGCCGAAGCCGCGGCTCGAATCCGCCACCACGACGCCCGAAGAGCCGGTGCCGACCTTGGATGCGATCAGCGAGCGATCGGATTTCATATCCTGGCCGACCGCGCCGGTCAGGTTCTTGGCCTGGAGCGGCGTGACATCGACCTTGTCACGCAGATCCGCCAGCTGATCCTTGATCGCCCGCATCTGCGCCGACTCTTCCATCTTCTTGCGCGTATCCGGCAGCGGCTTGGGCTGCTCGGTCGGCTTCTCTTCAGGCTTGGGCTTGGGCAGTTCCACTGGCGGCGGTGGCGGCTTGGGCTTTTCCTGCTCCATCAGGCGCGCCAGGCGTTCGGGCACGGCCTCCTGGGCACTCGTCTGGATTTTGGGCAGGTGAATGAAGGGCAGGATCAGGCCCAGGACCACGACGGTCACCAGGCCGATCAACAGCAGGCGACGGAAGCGATCCTGGTCCTCCGGGTCATAGTCCCAGGCCAGGTCAAATGTGCGGTAGTACTGTGTCAGCTGCACGTTGGATACCCTGCTTGGCTTCAGGAACTGTGGCGGAGTGAATCCGCACTGACAGGTTTGTCCTTTTGCAGCAGCGCAAAGGAAATCTTGCCGTAATCGGCATCAGTGCAGGTGCTCATGATCTTCTTCAGCACCTCGTATGGCAGCGACTTGTCGGCAAGCACCGTGACTTCGCGGTCCGCGATCTCCTTGTCTGTCAGCGGCTGGCCCGACATCGTCGGGCGCTTCAGTGCGACGGACAACGGCGCGACCACGGTGGTAGTGCTGGCGCGTACTTCATCGATAGAGGCGACCGCCTCGCCCTGAACGTAGACCTCATCCTTGGTCAGCGTGATGACCACGGTCTCGCGCGGCTTCTGCTGCGAGATCGACTGCGGCACCTCGATGCCCTTGGGATTCTCGACCACCTGCACTTCGGTCGAATAGACCAGCAGGAACGAGACCATGACGCTCATGATGTCGATCATCGGAATCAGGTTCAGTTCGGCATCGGCCTTGTTGCGCAGCTGGTGCTGCATCATGCGACGCGCCCGGTTCGACATGCTCATGGCTTGCCTCCAGCGGCAGGTTCTTTCACCGGTGCATCGCCGACCGAAACATCCGGGAACAGTTCGTACTGCTGGGTGCTCAGACCCGCATTGACTTCAGCGACACGCGTGCGATCCATGATCTGAATCATCGTGTCGTAGGGCGTATCCGGCTCGAGCAGCACCGAGGCGTCGGTCTTGTCCGGGAAGCGCGACTTGACCGTCTGCAGGAACTGCGTCAAGCCATCCAGATCGTAGCCGGTGGCGATATTGGGCAGCGTGCGCAGCGGCCCGGTCGCGCGATCGGCGATCACCAGATCATCGCGATGCACGATCACTTCCAGATTCAGATCCTTGGGCAGGTCAACCGAACTTGGATTGTTGGACGGCAGCTTGAGCTCGAGGATCACGGTGCGGGAGAACACCGCGGTCATGAGCAGGAACGTGACCAGCACCGTGAAGATGTCGATCATCGAGACCAGCAGCAGCTCCGAGGGCCGACGCTGGTGACGCATCATCTTCTTGATGTTATGGGAGCGACGCATGCCGCACCTCGCTGTAGCCTGACTTCACGAAGGGGTCCCGATCAATCCTTGTCCGGACGCCGTTCGGTGACCGCATTGAGGAACTTGACCGAGGCCATCTCGAGGCTGTCGATGAGCTCCGTGGTCTTGGTCTGCAGCACGGCGTGGATCACCAGCAGCGGAACCGCGGTCATCAAACCGAACGCCGTACAGTTCATGGCCACCGAGATGCTGGCCGAGAGCAGGTTCGCCTTGTCGGCCGGATTGACCGTCGCGACTGCGGCGAAGGCGTTGATCAGGCCGATGACGGTGCCGAGCAGGCCGAGCAGCGTGGCCAGGTTCGCGAAGGTGGCCAGATAGTGCGTGCGCTTCTCAAGCCGCGGCATGATGTCCATCAGGCTCTCTTCCATCGCCTTCTCGATGTCATCACGCCGGCGCGCGGTGGCGATGCGGGCCAGGCCGTAGCTCAGGATCTGCCCAATGGCAGAGTCCGACTTGCTGGTCATCTGCACCGCTTTCTGGAAGTCGCCCCTGGCCAGCAGCGGCGACAGATCGTTCCACAGGGAGCGATTCTTGATTGCCGTGTGCGTGAGCACTATGTAGCGCTCGATGGCGATGACGACGCCGATGACCAGTACCACCGCGATCGGGTACATCATCTCGCCGCCGCCCTGGAAGAACCTAATGATCATGCTTACAAAATTCATCGTCAGACTCCCATGCCTGATTCATCCGCTATAACGACTGAACTTAAAGTTCCCTGTGCCTACCGCGCAACGACCTACTTCTCATCCCCGGTCACCGGGGTTGAATTGGCCCCTGCAGGAGCCGCCTTGGCATCCGGCTGCAGGGCCTCGAAATAGCGGTTCTGGCGCTTAAAAACGTCCCGATCGACCGGTGACAGCACCTCGTCGAGCAGACTGTTGGGTGGCTGCCCCGGGTAGTCCCCGAGGCTGGGGCGCTTCCAGGGGACCACGTACATCACCTTAGGCAGCTCACGGTTGCCGGTAATCTGCGTTGGATCCAGCTCCACCGGACCACCGGGCTTGGCCGCCGGGGCTGCCGCGGCGTCCTGCTTCGGCATAAGGCCCTTCCGGGCCTTACCGGTGGCGGCCGCAGCCGGGGGCGTCGCGCTCGGGACGGGGGCTGAGCTTTCGGGCTCAGCCGAGGTATTGACGGCCGGCGAGAGCTCCTCGGCGGGCTGAGCGGCCCGGGTGGCGAGCGCCACGGCCGACAAAATCGCAATCAGCAGCAGGCGGTTCATGATGTGCCTCCGCTCGGTGGGGGTGCTGAGGGGGTGCTCGGCGCGGCCGCCGGCGCGGTCGTGGCCGGATCGGTCGCCGCGGGCGTCTGGGCCGCGGCTCCGGTGTCGACCGGCGCGCGGATCCCGGTGCGATTGCGCAGCTCGGCAATCCAGCCGCTGACCGGCTTTTGCTCGTTCGTGAGCATCTGATACTTCACGAATTCGCCGAGCGCCGTGGCCGGGTCGCCCTGATACAGGTCAAGCAGCACGGCGAGGTTGCGGTGCGCCGGGGCGTAATCAGGGTCAGCGACGATGGCCTGCTCGTAGGCCTTGCGGGCCTCGGCGAACTTGCCCTCTTGCCGCAGTGTGATGCCAAGCTCGCTCCACGCCGGTGCGTAACTGGGCTCCGCTTCGGTCGCACGTTGCAGTGCCGCCTCGGATTCGGGCAGGTGCCCGGCACGGCGCGCGAGCAGCCCCAGATCAACCGCGGGGACTGCGAGCATCGGGTATTGCAGCTCCATCTGCTTGAGTTGCAGTTCAGCCTCCGTGCCCTGCCCGGCGTTGATCGAAGCGACCGCACGCTTCAGGTCGGCTGCCGCTGCAGCGCCAGCCGTAGCCGGCAGTGCGCTGACCAGATCTTCGCTGTGTTCACTCTTGCCGTAGCGGCCCGGGCTCAGCTCGGCCAGTGCCTGGAAACTCTTGCGCACACTCTCATCGTATACCCCATCGCGCGCGCGCTGTGTGTTGAGTTCATGAATCTTGATCGACTGCTCCTCGATCGGATCGGCCTGCTCCTCGAGCAGTGAATCGTACTGATCGCGCTCCTCGGCCGAGAGTTTCTTGGGCCGCTCAGAGGCCAGCAGATCGTGCGCCAGCGTGCGGTAGAGCTCCGCCATCTCGTAGGTTGCCGCCGTCGTGGTCTCGGCTACTTCATAGGCCGCGACCTCCTTGTAGTTCTGCACCGCGACTTCCAGTGCCTGCTTCTTCTCGGCCAGCGTCTTCTTCAGTGGCGCGACCAGGTGAATGGCACGGAAGGCATCCCGCGACGGCTCAGCCAGCGCGAGCTTGGCCTGCGCCGCCAGGAAGCGCGTGCGATCGGTGCGCGCCGCACCGGCATTGGCATCGGTGCGCACAATCTCGCGCCGCCAGTAGGTCACACGGTCACTGTTCTGTGCTTTGGCGGCCAGCTGCCGCAGCCGCTCACGCGCCTCGATCGCATCGGGTATTGGCGTCGGATAGTGCTCGACGAACTGCTCGAGCATGACGGTGGTGCGCGCGCTGTTGCCGGATTTCTCATACAGATCGGCGGCCCGCATCGTCGCCTCGCGTGCCAGCGCTGGATCCTCTCCGGGGCGCGCAGCGATGTGCTCGAACTCCACCGCGGCCGGACCCGGGCGACCGGCCTCGACATACGCCACCGCCAGCTTGTCGGTGACATCGGCACTGTACTGACTGGTTGGATAGTCACGCCGGTAGGCCTCGAGCACGCCGATCGCGCGGTCCCATTGTTTGGCGGTGATCAGCGCCGCTGCCGCATCGTACTGCGCCGTGGCGACCACCTTGGAGCCCGGCGCAACGCTCGCCACGCGCAGGAAGTCATCCGCCGCAGCCGCTTCATCGCCGGCCTTGCGCTTGGCCTCGCCCTGGTTATAGACCGCCGCGGCCAGCCGCTCGCTCAGGTCCGCATGCTCGGGCGCACTCACTGCAGTCAATGCCAGAGCCTTGCTGAAAGCCGCCTCGGATTGATCGAACACACCCAGGTTGAATTCCGACTGCCCAATGATCGTCCAGCCGATGCGCTGCTTGGCGACATCGACCGGCGGGTTGCGGGCCAGCAGCAGCTGCGAAACCTGGACCGCACGCGGCAGATCGCCGCTGGCAAATACGTCCTGGGCAGCGTGCGTGAGTATCACGGCGCTTTCCGGATGATCGGGGAAGGTCTGCGCAAACTTCAGGCCCGATTCCATCGCCTTGGTGTGCCACGCGGCGCGCTCGGCGGCCGGCAGCAGCGGTTCCTGCTTCTGGTAGGAGACCAGCGCCGCGTAGCCGGCAGTGGCTGAACGGGCGCCTACCGGATAGTGATAGGCGGTGCGCTCGTATTCGGTCGCCGCATCGGTGTACTGGTGGCTCTCAAACAGCGCCTCGGCCAGCAGGTAGTTGGTTTCCGCCGAGTCCGATTCGTCCGGGAACCAGGCCAGGTAATCGCGATACCAGCCAGCAGCGCTCGAGTAGTCTTCGAGCTTCTTGGTCTGCTGCGCAGTGGCGTGGTAATGCTCGGCCAGATCGTGCAGGTTGGTCTTGAGCTCTTTGACCACTTCTGGGAAGGCCGAGTGTTCGCGGTTCTGCCAGTACGGGGCGCCAAAGCCGTAGCTGCGGACGTATTCCTTCTTGCCATCGAGCACCAGATCGGTAAATCCGCCCTTGCTGTAGGCCTGGATTGCCTGCATCGACAGGTTAGGCGCGTGCGCATCAATCGGATCGCGCGCCACGAAGGCGCGGTAGGTCGTGGCCGCATCCTGGTAGCGCTGCTTTTCAACGTAGAGATCACCGAGCTGGGAATACAGCAGCCAGGCGTAGCTGACCGAGCCGTGCTTGGCGAGCAGCTGATCGATCGATTTGGCGCCATCGAGATAGGAGAAGGAGATGCTCATGACGCGCAGCGTATCCTCGGCAAGCTCCTTGTCGGTACGCGGCAGCTTCTCGATATCGCGGCTGGCGCCGGGATGGCGCCGGTCGACCAGCAGCAGGTCCAGCACCTTGGCGAAGGACTCGAGGCTCTCCTCGTTCTGGGACTGCTTGAACAGCGACCAGCCATGCTTGTAGAGGCTCTGCGGGTAGAAGGTCGAGCCATTGGGGCCGGCGGCGATCACCGCCGCATAGGCTACCTCGGCCTCCGGGTAGCGCTTGGCGGAGAACAGCAGCTCGCCGCGGCGGAACTGCACCTCGGGAATCAGCGCATTGCTCGGGTACTGCTTAACGATGCGATCAAGCGTAGTCAGGGCCAGCGGGCTCTGGCCGGTCGTTTCATAGGCGCGCGCGAGCTGGTAGAGCACCTGATCGTTGCGCGGATAGTTCGGGTAGGCCGTGAGCAGGGTCGAGTAGAGGCGAATCGCCTCAGCACCCTGCTGGTCGATCTGCGTGACCTCGGTCGAGAGGCGATCGAGCTCACCGGACTCCAGGTTGTTGTCGCCGAGGCGACGCAGTGCCTCGGCACGCATCCGCGGATCCGCATTCTGCAGCTTCAGGAACGCCTGGTAGTTCTCCATCGCCTTACCCTGCGTGCCCACGCTGGGTCCGTCCGCGTGCACTTCGATCTTGCGATTGGAGAGGCTCCCGACCGTCGACGGCGTCGTAGTGCTGCTGTTGTCAGCGGCTACGACGCTGCCGGCCGCAAGCAGCAGCAGCATGGCGCAGGTGGTATGCAGATCCAATCTCATGGACTCGCACCCGGCGTCGGCACAGGTGCCGGCTGAGCGCCCGAATCAGCCGGCGGCATGCCCGTCGGCGCATCCGGTGGCGCGCTGCCCGTAGCATCGGGCGCGGCATCATCATTCGTGGCCGGCGCTGCCGGCGGCGCGGCCTTCGGTGTCGAAGCTCGATCGTAGATGTCGGCCAGCGCGAACCGTGCCTCGACTTCATAAGCGGCCAGCCGGCCCTTCTGCGCCCCAAGTTCGTCCTGGGAAAGTTCGACAAGGTAGCCATTCTGGCGCTCGCCGGCCTGCGCCAGTGCCACCTTAAGCGCGCTGATGCGCTGCCCAAGCGCCGCAATGCGCGCCGCGAATTCCCCGGTATTGGTCGGCACGCTCTGGCGCGCGCTCTGCACGCGCACCCAGCGGTTCTGCGCCTCATTGAGCGAGGCATCGAGCGCCCGCAGTTCGCGCCGCTTGGCATAGACGCGCGCCTTGAATGCGGCATCGAGCCGCCAGTAGAGCACGCCTTTGATCAGCTTGAGCTTGGCGCGCGCTTCATCCAGATCCTCGCCGCTGCCGGCAGTCGCCAGTGCTTCCTCGAGCCGTCGCACGCGCTCCCACTGCGCGCGCTCCTCGGCGGTGCCGAGGGCCGCGACGTCGCCGCCGGTCTCGATGGCCGTCAGTTCGGAATCGATCGAGCCGCGCTCGGCGCGCAGCCGCGTCGGCGCATCGGTAGCCAGCAGCGCGTCGGTCTTGGGCAGCTCCTCGTCATAGGCCTTCTGACGGGTCTCGATCATGGCATCGAAGGTGTCCATGTCCTCCTGCTTGTTCTCGAGCATCGATCGCAGGTAGGTCAGGTCACGGTAGTTTTTCAGGCCCTCCTGGAAATCGTTGTCGGCCAGCAGCGCATACAGGTAGCGTGACTGTGGCGCATCGGGCAGCTGCTGCAGCTGCCAGAACCAGCCCTGCTGCCCGTTCTTGTCGGCGCTGAGCAGCTGATCGAGCAGATGGCCGTTACCGATCTGATCGATCGCGACATCCAGTCGACCGG
>JBEKOK010000122.1:0-10357 GCA_049521875.1 Steroidobacteraceae bacterium
CGAATCTCATACAAGCGCGCATTTGCGCAGCCTGCACACAACGTCAGAAGAAGACCAACGGCACCTAATCGGCTCATGCCTAACTACATGCTTTCGGGTGCCGAGACACCGAGCAGGCCCAGGCCATTGCGTATCACCTGGCGCACACCGTGGGCGAGGGCCACGCGCGCATCACGCAGCGCCGCCTCATCGACCAGGATCGGCGCGGCGTTGTACCAGGTGTGAAACGTGTTCGCGAGCTCGCGCAGGTAGTGCACCAGAGCGTGTGGCGTACGCGAGCGCGCCGCCTGCGCGATCACTTCCGGATAACGATCGAGCGCTACCAGCACCGCCTGTTCTTGGCTGCCATCGAGTTGCCCGAGCTGGCTGAGTGCACTGGCCTGGTCCCAGCTGAAGCCACGGGCGGCAAGCTGGCGCACGATGCTGGCGACGCGCGCATGCGCGTACTGGATGTAGTAGACCGGATTATCGTTGCTGCGCGACTTGGCCAGCTCCAGATCAAAGTCCAGATGCTGGTCGTGGCTGCGCATCAGGTAGAAGAAGCGACAGGCATCATTACCCACTTCCTCGCGCAGCTGGCGCAGCGTGACGAACACGCCGTCGCGCTTGCCCATCGGAATCTTCTCGCCGCCCCGGTACAGGCTGACGAACTGGATCAGGCATACCTCGAGGCTCTCGGCGGGCTCGCCCATCGCGCTCAAGCCGCCGCGCACGCGCGCCACGTAGCCATGATGATCGGCACCCAGCACGTCGATCAGGCGCGCGAAGCCGCGTTCGCGCTTCTCCAGGTGATAGGCAATATCGGAGGCAAAATAGGTTTTCTCACCGTTCGCGCGCACCACTACGCGATCCTCATCGTCGCCGAACTGCTTGGCGTGAAACCACACCGCGCCGTCCTTGCGGTACAGATGCTGCTGCGCTTCGAGGCGCGCGAGGCAGCGCTCGATCGCGCCATCGCGCGCCAGTTCGCGCTCCGAATACCAGCGCTCGAAGTGCACGCCGAACTCGGCCAGGTCGGTGCGGATCAGCTCGAGCATGCGCGTGAGCGCCAGATCCTTGACCGCGCTGTAGCCCTCGCTCCCGAGGAGCGAGCGCATGCGCTCGATCAGCGCATCGATGTACTTTTCCTTATCGCCACTCGGCGCATCTTCCGGCAGTCCGGCGAATACGCTGGCGGCAGGCTGCAGCAGCCGCTCGCCGGCGGCCGCGCGCAACTGCTCCCCGATCGTGCGCACATACTCGCCGCGGTAGCCGTTCTGCGGGAAGGCTAACTGCTCTCCATAGAGCTCGAGGTAACGCAGCCACACGCTGCAGGTGAGGATGTCGACCTGGCGGCCGGCATCATTGATGTAGTACTCGCGCGCGACCTCATGCCCGGTGGCGCGCAGCAGGTTAGCAAGCGTTGCGCCCCAGGCGGCCTGGCGGCCATGACCGACATGCAGCGGCCCGGTCGGGTTGGCCGAAACAAACTCGAGCAGCACGCGCTCGCCGGCGCCGACGTTGCTGGTGCCGTAGGCATCGGCCTGCGTCAGCACCGCGCGCAAGGCTGCCGCGTGCGAGCCGGTGGCCAGACGGAAGTTGATGAAGCCGGCGCCGGCCACTTCGGCCTGCCCGAGGAGGGTATTCGCCGGCAGTGCGGCGACGATCGCCTGCGCCAGATCGCGCGGCTTTTGTCCGGCGGCTTTCGCCAGGCGCAAGGCGATGTTGGTGGCCCAATCCCCGTGCAACGGATCGCGGCATCGCTCAATGTTGATCGCATCGAGATCTACCGGAGCATGCAGCAGCGTGCCCTGGAGTTTATCCAGAGCCGCGCCGACCAGGGCCTGAAGCTGCGGTTTCACGGAGAAGGAGACCTTAAAGTTGCTGTAAAAGCGGCCGCGCAGTCTACCAATGGGCTTACTGAGTATCGAGCGGATCCACATCCAGCGCCCAGCGCACCGCGCGCGCCTCGGGCAGTGCCTCGAGGCCGGCGACGAAGCCATGCAGGAAGCGGTGCAGTGGTGCGCGCTCCGGGCTCTCGATCAGCAGCTGCGCGTGGTAGCGATCGGCGCGCCGGACCATCGTCGCTTCCACCGGGCCCAGCAGCCGCACCTGCGCGGGTTTTCCGGCGTGTGAGCGTGCCGCCGCGAGAAAACGCAGCGCGGCGCCTGGCGCGCGCCCCGAGGCGCGCAGCAGCGCGAGCCGTGAAAATGGCGGCCAGCCCGCGGCCGCGCGTTCCTTCAGTGCGCCGGCGGCAAAGCCTTCATAGCCCGCCTCGAGCAGCTGCTGCAGCAGCGGGTGCTCGGGGTACTCCGTCTGTATCAGGACTTCCCCGGCACGCTCGGCGCGTCCGGCGCGCCCCGCCACCTGCACGATGGTCTGCGCCAGGCGCTCGGCGGCACGAAAATCCGTGCTGAAGAGCCCATGATCGGCATTGAGTACCACGACCAATGTCACGCCCGGAAAGTGATGGCCCTTGGTCACCATCTGCGTGCCGACCAGGATCCGTGCCGCGCCGCTCAGGACCGAGTCCATGACTGCCTCGACCCGCGCGTGGGCCCGCGCGACGTCGCGATCCAGCCGCACCAGCGCGTGCGTGGGAAACATTTCCTGCAGGGTCTCGGCCACGCGCTCGGTGCCCTGGCCGACCGGCTTGACCGCGTAGCCGCAGCGCGCGCAGCGCTCCGGCAGCGCTTCCTCGGCGCCGCAGTAATGACAGCGCAGCTTATCCGCGCCCCGGTGCACCGTCAGTCGCGCATCGCAGGCATGGCAGGGGGCGATCCACCCGCAGCTGGTACACAGCAGTGTTGGCGCATAGCCGCGGCGGTTCAGGTAGACAATGACCTGTCCGCCTTCCTCCAGATGCCGGCCCATTGCCTGCAGCACCGGTCCGCCGATCCCGGCATGCACCGCGTGCGCGCGCAGGTCAATCAGTGCGATCCGTGGCGCGGGGGCCTGATCGGCGCGCCGCGGCAGCAGCAAGCGGGTGTAGCGGCCGCTCGCCAGGTTGTGCATCGTTTCCAGCGCCGGCGTGGCCGACCCGAGTACCACCGGCACCTTCAGTTGCTGGGCCCGCCACACTGCCAGGTCGCGGGCCGAGTAGCGGCACCCACCTTCATGCTGCTTATAGGAGGCATCGTGCTCCTCATCGATGATGATCAGGCCCAGGGACTGCACCGGCGCGAAGACCGCTGAGCGTGTGCCCATGACGATGCGTGCTTGCCCGCTCCGCGCCATGCGCCACGCGCGCAGGCGTTCGCCATCACTCAAGCCCGAGTGCAACAGCGCCATCGGGATGCCAAAGCGCTCGCGGAAACGCCCGATCAGCTGCGGCGTCAGGCCGATCTCGGGGACCAGCACCAGGACGCACTCGCCGCGCGCCAGCACTTCGGCCGTGGCGCGCAGATACACCTCGGTCTTGCCGCTGCCGGTCGCGCCCTCGAGCACCAGGCAGGAAAAACTGTGCGCGGCGGCGCCAATGGCGCGTACCGCATCCGCCTGGGCCTCGGTCAGCGGTGGCCCGCTGCGCATCATCGCGGACTGCGCTGGCGGAGCGAGGTCGCCGGCATCGCGCTCGGCCAGGTTGAGCCAGCCGCGTCGCTGCAGGGCACGCGCGGCCGTTCGCCATCCGGGCTCGGCTTCATCGAGCCCAGAGCAGCTGGCCTCGCCATTTGCGGCGGCGAGATGATCAAGCAGGGCGCGCTGGCGTGGGGCGCGACGCGGCTCGCCCGCTGCCGCGGCCGCGAGGCCCGCCGGCGTCAGCGCGGCGTACTGCTCGGTCGCAGCGGCGTGGACGCCGCCGCGCAGCAGGCGGGGCAGCGCGCCGCCAATCACTTCGCCGAGCGGGTGGTGGTAATACTCAGCAGTGCGTCGCAGCAGCTCCAGCAGTGCCGTATCCAGCAGCGGCTCGGGATCAAGTAACTCGCTGATCCGGCGCAGGCGGCCCTCGGCCAGTGCCGAGTGCGCGGCGTGGCCGACAACGATGCCGACCGTGTGCCGGCGACCGATCGGCACCCGCACGCGTGAACCGGCCGGCAGGCTGGATGCCTCTTGACCGCTGATCGGCAGGTAATCGAGCGGCTCACGCAGTCCGCGCTCGAGCGCGACGCGCACGATGGCCGAAGATTCGAGGGTCACAGCCGGGGCCGCAGTTGTGGATAAGTCTGTGGACAAGACCGGACCCCCGGGCTCCACTGGAGCGTATGGCAGCAGGTTCAGGGTCTCCAGGGGCGGCTCCGTGTGCGAAATAAAATCAAATAAAACAATAGATTAGAAGATAGTGCGCTGCAAGTTACCGCATGATAACGGCCGGGTGCTGCAGCCTGATACGGCTCAATAGCTTAGGTGGATGATTCCGCGCGAGTTCTCAAGATCGCCCCTTTGCTGTCAACCCCCCGGGGTGTCGGGGCGTTTAGTTCTCAGCACAAGTGTCATTCATCTCTGGGTCGAGCGGAGCCACACATCCGATGAGCGCGTTTGCTACGCTGATTACTGGCGCCGCGGCAACTGCTCCGCTTAGGAATGACCCATTGCAGGATACGACGCAGCAAGGCACGCGGGAAATGGACGTCTTTCTCGCGGGCGTCGAGCGTAAAGCGTTCCGGATGGCGCACATCGCTCTGCGCGACGAGGACGATGCGCTGGACGCTGTTCAGGATGCGATGTTGCAGCTGGTGCGCCGCTATGCGCAACGCCCCTCCGAGGAGTGGCGGCCGCTGTTCTACCGGATCCTTGAGAACCGCATCCGGGACATGCAGCGCCACCGCAGCGTTCGTGGTCGGCTGCTGTCATGGGTACCGTGGAATTCCGAGGACGGCGACGAAGGCATTGATCCGATCGCCCAGGCGCCGGATCCGGGCCCAGGCCCACAGGCCCAGTTGCACGCCGAGGATCTGCGCGCAGCGATGGAGACGGCGCTCGCGAAGCTGCCGCCACGTCAGCGCGAGGCGTTTTTGCTGCGCAACCTCGAGGGCCTCGATGTTGCCGGCACGGCGGCCGCGATGGGCTGTTCCGAAGGGAGTGCGAAGACACATTATTTCCGTGCGCTGCAGGCGCTGCGGGTCGAGCTTGGAGAGTTCTGGACATGACTACCGACAACACCGAAACCGAATTCGAAGTGCGCATGCGCGCGCTGCTGGAGGCCAGCACCGAGGAGCTGAGCGGCCATGTGCGCTCGCGCCTGACGCAGGCCCGGCACGCTGCGCTCGATCGGCTGCGCGTTGCGCCGCGTGCTCCGATCTGGCAGCGCTGGGCGCCGGCGGGCGCGGCAGCCTCGGTGGTGCTGCTGGCGCTGGTGTTCACCGGCGGACATCTGGGCGCTCCGACGCCGGTGACCGTTGCCACCGTGGCCAGCCCGATTGATGATCTTGAAATGCTGGCCGATTCGGAGGCCTTTGACCTGACACAGGATCAGCAGCCGGCATCGGGCCCTGCGGCCGACTTTGACTTCTATGAGTGGGCGGCAGGCGAAGCGACGGGAACGAGTGGTGGGACGGCTGGTACTTGAAGCTACGCGCATGGCAAGTCCTGTTTCTGCTGAGCGGTGTGGCCGTAGCGCAGAACAGCAAAGCGCCGGTGGACGGCGATCTGCTCGAATTCCTTGGGTCTGTGGATTCGGAAGGACCGGGCTGGTCTGAGTATCTGGAGCGAACTGACGTGAGCAAAGTGGCCAAACAATACCCCGGCGCGACGCCGACGGATCCGGTGTCCTCGGCGACGCCGAAGCCGCCGCCGAAGGGAACTGGCACATGAAGCGCTGGACACACCTGATCCTGGCGACGTTGCTGCTTGCCTCGCCGCTCGCCTTCGCGGCCGATGACGGCGCGGCGGCCGTCAGCTGGTCGAGCCTGAGCCCGGCGCAGCAGCAGACACTCAGCAGCTTTTCCGACAAATGGTCGGATCTGCCGCCTGCGCGACAGCAGGCGCTGGCGCGCGGTGCGCTGCGCTGGTCGCAGATGAGCCCGCAACAGCAGGACAATGCCCGCAGCCGTTTCCAGTCCTGGAATTCGCTGCCGGAAGAGCGGCGCGCCCAGATCCGCAAGCAGTACGAGCAGTTTCGATCGCTCCCTCCGGATCAGCAGGCCGCGGTGCGCGAGAATTTCAGCAAGTTTCGGCAACTGGCGCCTGAACAGCGCCAGGCACTGCGCCAGCGCTGGCGTCAGGCGACGCCCGAGCAGCGTCGGCGCATGCTTGAGCAGGCGCGTGAGCGCCGCCAAGGGGCGCGGCCCTAACACCCGAGCCACGCTTCTCTGAGCATGCTCCTGGCCGCAAGCTGCGCCAGGTCGTCGTGGCGGAGCTCGTGCCCTCGCGCCACTGTCGCTAAGCGCCGGCCGGCGCGCGGCGGCATCGGCAAATCTGTCGAGCCGCATCAGATAACCCAATGCCTGCATTCCTGAGAGCAGGGCAATAATCACAGCCTATGCCGGCCACGCCGGCAGGCGTGTAGCGCATCATTCATGTGGTGCCACACGGTGAAAACCTATAACGGCTGATTTGGGCGGGGAGAAAAAGCCATGCAGAGTCTGCCTGGAGTGCATGCGATCTGGAGCGCGCGCCGCCTCGCGGCGCTCGCCGGGTGTCTGGCGCTCGCGTTGGTACTGAGTCGCACACGTGCCGCGGATGCGCCGGTACTCTCACCGATCAGCGATACCGCCAAGTCGACCAGCGTCAGCTGGGTGGATCCGCTCGAGAATTACTACGACAACACGCTGGTCTGCGCGGCAGCGGTCACCGGCAATGATCTGTGCCATCTGTGGCTCAGCCGCGATGGCAGCTTCATCAACTTCGATGAGAACGGCGCGCATACCGGCCACTATCAGGTCGGGCCGATGCGACCCGATGGCAAGGTGCCGGTGTGCCAGTTCTGGGACACGACCAACATGCTGTTCCTGCCGGGCGTGCCGCGACCGATGATGGGGCCGCCGCCGGTACCGGGCGCCGCGCCGACCATGATGCTGTGCCACACCGCGGATTTTCATACCACCTGCAGGCGTGGCGTCGATCCGTCGACGATGACGCCACAGGAGATCAAGGAGTCCGGGCGCAACATGGCGGAGCGCTTCTTCAACGGCATGTGTTATCCGTTGGGTCCGCATCATGTCGGCGATTCCTGGTTCGAGGATGACGATCCACTGCCCGGGCAGGCCAGCAAGGACAAATTGCTGCTCATTCCCGGGCACCAGTAGTCGGAGCCTCGCCATGAAAATTCATACGCTGAACCTGACCGCTCTCGCCGGCGCCTGCTTGCTGCCACTGCTCGCACAAGCGGCAGCGCCGCCTGCCGATCCACTCGCCGCCTACTACGACAATACGCTCGCGTGCCAGAACCAGGTGAGCAAGGCCGTGTGTCGCGTGTGGTTGAACCGCGATGGGCACTACTACGCCTTCTATGATCTGGGTGTGCAGGCCAAGCAGCCGGACATCGATGGGCCCTTCCGCATCGAGGGACGCGAGGGCACTTATACGCTGCGCGCTGATTCCGGGAGCTATCAGCTGTGCCTGTGGGTCGCGGCGCCGCGCATCCGCATTGGCGCCGAGAAGCAGCGCGAGCTCTACAGCGAGGCGACCTGTTATCCGTTCACGCCCCACAAAGTGGGCGAGAGCTGGAGCGAGAACGACCTGACAGGCCGCGCCAACAAGCTCTGGCTGCTCGCGGGCCGCTAGCGCGGCGCCGGGCGATCAGACTGCCTTGACCGCCTGGATCAGCTGGCTGACGGCGGCCTGGCCATCGCCGTAGAGCATGCGCGTGTTGTCGAGATAGAACAGCGCATTCTCGATGCCCGAGAATCCCGCTCCCTGGCCGCGCTTGATGACGATGACATTCTTGGCCTTGTCGGCATTCAGAATCGGCATGCCGTAGATCGGGCTCGATTTGTCGTTGCGCGCCACCGGGTTGACGACATCGTTGGCACCGATGATCAGCGCCACATCGGCAGTCTCGAATTCGGCGTTGATCTCATCGAGATCCGCGATCAGATCGTAGGGCACGCCGGCTTCGGCCAGCAGCACGTTCATGTGGCCTGGCATGCGCCCAGCCACCGGATGAATTGCGAAGCGCACCGTGACGCCGCGATCGATCAGCAGCTGACACAGCTCCCATACCTTGTGCTGGGCCTGCGCCACAGCCATGCCATAGCCCGGAACGATAATCACCTTCTGCGAGAAGGCCATCATGACCCCAACGTCGGCGGCCTCGATCGGCTTCATGCTGCCACTTACCGCACCGCTCGCGGCGGCACCGCCAGTGTCGCCGAAGCCCGAGAACAGCACGTTGCCCAGCGAGCGGTTCATCGCACGCGCCATCAGCTGCGTCAGCAGCGTGCCGGCCGAGCCGACAACCGTTCCGGCAATGATCATCGCGGCATTGCCGAGCACGAAGCCCTCGAAGGCCACTGCCAGTCCGGTCAGCGCGTTATAGAGGGAGATCACGACCGGCATGTCGGCGCCACCGATCGGCATCGTCATGCTCAGGCCAAGTACCAGGGCAACGACGAAGAAGGCGGTGACGAAGCCGGTGGAGGTGTAGATGCCATGTGCCAGCAGCGCGCCGAGAACCAGGGCCGCAACCAGGATCAGCATGTTGAGAATCTGCTGGCCGCCAAAGCGGAACGAGCGCTTGATCAGACCCTGCAGCTTGCCGAAGGCGATCAGGCTGCCGCTGAACGAGATGGCGCCGATCAGGCCGCCGATCACGGCCAGGATCGCGATCGGCAGTGGCAGGTGCTCGCCACGATAGAGCTCGACCGCTGCAATGGCAGCGGCCGCGCCACCGCCCATGCCGTTGTAGAGCGCAATCATCTGCGGCATGTCGGTCATCGCCACGCGCCGGCCACTGACCCAGGCGATGACGCCACCAATGATGATCGCGATGATGATCAGCGGGTAGTTGGACAGGCCCGGATAGATGAAGGTGATCGCGGTCGCGAGCGCCATGCCGGCGCCGGCCCACAGGATGCCGCTGCGTGCGCTCACCGGCGAGCTCATGCGCTTGAGGCCGACGATGAACAGAAACGCCGTGACCAGGTAGCTGGCCTGAATTACCAACTCTCGATCGAATGCGGCAGGCATCAGTGTGCTCCCTTCTTAGGCCCACCCTTGCTGCCACTGGACTTGAACATCTCGAGCATCCGTTCGGTTACTGCATATCCGCCCACAGCGTTGCCCGCCGCCAGCAGCACACCGATGAAGCCGATGGTTTTTTCAAGAGTCGTGTGTGCATTTCCCAGAGCCACCATCGCGCCGACCAGCACGATGCCGTGGACAAAATTAGACCCCGACATCAGTGGTGTGTGCAGGATCACCGGCACGCGCGAGATGACTTCGTAGCCGGTGAACGCGGCCAGCATGAAGATGTAGAGGGCGACGATACCGGTCATGTTGCAATCTCCAGCGCCTTGCGCGTGGCTTCGTGTTTGATTGTCCCATCGAAGGTCAGGCAGGATTTTTCAAAGACCTCATCCTGCCAGTCGATCGCGAGCGCACCGGTTTTGTCGATTGCCGGCTTGAGAAAGTTGTAGAGGTTGCGGGCGTACATTTCGCTGGCGTGGTAGGCAAGCTGCGCCGGCAGGTTCACCGGACCTACGATCTTCACCCCCTGGTGCACGACGGTTTCGCCGGCACGCGTCAATTCGCAGTTGCCACCGGACTCTGCCGCAAGATCGATGATCACGGCCCCGGCCTTCATGCGTTCGACCGCGGCACGCGAGATGATGCGCGGTGCACGACGCCCGGGCACCGAGGCCGTGGTGATGACCGCATCGGCCACCGCTACGCGTGCCTCAAGCACCGATTGCTGCTGCGCCTTCTCTTCTTCGGTGAGCTCGCGCGCATAGCCGCCCTGGCCCTCGGCCGAGACTCCGGTGTCGATGAACTTTGCGCCGAGCGATCGCACCTGCTCCTTGGTAGCGCTGCGGACATCGTAGGCTTCCACGACGGCGCCGAGGCGCCGTGCAGTGGCGATCGCCTGCAGACCGGCAACACCCACGCCGACGATCAGCACCTGCGCCGGGCGGATCGTGCCGGCAGCGGTCGTCAGCATCGGCAGAAAGCGATCCAGTGTATTCGCGGCGATCAGTACCGCCTTGTAGCCGGCGATCGCCGCCTGCGAGGACAGTGCGTCCATCGACTGGGCGCGTGAGATGCGCGGCACGAATTCCATCGCGAAGGCGCAGATTTTACGATCGCGCAGCGCCTTGACCTCGGCCGGTCGCGCGTGGGCCTGCATGTAGCCGATCACGACGCTGCCAGGTCGCAGCGCGCCGATCTGCGCCAGATCGGGAGGCTGCACGGTCAGCAGAACATCCGCCTGGGCAAGCACCGCTGCAGCCGAGTCGGCCCACTCGACCCGCTTGTAGAGCGCATCGGGAAACTGGGCCGAGAC
>JBEKOK010000123.1:0-10309 GCA_049521875.1 Steroidobacteraceae bacterium
CCGCACCGGACGCAGGTTGGCGTAAAGATTGAACTCCTCGCGCAGTCGTACGTTGGAGGAGCGATAGCCACCGGCAGACGGCGTTTCAAGCGGTCCCTTCAGCGCCAGGCGCGTCTTGCGTATGCTCTCCAGCGTCTGGGTCGGCAACGGATCGCCAGAGCTCTTTACGCCGGCCAGTCCGGCGATTTGCATATCCCAGTCAAACGGCGCCTGCAGTGCCTCGAGCACGGCCAAGGTCGCATCGACAATTTCCGGACCGATGCCATCGCCTGGAATCAGCGTGGCCGGTATGCGTGTGCTCATAGGGGAGTTCCAGCTTCAAGAGGGTTGCCGCGGGGCCGGCCGCTAGAAAATGGCAGATTCCGATCCCAATGGGAAGAGCGGCGCCGGGCCCGCTGGTATCATGGGCGGCGAGAGAATCTGATTCGGACGGGCCAGCGAATGACGGCTCGCGAGCGATGCATTGAGCTCGCCGTGAACGCGTGCGAATTACAGGAGAGGGTAATGGACAAGAGGTTGGCCGCGCTGTGCGTCCTGGCAGTTTGTCTGGCTGGTGCTGGTACGCCGGTGGGCGCCCAGACGCCCGAGCAACAAAAGCTCTGGGATGCCCAGGAGGCGCAGGCGCGCGCCGCCGAAAAGGCACGGGCCGAGAAGCTCAGCCAGGAGCGGGAAGCGCGCCGCGCTGATCCGATGGCCTGGGTCCATACGCTCGATCCGCTACTATCCGGAGGTTGGGAATTTCGCACGGTTGCGGGCGATGGCTCCTGGGCAGTCTTCGTCACCGATCACCAGTTAAAACGCTCCGGTCAGGTCATGTCGGTATGGCTGCGGCAGGAATATGCCGAGCCTCAGAAAAGCGCCGATAGCGAAACCTACTTCAGTGAAGTCCAGCGCGTGGATTTTGACTGCGCCAAGGATCGAGCCCGCGCCAGTGCCATCATCTACTACGCGGGCAACAATCTAAAAGGTACCGAGCAGGATGCGAGCATTGATCCCAAGGAATCTCCCTGGAGCCCGATCGTTCCAGGCACGCAGAGCGAATCGAACTTCCAGTGGGCCTGCACGCCCGAGCGAATGAAAAGCGCCAAGTAACGCCTGCTAAGAGGTTGCTTTGATGGTGCGTCGCAAAACCCGCATTTCAGCGCAGTCGCAGTCATTCTCAATGTGCTGCATGTAGCCCATGCACTAAGTCGCATAGCCTCCGGAACCAACGCACACATTTTCGATACTGGTTAGACATATGGTGGGACCGCCCTGATTTACCGGTTCAGGCTGCGTCCCATGTGGTCGATAAGCCGCTACATTCGACTTAAGATTGGAGTCATGAGCTCCGTGCAACAGCTGCCGACGCCAGTCTCGCTGGACCGAAAACTGCATTCGGTCATCTGGCCGCTGATTGTCATTGCCGCGCTGATGCTCTCGCTGTGTATCGCCAGTCTGAGCACGCTCTCTTCGGTACGGGCATTTGTGAATGGCGAAGGCATGTGGTCAAAGGCCGAGCGCCAGGCCCTGGCCGAGCTGCGCCGCTATGCCGCCACTGGCGCACCCGAGTATTACCAAAGATTTCGCGACGAACTTGGAGTGCCGCTGGGAGATCGCACGGCCCGCCTGCAACTCCAGTCCGCGGACCCGGATTATCAGCTGGCCAGCCGGGGCCTCATTGCGGGGCGCAACCATCCCGATGATGTCCCCGGCATGATGCGGCTGTTCCGGCTGTTTCGTGACTCGCGGCTTATGGCGCGGCCAATCGACGCGTGGACCCAGGGCGATGCACTCATTATTCAGCTCGATGAGGTCGGGCAGCAACTGCATTCGGCCATGGTTTCACCAATAAGGCAGACGGCGAATGTAAACCGCCTGCTGGCGAGTGCTGAGCAGATCCACGTTCGAGTGGCGCCGCTTGAGGATGATTTTTCCACCTCCCTTGGCAACACCTCGCGCCACGTGCTGGATTTGCTGTCGATATTTCTCACCCTGTGCATTACGGTGCTGGTGGGCATCGGTGCCTCCATATCGCGCATTACGATCCGCCGCAGCGAGCGTATCGAGCGTGCACTTCACGAGACTCAGGAGCAGGCCTACGTCGCACAGGCGCGCTCGCACGTCACGCTGGAATCCATTGCAGATGCCGTGCTGTGCACCGATGAGTCGCAGAAGGTCACCTACATGAATGGCGCCGCCGAACAGCTGACCGGCTGGACCGCGAGTGACGCCGAAGGTCAGTCCCTCGCGACGGTCCTCGCGATACTGCCCGAGTCCCGGCGCTTCACTGACGACAGCGCCATCAATCGCGTTCTGGCCGGTGAACAGCACAGCGGTGCAACCGACGGCTCCGTGCTGCGCCGACGGGACGGCACGACGGTACCGATTCACGAGCGTGCGGCGCCCATTCGCGATTCCCAGGGCCGGGTCACGGGCATCGTATTCGTGCTGCGCGACATCACCCAGGAGCAGGCTTTCGCTGCCCAGTTGCAGCATCAGGCCACACACGATGCGCTGACAGGGCTTGCCAACCGGCGCGAATTCGAGAGCCGCCTGAGACTCGCGATCGAGGATCAACGGAGCTTCGGCACCGAATACGCGCTTTTCTACCTCGATCTGGATCAGTTCAAGGTGATCAACGACACCTGTGGGCATGCCGCCGGTGACGAACTTATCTGCCAGGTATCCTGGGCGGTAAAGCAGAAGCTGCGTGAAACCGATGTCCTGGCGAGACTGGGTGGCGACGAGTTCGGCGTGCTGCTCTCGGCCTGCCCGCAGAGCCTGGCGATGACCGTGGCCGAATCAATTCGTCGTCACATCTCCGAACTGCGCTTCAGCTGGGAGGGCAGGGCCTTTGTGGTCAACGTCAGTATCGGCGTGTTGTCGCTGACTGAGAGCCTCTCGAGTGTCGACGATGCCCTGAGCGCCGCCGACCAGGCCTGCTACCTGGCCAAGGACAATGGACGCAATCGAGTCCAGTTCTATCGCCCGGAAGATCAGGAGATGCGCGCCCGACGCGGGGAGATGCAGTGGGTCGAGCGGCTGAACACCGCGCTCGAGACCGGGCGGTTCTCGTTGTACGCGCAGGAAATTCGGCCCATTACCAAGCCGGCCAAGTTACGTGCCGGCAATGAGGCACCGCGTTTCGAGTTGCTGCTGCGACTGGTGGAAGATGATGGAACGCTGGTCGCGCCGATGGCCTTCATTCCGGCGGCCGAGCGCTATGGCCTGATGCCAAGAATCGATCGCTGGGTGATCAGTAACGCCTGCAGTACGCTCGCAGAGCTGCGCAGTCGCCACGGCATGATTCCAACGTGCATGATCAACCTCTCCGGCGCTTCGGTGAATGATGCCGGGCTGGCGGATTTCGTCCGCTCGCAACTCGAGCAGTTCGGGTTGCCCAAGTACAGTATTGGCTTTGAGCTGACGGAAACCACGGCCATTGCCAATCTGGCCATTGCCGCGCAGCTGATCAATCGCCTGAAGGAGATTGGCTGTCCGATCGCACTCGATGATTTTGGCAGTGGCATGTCATCGTTCGGTTATCTGCGTAGTCTGCCGGTCGATTACCTGAAGATCGATGGCGATTTCGTGAAAGACATGACCACCGACTCGGTCGACTACGCGGTGGTGGAGGCGATACACCATATTGGCCGGGTCATGGGCATCCAGACCGTGGCCGAGTCGGTCGAGAGCGATGACATTCTGACCGCCCTGGTGGTCGTGGGCGTGGACTTTGCGCAGGGCTTTCACCTCGCGGTTCCCGTGCCGATGTTGGACATGATGCGACGGGCGACGGCGATGAGTTCTGCTGATCAGTCGGCCAGAGGCTTCGGTCCGACTGCGGCTTCGGCCTGAGGCTCGGCCGGCGGCCGACCCCATCAGGCGCGAGAGGACTTCTTTTCCATCCGCTCCTGCAGGCGCTTGCGAAAACGGCGGCTTAAACGCAGCCGGTCGCCGGAGTCCAGGATGACCGCCGATTCACCGTCACTTTGCAGCTCCAGGCCCCGAACCCGCTCGAGATTCACAATAACGGAGCGGTGGACGCGGATGAATTGATCCTCGCCCAAGTCCCGCTCCAGCTCCTGGAGTGTCCGGCGCATGATGTGCGTCTGGTCTCCGACGTGGATGCAGGCGTAATAATCCGCGGCCTCTATCCAGTCAATGTCAGCAATGTTGAGGAACAGCACCTGGCCCGGGCTCTTGATAACGAGCCGATCCGGACGGATGCGCCGCCGGGCCGTGTAAAGCGCGAGCTTCTCCTTCGCACGCTTGAGCGCGCGCTGAAAACGCGCGTCGTCGAAGGGCTTCAGAAGGTAATCGAGCGCGCCGGCATCAAAGGCATGCAGCGCGTACTCGTCATGCGCCGTCACGAATATTATTGTTGATGGCGCATCGCTGCCCAGCAGCTCCAGCACATCAAAGCCATCGCATTCTGGCATTTGTACATCAAGAAAAAGCAGATCGGGCATCGAGCGGCGGATCTCTTCCATTGCGCTCTGCCCTGAGGCGCATTCGGTGATCGCCCCGATGTCCGGATCTTTGCCCAACAGCACCGTCAGGTTGCGCCTTGCCAGTGGCTCGTCGTCCACAATGAGTACGCGTACCGGCATCGGCCGCTTTTCAGGCGGCGTTGGCTGGTTCTCCCCGACCGGCGCTGTAACTGGAACTCTCACGCGGATTGCTATCTTACGCCATGGCGCCGGCTCAGGCCCAGCACTGCAGTCCGCTGCGCCGGCGTTGCAGTAAACGCCATACGTGCCGTGAGTGCCCGAGGCTCGATGACAGCTCCGTCGGGTTCGGCGGGGCATTGCGGATGAGAGAGTCGCGTGGCAGTGCTGCTCTTTGTGTTGAGTAGCTTCCCAGCGGCAGCAGGTTCAGTCAGCAAGTTAAAAACATTTGAATCGCTGAGCGCGCGTCGAATTGCTTGCGCGCATAGAACCGGCCGGCCAGCGGCAGGTACTCATCTCCGTAATTCAACTGCTTGTCTTACGGAGATTGACCATGAAATTGCCTCTCTGCGTTCAAGGAAAATACAGCATCGCGCCGCTCGTGGGTGTGGCCTGTGGATTGCTGCTGGCCGCGTGTGGCGGCGGTGGTGGGGGTTCTGGATCCGCAGCCCCGGTGAGCGGATTTTCGGATACCGCATTGGTTTCCAATAGCGTCGGTGTCGTTGCGGTTTCAACGATCATCGACTCAAACCTGCAAAATCCCTGGGGGATTGCATTCGCTCCAGGGCAGCCCTTCTGGATCGCCGATAACAACAACAATCTCTCCACGCTCTACAGCGGGACGGGAGAAATAAAAACCAATGCCGTAACTGGTTCCACGGATGTCGGCATCGCGATTCCAGCCTCGGCAGCTGGCGTCCCATCCAACCCGACCGGGCAGGTATACAACGGCGGTGGCGGATTCATGATTGCGACTGGCATGGGTCAGGAGTCGGCTCTGTTTATCTTTGACGGCGAAGGCGGCGTACTCAGCGGGTGGGCGGCCGACAGTGGCGCGAGCGCAGTCACAGCCTACGACGATGGGGTGCTCAACGGCGCCAACCATGCGGTTTACAAGGGGCTCGCAATCGCCACGCTCAACGGTGCCGCGTACCTCTATGCGACCGACCTGCACAACAACAAGGTCGATGTTTTCGATACCAACTTCTCCAAACCCGCGGCGATGCAGGGCAAGTTTCAGGACCCGACGATGCCCGCCGGCTTCGTACCGTTTGGCATAACGGTGGTTCAGGATCAGCTGTATGTCACCTACGCCATGCAGGATGCAGCCATGCATGATGAAGTGACCGGTGCCGGCCTCGGCTATGTCGATGTATTTGACTTCAGCGGCAACTTTGTCAGTCGCTTTGCCTCGGCCGGTGCTCTCAACGCACCGTGGGGTATCGCGGTGGTACCGAGCGGATTCGGCACGTTGGGTGGGAATCTGCTGATCGGCAATTTTGGCGATGGGCACATCAATATCTTTTCTTCAACCGGCACATCAATGGGTGCGTTGTCCGTCAGCAACGGGGGGACCGTCTCGATTCCCGGTCTCTGGTCGCTGGTGTTCGGGAATGGCGATGCGGACAAGCCGCTCAACACGCTGTTCTATACCGCGGGGTTTGCGGATCAGACCGACGGCGTGTTTGGCACGATTGCGCCAACCACGATGCCTTCGGGTTCCAGTCCTTACTAAGAAGCTGACGAGCTGACCATGAGGCGGATGATGCCCGAGGCCGGGCGGGCATCATCCGGGTTCAGGCCGAGGAATTCAGTCCATCGTCCCGTGCGATGGCCGTAGGCACTCCGGCCAGCCGCTGCACTTAGCTGCAGCCACTCTTGTGCAGCTGTGCGCGAAGGGCCGCGCAGGCATCAGGTACCGAGGGCGAGCCCGTTTCGAGCAGCGCCACGGCTTCCTGGCCGCTCAGATGCGGGTGCCGTGACCGCAGCAGCGCCACGATGCCGGTGATTTCGGCCGTGGCGAGGGAGCTGCCCGAGTAGTAGTCGTAGTGGCCCTGGGGTGCGAGCGACAAGACATCGTGGCCTGGCGCCAGCAGGACACCAGGCGTAGCGCGGTGGCCCTCGATCGCGTCCACGGCGATGACTCCGGGGATGTCGGTCGGGAAAGCACCGGCGATATTCCCCGGCGGTACCGCGCCGATGACGATGATGCCGGAGTCGATGGCGCGCCGGACGAGGCGGGTGAGCAGAGGATCGCTCGGTCCGGCCAGGCTCAGGTTGATGATATCGGCATGCGCCTCTATCGCTGCCGCCAGCGCCTGGGCAAGAGTAAAGGTGTTGCAGACCGCGCGGATGCCAATTGCCGCGGCACGCCAGCAAGCCTTGTAGGCCAGCAGGGTGACGTCGGGGGCGATGCCGACGATGCCGATGCCGTTATCCGGAACGGCGGCTATCAGACCTGCCACCGCAGTGCCGTGTGCATCGCTGTTGAATGCGGCTGAATCGTTGTCGACAAAATTCCGTACCAGCACCGTCGGTGGCAAATCGGGATGGTTGGCTTCGATGCCGGTGTCAATGACCGCGACCCTGACTCCGGCCCCGCGGCTGAATCCATGCGCTGCTTCAACATCCATTTGCTGCACGTTCTGCTGCAGTTGCGCATAAGGATCATTGTAGGGATGTGCCGCTGCCTCGAAGGCCAGCAGCGGCTGCACCGACTCGACCTGCGGATCCCGGGACAGCTTAGCAACCAGCAGCGCCTGATCGGCGCCCGGGGCCAGCTGATAAACCAGGCAGTGCACAGCCAGCAACGCAATCGGCCAGCTGGCGGTTTCGCGCAGTCCATATTCTCGGGACAATCTGTGCGCTGTAGCGCGCGCGATGCTGCCGGCCAGATACGGACCCACATTATCGTAGCCGCGAGGAGAGGAGGCCGCGTGCGCGGTAGGCAGGTTCACTGGGTTGCGCACAGTGACGACCACATAGCCTGCGGAAGCCACGAGCGCCGCAGGGGGCAGTGTGGCACTGGCACGAAGCGCCGGGGCCGAACTGCACGCGCTAAGGCATACGGCCAGCAGGCAGGCGAGCCTCTTCACTGCACGCCGGCCTCATCGTTGACCGCGGGCTCGACGAATATCACCTCCGGATGGCTGCGCAGCACAGCAACCACGTGGCTTACTCGGACCTCATCCGTTGGCGATGTCGTAAACGCCAGCGTGTAGGCTCCGGCATCGCTGGGCCCGGCGACGATGCTCAGTGAGTTTTCGGTGAGCAGGCTCTTGAGGGCAGCAAGCGGCAGCGTCCCGGAGAAAACTGCACGAATATGCGCCGCGCCGCCGAGCGGAGCGGTTGCTGAAGTCAGGGTGCCGAAGCGCGCATCATGGCTCGGGTCCGAAGCGCGGTGATACACCAGCGTGCCCAGTATGCCCAGCGCAACGGCCTGTAGCAGTGCCGCTGCGGCGAGCCAGTGGGTCGTAGTGACTCGGCGCGTCGGGACTGCGGAGTGCACTTCCGGAGACAGTGGCGTACCAGGCGCCTCACGGTCCAATTCGTCGATCCGCGCCAGTGTCTTGGCCAGACCGGGTTGCGGCGCATACTCGACGCCAGACTCGGATTTCAATAACGCCCGCAAGGTCCGCTCGTGCGCGAGATCATCGCGACAGATGGCGCAGCGCTCGAGATGACGCGTGACGCGCTCGGCGTCGACGGCCTCAAGCCTTCCGGCTGCATACCAGGGCAGGAGGCGCGCGGCCTCCTCCTCGCAGCGGCCTTCTTCCGGGGGCTTACTCATTGCGTGTCTCCAGTCCGTGCGCGGATCCCGACAAAATAATTCGAAGCTTGCGACGGGCGTTAAACATCCGTGTCTTCACAGTGTTGACCGGGCATTCCATGATCTCGGCAATCTCCTCGCAGGAATGATCAAGGTAATAGGTGAACTCAAGCACCAGACGTTGCTCCAGCGGCAACTGCGCGAGCGCAGCATCCAGCAGCTGACGCTCCTCGAGCGCCTGGGCGCTGTCGCTGACGCTCGCTTCGGCGTCGGCCGTCTGCAGCGTCATGATGCGTTCATGGGTGCTCGCGCGCCGGATCATGTTCAACGCACGTCGATAGGCGATGCCCATGATCCAGGTTGATACCCGCGACGCATTCCGGAATTCGCCGGCACGTTGCCACACGATCCAGAGCGTGTCGTTGATGATTTCTTCGGCGTCCGCGTAGCGATGCAGAAGACGGGTCAGGAATCGGGCCAGGCGGCGATGGTAACGCAGGTACAGATCGCGGAAAGCGTCGCGATCTCCGGCGCTAACACGGCGCAGCAACTCGCGCTCCAGCGCGTTGGCGCCGCCTCCAACTCCACCCGGATCGTAGCTAAAGTCCCCGTGATCCAATGAGTTACCCCATGCCGGCGACCGGCAAAACAGTGCTGCCAACGGTATGTACCCTGGCAGCGGCGCTAGGTTCATTGTGCGCGCTTGCAGGCGCAGGCGCCGCCTGGCTCAGAGGTGGTAGAGCACTGTAATAACCCAATCGCCGTTGGCATCGGCTTGCTCATAAAGCCGTTCGACCGTGGAATCGACGAAAAAGTGGGACAGGTCAATCGTGATGCGTCGGTACGTGAATTGCGCCCCGGCGTTTGCGGCCCAGTAGCTGACGCCGAAGAGGTGCTGCAGGTCGTAGTAGCCAGCTCCGCCTGTCAGGGCGAACCCCTGGGGGAGTGGCCAGCGGCCAGCCAGCTCATAGGCAAGACTTGGCCGGCGGGCGGCAAACCCAAGTTCCGAGTAGGAGGTGCTGTCGGGCTGGTAGGAGACTGTGGCTACCAATTGATCAAGGTAGCCCACCGAGACTGACAGTTCGTCGTAGTTGTAGCGGGCTGGTCGCGAATCATCAAGATACTGGTAGTGGGTGTAGGTCAGCGCAGCGCTGAAGTCATCGCTCAGCGTTCGGCGCAGGCCGGTGTAAAGATCAAGCTCAACAGCGGATGTGCCGAAGGGATAAGGGGCGACGTTCGAAGCCCAGGAACCTGCGAACCAGCCCTGTGGACTCTGATAATTGAGGCCGAGCTGCAGTGCGCCGCTGTCGTAGGCTTGTGAGACGCCGCGATACACGTAGTCGGTGGTTCCCGCTATCGAGGCTGTCCAAGGCGCGTCAGCTGCATCGGCGTCGCACGCGAGGCCAACGAGCACAAGCGCGCCGACCAGAGTCGTGAGCCTGGCTCGTCGGTAGGTTAGTTTGGCGGGCTCCGGGATCTTCTCGAAATGCGCCACGGTCGCTGGCCCCCACGTCATCGCCGTCAGTATACGGATTCGAACCTGCCGCAACTCGAGTGCAATCGGAGCAAATGGCGACAGACGCCCCCGCAGTCACAAGCATGAACCTAAGTGGCGGCTCGCGGTACCAACCGTCGGTATGGACGAAATCCGCGGCGCACTCGTGCGCCGCGAGATTTGCCTGGCCGCGCCGTGGCCACTTGTGACTGCTGTGCACCTGCAACCCGGTCCTCGTTGGATTAGCGATCACTGCAATTCGGTCCCCGCCTGGCCGCAAATCACGCAGAATAGGCATGGCCGGGGGGCAACCAGTATCGGGCGGGTTAGAGCTGTGTCTGCACACGAAGAAGCACTGCGGCGGGAACTGATCACGATTCAGCCAATCCCGCTCAACGAGCGGCATGGCCGCGCGCGCGATCTGTTCACAGTCTGGTTCGGCGCCAATCTGATGCTGCTCACCGTCGTCACGGGCGGACTGGCGGTGACTCAATTTGCGTTGTCCTTTGGCTGGGCGGCGCTGTCGCTGGCGATCGGCAATCTGGTCGGCGGCGTGTTCATGGCACTGCACTCGGCCCAGGGTCCCCGGCTTGGCGTTCCGCAGATGGTCCA
>JBEKOK010000124.1:0-10245 GCA_049521875.1 Steroidobacteraceae bacterium
GCGAGACGCGCCGGATCCTCATCGCCGATGGCTCCATCGAGCTGTCAATCGATGAGGCCAAGGGTCCGCCGCATTTCCGGGCCGTACTCGCCGGCGCAGCTGCCGGTCCGCTCGCGGGCTCACTGGCACTCGAGACGCTGCGAGGGGGCAACGAACGCCAGAGCTTTCATTTTGTGGATCGCGGCGCCTACTGGGAATCGCTCGAGGAGATTCCCGAGCCGCACGCCTTTGAGGCCACGCTGCGATTCGCCGGCAGCGACTTCCACCTGATCTTCGAAGAGCACGAACACGCTCATGGTCCCGCAGGCGCGCATGCCTCGATGCACCGTGACAACAACATTCGCTCCGCCTACATTCACGTGCTGGCCGACGCCGCCGTTTCGGTGCTTGCGATTACCGGACTGGTTCTGGCGCGCGCCTTTGGCTGGAACTGGATGGATCCGTTGGCCGGTATCATTGGCGCTCTGGTGATAGCCAACTGGGCCTACGGGCTGATGCGCGATGCCGGCAGAATCCTGATGGACATGAACCCGGATGCGCAGCTGACCCGGCGGTTGCGCCAGACCATCGAGTCCAACGGTGACCGGATAGTTGATCTGCACTTGTGGCGCCTGGGGCCCGGACACCTGGGGGCGGTGATCTCGATTGCGACCGCCAAGCCGCGCGACTGCGAGTTCTATCGCGCGCAGCTCAGCCACTTCGGCCTGCTCTCGCATGTGACAATCGAGGTCATTCCGCAGAGCAGCTGACCAGAAGTTGCGAGCAGGCTTACCGGCCAGTGAGGCTGCGTACGCCTGTTGGCGATTTCTCGGCACAAACACTCAAGTAACACGCGCGATCCGATAGATGAAAATCTCTCTAACCCTGGCTGCGCTCAGCCTCTCGTGGTGCCTTGGAGCCGATGCACATCACTCTGCCGCGGCGTTTGACCGCAGCAAGCCCTACGAGATGACCGGCACGGTGCGCAAGTTTCTCTGGGCCAATCCACACGCCTGGATTACGGTCGATGTGCCTGATGGCAAAGGTGGCTCAGACAGCTACGAACTCGAGGGCCCGGGTCTTAACGGGATGTCGCGCAGTGGCTGGACCGGCCACACACTGCGGCCAGGCGACAAGATCAAGGTTGTCGTTGCTCCGTACCGTGATGGCAGCAAGCGTGGCGAGTTCATGGCGATCTTCAAAGATGGTCAGCAGCTTAAATTCTAGGCTTCGGGCCCTGGCGGCCCGCGTCGCAACCGGGTCGCTGATCCTTGGCGCCGCTGCGCTGACGCACGCGCAGATTGCACCGGTGACGCCGGCGGATCTGGATGCGGTGCCTGCCGGACACCAGGATATAGCGCGGCAACTGGGCCCTGTAGGCGGCAATCTAAGCGGCCGCAATGCCAACGATCCTGGCAGACGAGGCACCGCCGGCCAGCCGGGGCCGCCACCCGGTGCCTCTGGTGCTCCACCCGGCGGCGCAGCGCCGGGTCCGCCGATGAGTTCGGCCGCCGATCCGCAGGATCTGCGTGGCTTTTGGTACGGGCGCGGTGCGTCCGAGCGCAGCTTTGCTGCCAACGAGCGGCCTGGGCCGCGCACACGCTCAAAGTACGAACTGGCGCTGCTGTGCCTGGTGGACCCGGGCGTTGAACCGAGTGGCGGCGAGATTTTCCAGACACCTGAAGTCATCACCTGGCTCAAGAACACTGACCTGCGCGCGCGGCGCATTTATCTGAATAGCGAACATCCCAAGGATCTCAAGCCCAGCTACGCTGGCCATTCAATCGGGCACTGGGAAGGAAGGACACTGGTGGTGGACACCGTCGCGCTGCAAGGCACGTTCGGCTATGTCGGCACCAGCTTTCACCGGCCCGGCTCCGATATCTATGACCAGGCCACCCGGCCGGGACAGAAGCTGCCGCCGCCCACCACGTACTTCAAGAACGAAATCGTGATGGCCACGCCGACGTTGCACGTAATCGAGCACATCCACAAGATCAACAATGGGACGCAGCTTGAGGATGATCTGAGCTACGAGGATGCCGCCAGCGGTATGGCGCCGTACACGATGCAGGCAATCTTCAGTTTCGGCAAAGCGGGCGCCTACCTGGAACAGTTCTGCGAGGATGGGAACGATCGCTTCGGACCGGCTTACGCCGAAGACATCAGCCGCTCGGGCCACAAGTGATGGGCAGCCCCAAGTATCGCGTGCGGACCCTCGCCTTCAGTGCGCTGCTGCTATGCAGCGCCAGTTGCACTTCCGATAAGCAGCCAACACCGGCCGCCGCGCCTGGGCCACCGGATCTCTCCGGGGTCTGGCAGATCGCGCAGCCGCTAAGCGCCTTGCAGACCGAGACCCACGAGGCGCCGCCGCTGACAGCGGCGGCGCAGACAATCTACCAGCAGCGGCTGATGGCCAGTCGCGCGGGTGACAGCTCCTGGGACGACACCGCCAAGTGTAAGCCTCCAGGAGAACCCCGAACCCTATTCGAGATGGGCTGGCCGTTTCAGATCGGTCAGTCACCCGAGCGCGTCGTGTTCATGTTCCAGTGGAATCGTTATGTCCGCGTCATCGAGATGGGATTGAACCTGCCTGATTTCGACGGTCCATTCTTCTATGGACGCTCCTCAGGCTCATGGGAGGGCGACACGCTTGTCGCCCACGTTGTCGGCGTGCGCGAGGAAGTGGCGCTCGACGGTTCCGGCCTGCCCCACACCGATGATATGAAAATGATCGAGCGCTTTCGACTGATCAACGAGGGTCGGCAGCTCGAGGCGAGGATCCACTTCGAGGATCCGGCGACCTTTACCCAGCCGTGGGACACCGTACTGCTCTTCAATCGCCTGCCCGAGACGGCCATCATCGAGGATCACTGCCTCGATCGGCTGCACCTGCCGAATAGTTACCGGCCGACGCTGGAAGCTGGCGGCGGCGCGGAACCGCGATCGACGCCGCGCCGCTAAGCGCCGCCCGCGTTCAGGTGTCGCGCGCCAGAATGCGTTCGTTGATTTCCGCAATGCGCGTGCAGCCGGTCAGCGCCATCGCCACTCGCATCTCGGCAGCCAGCAGTTCGAGCATATGCGTTACGCCAGCTGCGCCGCGGGCGCCGAGCGCATAGACCCAGGGCCGGCCCACCAGCACGCCGCGGGCGCCGAGCGCCAGCATGCGCACGACATCAAGTCCGGAGCGCACACCGCCGTCGGCCAGAATAGTCAGACGATCGCCAACGGCCGCCACGATTTCCGGCAACGCGCGCACCGCCGAGAGCGCTCCGTCCAGCTGCCGGCCGCCGTGATTTGAAACCACGATGCCATCGACGCCACAGTCCGCCGCGGCCTGGGCGTCGTCAGCCTCGAGGATCCCCTTCACGATCAGCGGTCCAGGCCAGAGGCTGCGTACCCATGCCATATCCTTCCAGTTGATCGTCGGATCCATGTTGCGGCCGATCCAGCCGAGGTAATCCTCGATGCCACCGCCGCCTTTGAGCACCGGCGCCAGATTGCCCAGCACATGGGGGCGACCCTGAAGACCGACATCCCAGGCCCAGGCGGGGCGCCGCGCAATCTGCACAAAGCGCCGCAACGAGCGCCGCAGCCCGGGTGACCCGGCGAGGCCCGAGCGCATGTCGCGATAGCGGGTGCTAAAGACGGGCAAATCCACGGTGAACACCAGCGCCGAGCATTTGAGCGCAATGGCCTCGCCGATCAGATCACGCATGAATTCCCGATCGCGCATGATGTACAGCTGGAACCAGAACGGCCGCGCAACTCCCTGCGCCACTTCGGCCAACGGGCAGACTGACACCGTGGAGAGGCAAAACGGCACGCCGGCGTGCTCTGCTGCACGCGCGGCTTGTACCTCACCTCGTCGTGCGCACATGCCTGCCATGCCGACTGGCGCCAGGGCGACCGGCATCGCGCAGCGGGTTCCGAACAGTTCCGTGGACAGATCCAGCTGCGAGACCTCGCGCAATACGCGCTGGCGCAGCGACAGTGCTTCCAGGTCGGCCACGTTGCGACGCAATGTGACTTCCCCATACGCGCCCCCATCGACGTACTCGTACAGGAAATGCGGCATGCGCCGGCGCGACAGCTCGCGATAGTCACTGATCGATGCGGGATGCACGTCTTGTCTCCTCTGCGCCCTCTGCGACGGACGCCGACTGCAAGGAACTGTACACCAGCCAAGCACTGGCCCGTTATTCAGGATGGCAGATGATCTGTGCCAGGTGCGGGTGCGTGGCAGTTGCCACGCCAGCGAGTTGGAGCCGATCCGCCCCCGTTCGTGCTATACCCACTGTACTCGCGGGTGCCCGGCTACTTGTGCCGAGCCAGTCCACATCGTCCAGTCCTGGAGTAGCTGATGCGAAGATTTCTGTTCTGTCTGATCTTCGGCTTGGCTTATGCCTCGCTGGCAACGGCGGCCCACCACACATTCTGGACGGTGCGCGGCGCGCACAACACCGTATATCTGCTCGGGTCAGTGCACGTCCTGAAGCCGGAAGACAGTGCGCTACCGGCCGAAGTGCAACTCGCCTACACGCAGTCGAAGACCGTCGTGCTTGAAGTGAACCTGAACGATCTGAGTACCGCAGCAATGCTAGGCGCGAGCATACAATTCGCCTCGCTGCCCGAGGGGCAGACGCTGGCCGACACTCTCGGTCCCGATCTCTATCGAAGCTTTGTTGCGCACGCGAACGCGCTGGGCGTCGACCCCGACGTGCTCACGGGCTATCAGCCGTGGTTTGCGGCACTGATGCTCGATGAAGCGCAGATGGCCAAGCTCGGTTTCGCCGCCTCCGCCGGCGTGGATGAGCAGCTGGCGGCGCGGGCGCAGAGCGATAATAAAGAACTGATTGGACTGGAAACCGTCGAAGATCAGTTCAGCGTCTTCTCGCAACTGTCACTCGATGAGCAGCGGCGCTATGTACGCTTCTCGCTTGCCAGTCTGGACAGTGCTGCTGCGGACATCGAGGCCACGGTGTCTGCCTGGCGCCAGGGCGATACCGGGGCTCTCGAGAGGCTTCTGGACGAAGACTTCAAGGATTTTCCCGACCTGCGCCGCAGGCTCACCGTCGATCGCAACCAGCGCTGGCTTGAGAAGATTGTGCCGATGCTCCATGCCAACCAGGACTATCTGGTGGTCGTCGGCGCGCTGCACCTGGTCGGTAGCGGTGGTCTCGTCGATCTGTTGCAAAAGCGGGGATTCCAGGTGACGCAGCACTGAGTGTGCCCGCCCCCTCAGCGGCCAGTCAGTGGCCCCGCGGGCCTAGACCTGAGTCAGCCCAGTGCCGAAACGGGCCTGGGCGGCCGCTACGATCGAGCGGCGCTCGTCGTTGCTGGCGCGAAACCACGCGCCAATCTCCTCGATCGTGCGCCCGCACCCCACGCACACCTGACGCGCATTCAGCTTGCAGGTACCCATACAGGGCGAAACCACCAAGTCGGGCTGCGGCTGATCAGGCACGGGGGCGCTTCCATCCGGATAAGTCACTCGCAATCCACATCTCTTGAGTCTTCAGACATTGCGCCGGTAGCGGCCGCCGGCATCATAGAGCGCCTGACTGATCTGGCCCAGCGAGCACACCTTGACTGCCTCCATCAGCTCGCCAAACACATTGCCCTGCGATGCCGCCACGCTCCGAAGGCGCTCGAGCGCCGCGGGCGATTGAGCGGCGTGCAATCGCTGGAAACCATGCACCGCCGCGACCTGCGCGTCCTTTTCGCCATCGCTCGAGCGGATCAGTGCCGGACCTTTCTGCGCTTCGGCACCGGTCTGCGGGGCCAGGAAAGTATTGACCCCGACCAGCGGCAGCGAACCATCATGCTTGCGCTGCTCATAGTGCAGGCTCTCCTCCTGGATCTTGCTGCGCTGGTACATCGTCTCCATCGCCCCCAGCACGCCACCGCGCTCAGCCAGGGCATCGAACTCCTTATATACAGCTTCCTCGACCATGTCGGTCAGGTACTCGAGCAGGAACGAGCCCTGCCAGGGATTCTGGTTCTTGTTCAGCCCGAGCTCGCGATTGATGATCAGCTGGATCGCCACCGCGCGGCGTACGCTCTCCTCGGTCGGCGTTGTCAGCGCCTCGTCATAAGCATTGGTGTGCAGCGAGTTGCAGTTATCAAACAGGGCATATAGCGCCTGCAGCGTGGTCCGGATGTCGTTGAACTGGATTTCCTGGGCGTGCAGTGACCGCCCCGAGGTCTGGATGTGGTACTTGAGCATCTGGCTGCGGGGCCCGGCTTCGTACAGATCGCGCATCGCGCGCGCCCAGATCCGCCGGGCCACGCGTCCGATCACGGCATACTCCGGATCCATGCCGTTGGAGAAGAAGAACGAAAGATTCGGGGCAAAATCATCGACCGACATGCCGCGGGCGCGGTAGTACTCGACGATCGTGAAGCCGTTGGCCAGCGTGAAGGCCAGCTGCGTCAGTGGATTCGCACCGGCTTCAGCAATGTGATAGCCCGAGATCGACACCGAGTAGAAATTGCGCACCCGATGCTCGATGAAGTACTGCTGGATGTCGCCCATCATGCGCATCGCAAATTCAGTCGAGAAGATACAGGTGTTCTGAGCCTGATCCTCCTTGAGGATATCGGCCTGCACGGTGCCACGGACCTGCGCGAGCGCCTCGGCCTTGATGCGCGCATAGGTGTTGGCATCGACCAGCTGATCGCCGCTGAGGCCGAGCAGCGCGAGACCGGTGCCATCGTGCCCTGCTGGCAGCTCGCCGCGGTAACCGGCCGCGCCCTCTTCGGGCTTCGCATGCATCGCGCGCAGTGCAGCGATGCGCGCTTCGGCCGCCGCCCACTCGCCACTGGCGCGCAGGTGGCGCTCGATGCGCTGGTCAATGACCGCATTCATGAACATCGCCAGAATGATCGGCGCCGGTCCGTTGATCGTCATTGAGACCGAGGTCGCCGGCGCGCACAGATCGAAGCCCGAATAGAGCTTCTTCATGTCATCGACGCTGGCCACCGACACGCCTGAATTGCCGATCCGCCCATAGATGTCAGGGCGGGTGTCCGGATCCTCGCCGTAGAGCGTGATCGAATCGAAGGCCGTCGACAGCCGGGTCGCCGCGTGGCCCCGCGCCAGATAATGGAAGCGCCGGTTGGTGCGCTCCGGATCCCCTTCCCCGGCGAACATCCGAATCGGGTCTTCTTCCTCGCGTCGGTACGGGTAAACGCCGCCCACGTACGGAAAGTGGCCCGGCAGGTTCTCGGTGAGCAGGAATTTCACCTGCTCGCCCCAGTCGCTGGAGGTTGGCACTGAGATCTTGGGGACCGGCGAATGGCTCAAGCTCGAGGTATAGTTATCCCCGGTGACGGTCCGTCCGCGCACGGCGAAGCTGTAGTGCTCCTGCTGAACGCTGCGCATCCGCTCCGGCCACGCCTTGAGTTCAGCCAGGCCCTCAGCACCCACCTGCGTCAGCGCCTCGTTGTAGCCCTGGCGCAGCGCACGGACGCTGGCATCCACGCTATTGGCATCATCCGACGCATCGAGACACGGCTCTAGTGGCGCGGGAAGTTGCGGCACTTCAAGGAGTTTCAATGATTCGTACACGGCTCCGGCACGGTGCGCGGCGGCGGCCGACTTGAGGCTCTGCGCGTGCGCACGCCGTCCATTGGCTGCGATTTCTGCCAGGTAGCGGCTGCGGCTGGCCGGTATCAGTGATTCGCGCGACAGGGTCTGCACGGCAGTGGTTTGTGGACCCTGCCAGTCCCGTCCCTGCCAGCGGGCGCCCGAATCCGCGTGGCGTTTGAGCCAGTCACAGATCGCACTGAACAGCCGGTTGACGCCTGGATCGTGGAAGCGGCTCGCAATCGTCGGAAACACCGGGATCTGCTCGTCGGCAAGCTGCCGCTGATCCGGATGGTTGCGCCGCCACTGCTTGCGCACGTCACGCAGCGCATCCTCGCCGCCACGCTTCTCGAACTTGTTCAGCGCAATCAGCTCGGCAAAATCGAGCATGTCGATCTTCTCGAGCTGGCTCGCCGCGCCATATTCACTGGTCATCACATAGACCGGCAGATCGACCAGGTCGGCGATTTCCGAGTCCGATTGCCCGATGCCGGCCGTCTCGACGACGATCAGGTCGAAGCCTGCGAGCCCAAGTAGTCCGATCACGTCCTTGAGCACGGCACTGGTGGCCAGGTGCTGGCGGCGCGTTGCCAGCGAACGCATGAAGATCCGATCGCTCGCCAGCGCATTCATCCGGATGCGATCGCCAAGCAGCGCGCCGCCGGAGCGGCGCCGCGTTGGATCCATCGCGACTACGGCGATCCGCAGTGTCGGGAACTGGCGCAGGAAACGTTGCAGCAGTTCGTCATTCAGGCTCGACTTGCCCGCGCCGCCGGTGCCGGTCAATCCCATGACCGGGGTCCGCGGCCGCGCCGCCGCGATCGCACGACGGATTGCCGCTACCGTGGCATCGCCCTCGGGTGCCGTCTCCAGCGCCGAGATCGCACGCGCCAGCTGGAAGGGCCGTGACGGATCGAACGGCCCGGCATCTGCCGCAGCACGCTCGCGCCCAGCTGCAACGCGCTTCAAAACATCCTCGATCATGCCATCGAGTCCGAGCAGGCGGCCGTCCTCTGGCGTGTAGATCTTCTCCACGCCGTAGGCTTCGAGTGCGCGGATTTCCTCCGGCGCCAGCGTGCCGCCACCACCAACGACCACGCGAACGTGACCGACGCCGTGCTCGCGCAGCTGATCAATCAGGTAACGGAAGTATTCATTGTGGCCACCCTGGTAGGAGGAAATGGCCAGCGCATCGGCATCCTCCTGGATGGCCGCGCGCACGATGTCCGCAACGCTGCGGTTGTGACCAAGGTGCACCACTTCGGCGCCATGCGCCTGCAGCAGGCGGCGGATCATGTTAATCGCCGCATCGTGGCCATCGAACAGTGAGGCGGCAGTCACGATCCGCAGCGGCACTGCGGGCTCTGCCGTGGGCACCGCGCGCAAGGCGACCGTTCTTTTCATTGTGTTGCTCATGATGCCTTCCCGCCGGCGCGCCCGCGCTGGCCACCGGGCGCAGCTTCAGGGCAATTACCTACCGTTGCGTAGCATTCTACTCGTTGGTAGGATAGTGGCAATACCGGCGGAGCCCTCACCGGCTTCTGCCTTCGGGATCTCCCCACAGGAAGCGCCCCGTTGCCTATGGCCGATAACGAACCGAATGCTGCATTGCCCACCCCGGTCGCGGGCGCCTCGCCCTGGCCTGCGCGACGGGTCCGTTCGCGCGACCGTGAGATCAAGCGCGAGGCGGTAATCCGCGCTGCGGCACATGCCTTCCATGCCCACGGCTACCACAACACGACGATCGAGCGGATTGCCGCGACGCTGAACGTGTCCAAGCCGACGATCTACTACTATGTATCCAACAAGGAACAGCTGCTGTTCGAGTGCTTTATGGCGGGGCTCGAACGCATTCGCGGCGCGATCCGCCGCTCGCAGGCCACGGACCGGCCCGCGCGCGAGCGACTCGATGAAGTGATCCGAGACTACGCCCTGGCAATTGCCTCCGAATACGGCTGGTGCATGGTGCGTGCCGAGGATCTGGACCTGAGCGCCGAGATGAGCCGCAAGATCAAGCTGCTGAAGTCGGAGATTGACCAGGGGATCCGGCGGCTGCTGCGCGAAGGCATGCGCGATGGTTCGATCGAGCCGTGTGATCCCAGGATGACGGCCTTCGCGCTGGCCGGTGCGCTCAACTGGATTGCGCACTGGTATCGGGAGGATCGTTCGATGAGCGCAGCGCAGATCGCCAGCGCCTTTATCGAGGTCTTCGCCACCGGGCTCCGGCCGCGCGCGGCGGCGAGACGTGCGCCGCGCGCTGCACGCCCTGTGCGTGCTGGGTTGCGGCGCGCCCGCTGATTTCTTGCAACTGACGAGCGGATAAGGAAATTGGACGATGAGTGACTACATTGCCCCACTGCGCGACATGCGCTTCGTGCTCAACGAGTTGGGCGGCCTGCAATCGAGCACTCGCCTGCCCCCATACGCCGAGATCACGCCGGAACTGGCCGAGGCGGTCCTCGAGGAGGCGGCCAAGTTCGCCAGCGGCGTGCTGGCGCCGCTCAACCGTGCCGGCGATGAGCAGGGTGCGCGCTGCGTGGATGGCATCGTCACGACGACCCCGGGCTGGAAAGCCGCTTACAAGGCCTTCGCCGAGGGCGGCTGGTGCGGACTGAGCAGCGATCCCGAATACGGCGGCCAGGGCTTGCCCCATGTGATCTCGGCGCTGGTCGAGG
>JBEKOK010000125.1:0-10201 GCA_049521875.1 Steroidobacteraceae bacterium
CGCGAGTCCAAAGTGACCCAGCGGTGTCGCACCGGGTGCCTTGACGACGTACTCACCGCGCCCCATCAGTTTGACCATCGCGAGCGACAGATCCGGAAATCGATCGGGGTCCTTCTGGCGGGCCTGGCTCAGGAACGCCTGCAGCGCCGGTCCATCGGGCGTCGCCGGCAGCTTGCCGCCATGCTCGCCGGCCAATGCCACCATGCGCGGCCAGTTCTTCGGCGTGCGCACCACGCGCTGCAGGGCCGCGTAGCCGTGCGCTTCAAGATAAGCATCGGTCGCTTCATTCGCGGCCACCATGAATTCCTCGATCAGCTGCGTGGCGCGGTTCGGCTCATCGGCGCCGAGCGTGAAGCCGCCCTCCGGCGTCGGGCTCGGGTGCAGTTCGGCGCTCTGGAACTCGAGGGCCCCGGCCGTGTGGCGGCGCTCGCGCAAGGCCTGAGCCACGCGATCCTGGAGCCTGAGCTGTTCCTGCAGCGCGCTGCTGGCGCCGATCTTGGCCAGAATTTCCTGCGTGCGCTTCGAGGGGGCGCCGCTCGGATGCTCGAGCCACGCACTGACCCCATCGTAGGTCAGCTGCGCGCGATTCTGCACGATGGCCGGGTAGACCGAAGTCGCGCCCACCTCGCCGCTGGAGCTGATCAGCATCTCGACCACAACCGCCTGGCGCGCTTCGCCCTCGTTGAGGGAGCTCAAGTCGGTCGAAAAGCGCTCAGGCAGCATCGGGAAGGTCTCGACGCCGGTATAGATCGAGGTCGTATTCTGCTGTGCGCTCTGATCCGTGGCGCTGCCGGGTGCGATGAACACGCTGACATCGGCGATCCCGACATAGATCCGCACCGCATCAGCGGCGCTCTCGGCATACTCGATCTGATCCAGATCGCGTGAGTCATCATTGTCGATCGATGACCACAGCCACGCGGTCAGATCGCGCAGCGTGCTGCCCGCAAAGACCGGTTCGTGTGCGGCGGCGGTCTCGCGCTCAACCTCGGGACTGAAGTCAGTGCGAAAGCCACGAGCCTGCATCAGCTGGCGCGCAATGCGCTTCAGATCAATCGATGGCTGCTCAGTCATGGTCGCGCAATCTCCAGTGGCCGCGCGCAAGCTTCGGGCTCGCATCGCAGCAGTTGTGGCCGAGGGACAGGGTTCAGAGTCTGGGCGGGATGACCGGCACCAGCAAGTAGGAATCATAGCGGCCGCCGGTGTGTATGACGTGCATACCCTTGTTCATCGGCAGCGCGCGCGGCCGGTCCGCGGGCCGTGAGAGCGTGTAATCGAAGCCTGCGATCGCCAGCTGCAGCTGCTGGCCGGCGTGAAATACCATGCCGGTCGGCCAGATCTGCAGATCGATCGGCACGATCAGTCCCGGCGCCAGCGGCTCGCTGGCGCGGTGCGTGTGGTTCGGCCGCTCTTCGCTCGAGGCGCCAGGATCGAGCTGGCGCTGCGAAACGCGCAGACGCCCGTCGGGCCCCGAGTAGCGGTAGCTCAGCGAGTCCTGGAACAGCGGTGCGCCACTGGCATCGAGCTTGATCACGCGCACGAACAGGTCCATGTCACTGGCCGCTTCAGCCTCGACCCACAGATGCAGCTTCAGGAACCCGGTGATCTCGGTGTCCTTGTCAAAGCGCATCGTGAACAGGCTCTTGCCGGCGCCGTCATCGGCGACATAGCGCACGCGCGCTTCGCCCGCAGGACGCGTGGCAGCGAGCGTGCCGCTGGCGGCGTCGAGATAGAGGCGGCGCAGCTGCTGGCGGGCGAGCGGGAATTCCTTCTCGGCGCGATTGACGACATCGGTGCCGCCCGGATCGAGAATCGCCAGGCGCACCGGCGCGGTCTTGGGCCAGTCGTTCTTGATGCCCTTGAGATAGTAGTCGAAGAAACGGCGCAGGTCGGCGCGGTTGAACTCGCTGTACAGATCAGGCCAGGCCTGCGTGTTGTGGATGCGCAGCCACTTCTCGCGCGAGCCGAGCTGGTTGAAGGCCTCGAGCGTGCCGCGCGTGTAGAGCGGCGAGCTGTAGCTGGCCACGAGGTAGGCCGGGATGCGGATGTTCTTCAGCTGCGGGATCTTGCTGTCCCAATAGGCATTCATCAGCGGGTAGCGGTGGATCAGCGTCGCGAGATCCTCGATCTGTCCATTGCCGAACGAGGGCGCGCTCAGCGTGCGCGTATCGATCGGGATACCGCCGTGCACATACTGGTCGCGATAGAGGTTGGTGGCCGCCTCCCACGGCGCGATCGCGGCCAGGTGCGGCGGACGCTCGGCGGCAATGTTCCATTGCGTCGTGGCATACCAGCCATTGCCGTTCATGCCGACCTTGCCGTTACACCAGGGCTGGCGCCCCAGGTACTCGATGACATCGTAGCCATCGAGCGCATCCTGCGGTCCGAAGTACTGCAGGTTGCCGCCGGAGAGGTAGACACCGCGCGGATCGACGTTGACCAGCGCGTAACCATAGGGCACCCAGTGGGCCGGGTCCGGGGACTCCCAGGCCTGCAGCCCCGAGGTCGCGTTCAGCGGCACACCCAGCCGCAGTGGCACGCTGCCATCCTTGCCAATGCTATCGAGCAGATTGTTCTGGCCGCGCTTGCCGGCCGGGCCATAGGAGAGGATGACCGGGACCCGTGCTTTACCTACCGGGCGGTAGATGTCGGCATAGACCACGGTGCCATCGCGCAGCCGGATCGCCACGTCCCGATCGTAGAGCGTATCGGTGAGCAGGGGCATGCGCCCGGGCTCGAGCGTGTAGCCCCTGGGGAGCAGGGTTTCGCCCGGGTGGAAGCCGGCGTAATTGGCCAGCGGCGAGCTCAACGGCGGCAGCGCGATGTAAGGAATCTCGATCTGCTCGCGCCGCAGCGCCTCGAGCGCCACCTGGCTGGGAGCCTTGTTTGGATTGAGGAAACTGAGCAGGCGCGCCGCGCTGGCCGGCGCGGGTAGCACCAGCAGGGCGCCAATGACAAGCAATAGCCCACCGAGCCGCCGGCTGCGAGCGGCGGGCCGGATCGGCAGCCGATTCAGATGTGTCATTGCACACGGCCTTCGCCCTGCAGCGACCGTTTCGTTTTGGAATGCCCTGGAGTCTCAAGGTGGACGATACGGATGCCGAAACCCTAGGGCAAATCCCGGATCCCGGGCGTCGGGATGGTCTAGAGTGGCGCTGGCGGCGGGGCCCCTGGGCAGCGACTGGCGAAGATCTAACCTGCGTCGCACTATAAGTGTGCAATGCGGCTCCCCGGTGGGAGCCGTATTCCGTTAAAATGGGTCGGATAACCCCGAACTGTGGGAGAGACTGAGTGACCGACGTACGTGCCGAGAGCGCCCCGTTGAACTGGGGCACGACGCTGATGTTCGTACTGACCACACTGGTGGCGGTCACGGTCGTCCCCTGGTACGGCATAACGCACGGTTACCACACCGCAGCCTGGGTCTGGTTCGTGCTGATTCTCGGTGCCAACGGCATGGGCATCACCTGCGGCTATCACCGGCTGTTCGCACACGGCACCTATGAAGCGCACTGGCTGCTCAAGCTACCGCTGCTGCTGTTCGGTGCAATGGCGCTGCAGAACAGCGCGCTCGTCTGGTGCGCCGGTCATCGCGTCCATCATCGCTACATCGACGACACCGAAGTCGATCCGTACTGCGCCAAGCGCGGTTTCTGGTTCTCGCACATCGGCTGGATGATGCGCAATTATCCCAGCGGCGAACCGGACCTGTCGGTCGTCAAGGACATGCAGCGCGATCCGCTCGTGATGTGGCAGCACAAGTATTATTTCCAGATCAGCCTGAGCATGAATTTCGGCCTGCCGCTGCTGATTGGCGCGCTCTCGGGCGACATCGTCGGCAACTTCCTGCTGGCCGGCGTGCTGCGCCTGGTGATCAGCCACCATGTGACTTTCTTCATCAACTCGCTGGCCCACATGTGGGGCCTGCAGCCCTACACCGATCAGAACACCGCGCGCGATAACGGCGTCGTCGCGCTGCTGACCTACGGCGAGGGCTATCACAACTTCCACCACATGTTCGCTCACGACTATCGCAATGGCGTGCGCTGGTGGCAGTACGATCCGTCCAAGTGGTTCATCCGCTCGATGGCGTGGCTCGGGCTCGCCTACAACTTAAAGACGGTGCCGTGGTTCAAGATCCAGCGCGCGCTGCTCGACACCCAGTTCGTCCGCGCACAGAAGAAGCTGGCGCTGTTTCCGCGCCGTGCCCAGCTCGAGCAGTTGCGTAGCCGCGTGGCCGAGGAGTACGAGGCATTCCTGGCTTCGGTGGCCGAGTGGACCCATGTGCGCGAGCAGTGGCTCGAACAGACCAAGCGGGCCATGGCCGAGCGCTGGGAGAAGTCCAAATTCCAGTCCCAGTTCCGGGAACTGGAAGGGCGGCTCCGACTGCAGTATCGTCGGATGAGGCTGCTGCAGGCCGAGATCGGATAAGCCGTAAGGCCACGCATAAGGCCGGCGGCACCCGAAAGGCACAGCAGTTGCCCTGGGGCCGAGGGGCCCCTTGAGGATCACCCAGGGATCTGTCGAGAGGGGAAGTACGTGGCTGCGAAGATCAATACCAACAGCGCCGCCCAGCAGGCGGCCGCGGTCAGCGCTCCGGCGCGCGCCTCCATCGAAGCCCGCTTGCTGCGCCGCTTCCTCACGACGCTTGGCGATCCGCCGATCGAATTCCTGCTGCCCTCGGGCGAGCGCGTGGCCCCGGCCGCCGGAGCCCCGGTGTGCCAGGTGCACATCAAGGATCGCAGCACGCTGCTTGGCATGCTCGGTGATCCCCAGGTGCGCTTTGGCGATGGCTACGCCGCCGGCCGCATCGAGATCCACGGCGATCTGGTCAAGCTGCTCGAGGTCATCTATCGCAGCAGTGCCCGCACCGATGTCGAGGGCTCGATAGCCCATCGGGTCGCAGGCTGGCTGCATCGCCCACGGCGCAATACCTTCGCCGGCTCGCGCGACAACATCCACCATCACTACGATATCGGCAACGAGTTCTATTCGCTGTGGCTCGGCGAGACGATGGCCTATACCTGTGCCTACTACCCAAGCCTCGAGGCGACGCTCGAGCAGGCGCAGGTTGCCAAGATGGATCATGTCTGCCGCAAGCTCCGGCTGCGCGCCGGCGATAGCGTGGTCGAGGCCGGCTGCGGCTGGGGGAGCCTGGCGCTGCACATGGCCAAGCAGTACGGGGCGCGTGTGCGCGCCTTCAACATCTCGCGCGAACAGGTTGAATTCGCCCGCGCACGCGCCAAGGCCACGGGTCTCGAGGGCCAGGTCGAATTCATCCTCGATGACTACCGCAACATTTCCGGGCGCTACGACGTGTTCGCCTCGGTCGGCATGCTTGAGCATGTGGGCCGCGAAAACTATCCCGAGCTCGGCCGCGTCGTGCGCCGCTCGCTGACCGCCGCCGGCCGCGGACTGATCCATTCGATCGGGCGCAATCGTCCGGCGCCGCTCCATCCGTGGATCGAGCGGCGCATTTTCCCTGGGGCCTATGCGCCCTCGCTCGGCGAGATGATGCAGATCTTCGAGCCCTGGGATCTGTCGGTGCTGGATGTCGAGAACATCCGCCTGCACTACGCGCTCACCCTGCGCCACTGGCTCGAGCGCTTCGAGGCCGCGCGCGGCGCGATCATCAGCATGTTCGATGATCACTTCGTGCGCATGTGGCGCCTGTACCTGGCCGGCTCCATTGCCGCCTTCGAGACCGGGACGCTGCAACTGTTCCAGGTCGTGTTCACGACGCAGGAGAACAACGACATTCCGCTCAGTCGGCAGCACCTCTACCCGGCCTGAGCGCTCATCGCTGATGCGCAGCTGCGATGTCATTGTCGTCGGCGGCGGCCCAGCCGGTTCCGCGGCCGCACGGCGCCTGAAGCTGGCCGGCGCCGAGGTGCTGATCCTCGACAAGGAGCTGTTCCCGCGCCTCAAGCTGTGCGCCGGGTGGGTGACGCCCGAGGTCATCCGCGACACGGGCCTGGTCATCGGCGAGTACCCGCACCGTTTCCACACCTTCCGGCGCCTGCACTGGCATGCCTTCGGCGTGCACCTGCGCACGCGCTGCGAGCAATACTCGATCCGGCGCGTGGAATTCGATGCCTGGCTGCTCGAGCGCTCCGGCGCCGAGTGCCTGCAGCACACCGTGCGTTCGATAGCACCGGATGGCGACGGGTTCGTGATCGATGGCCAGTTTCGCTGCCGCCACCTGATCGGCGCCGGCGGCACCGGCTGCCCGGTGCATCGCCAGCTGTTCCGCTCGGCGCTGCCGCGTGCGCGCGGGCTGCAGACGGTGACGCTCGAGCTTGAATTCCCGTTCGAGTGGCAGGATCCGGACTGCCATCTGTGGTTCTTCGAGCATGGGCTGCCCGGTTACAGCTGGTCGGTCCCGAAAGGCAACGGCTGGCTCAATGTCGGCGTCGGCGCAATGGCACAGCGGCTCAAGGAACGGAACGAGGATATCTGGCTGCACTGGCAGCACCTGCTGCGCGCACTCGAGCAGCGCCAGGGCGTGAAGGTCCCGCTCGAGCCCACCGGCTACAGCTACTACCTGCGTGGCGCGCTCGAGTCCACGCAGCGTGGCAACGCCTACCTGGTCGGTGATTCGGTCGGTCTTGCGACGCGATTCCTCGGGGAAGGCATCGGACCTGCGATCCGCAGTGGCCTGCGGGCCGCCGACAGTATCCTGACCGGCAAGCCCTACCAGATTGCGGATGTGACCGGTGCCAGTCTCGGCAACGGCTGGGTCAGCCGGACTCTGGAGTGGCTGTTCTCACGGGGCCTTGAGCCCGCGGCCGCGCCGCAGGCTTCGGCGCCGGCCGCCTAAGCCGTTAGCAGCGCTGGCGCTGCACGCTATTTCGCGTGCGGCCGTGCTAATGTCGGCCATTACAACGAGCTGCCGTACACCAAACTGGCAGAGCAGACTAAAGAGCATTCACACCCATGCCCGGTTTTCCTACTGACAACCGCCTGATGAACAGGCCTTCCGATGCAACGATGGCGGTGTTTCTCGATCTCGAGAACATCGCGCTCGGCGCGCGCGATGCGAATTATCCCAGCTTCGATGTCGACAAGGTGTTCGAGCGCCTGCTGCTCAAGGGCCACATCGTGGTCAAGAAAGCCTACTGCGATTTCGAGCGCTACAAGGAATTCAAGCGCGGTCTGCACGAGGCGGCCTTCGAGCTGATCGAGATCCCGCATGTGCGCCAGTCGGGCAAGAATTCGGCCGATATCCGCATGGTCGTCGATGCGCTCGATCTGTGCTACACCAAAGGTCATGTGGATACCTTCGTGATCATCAGCGGCGACTCGGACTTCTCGCCGCTGGTCAGCAAGCTGCGCGAGAACGCCAAGACAGTAATCGGTATCGGCGTGAAGAATTCGACCTCGGATCTGTTCATCAGCAACTGCGATGAATTCATCTACTACGATGATCTGGTGCGCAAGGAGCCCGCGAAGACCCGTCGGCGCACGGCGGTGGCCGCGGCCACCGCGACCAGCCCGGCGAGCGAGGGCAAGGGCGCTGAACTGGGCGATGCCCTCGAACTGGTGGTCGAGACGCTTGAGGCCGTGACCGCCGAGCGCGGCGAGAACGAGCCGATCTGGGGCTCGATGATCAAGCAGGCGATCAAGCGCCGGCACCCGGGGTTCAATGAGCGGACCTACGGCTTCCGCTCCTTCAATGACCTGCTCGCCGATGCACAGAAACGCGGTTTGCTGAGCCTGCAGGCCGATGAGAAATCAGGCGGCTACACTGTGCGCGTCGCAGGCCTGGGAAACGCGCGCGGTGCCTGAGGGACCCGGCGCGCGGCGCCGCAGCTCCCGCGACCTTGCCGGTAGCGCGGGCGCGAGCCGATGACTAGCGCGACTCAGCACACGATCATTGCCCAGTGCCCGCTGTGCGCGCGCACCGATGCGGCCACCTATGCCGCTTTCCCGGTCATGACCTGGGTCCGGTGCCGCTGCGGGCTGATCTATATGCGCTCGGCGGCCGATTACGGTGTCGCAATCGCCACGGTCGGCGCACCCAATCTGCACTACTCGCGCCGCCTGCGGCGCCGGATCAGCAAATCCCGCCACCAGATACTCGATGCACTCAACCACGGGGCGCCGGGAGCGCTGCTCGATGTCGGCTGCGCGCTCGGCTACACGCTGCAGGCAGCCCGGCAGCTGGGACTCGAGGCCAGTGGCGTGGAGATTGATGAGCGGGCGGTCAAGTTCTGCCGCGAGCAGGGGTTCGATGTGCAGGTCGGAACGCTCTCGCATATGCCCTTCGATGCCGGGCGCTTCCAGATCATCACGATGAAGCACGTGCTCGAGCACACCGCTGACCCGCGCCAGGCGCTGGCCGAAGTCAGCCGCATCCTCAAGCCGGCCGGCGTGCTCTTCATCGCCGTGCCGCATGCCGGGTATCGCAAGGCCGTGCGCGATCCGCAGCATGCCAAGTTCTACCAGCCGACACCGACCGGCGCCGAGGGCGGGCACTACATTTATTACACGCCCGCGACACTGACGCAGCTGCTCTCAAGCTGCGGCTTCGAGGTCGTGCGCGTGCATCCGCATCTGGTGCACCGATCGGCACCGGCGCCGCTGCGGCTGCTGCAGTACCTGCTGGCGCCGTTGCGCTGGGTTGCGCAACTGCTGCTGAGCGGCCTTGGGCTCAGAAAGGAATTCTGGCTCGTGGCTGTGCGGCGCGCTGACCCGCCAGGCACCGCGGGCCCCTGAGCCGTTCAGGGATTCGAATCCTGCGGTACATCGATCGGGGCACAGTTGGTACGTCCGGAGAGCAGGCAGTCCTGGAGTTGCGCGGCGTTACGCAGCACGTGCACCAGGAACAGGCCGCCCAGGACCAGCGCCGCGATGACCAGCAGGGCGATGACGCCTGAACGCTGCGGATCGGGCGGCGGCGGATCGGCCGGTGGCATCAGGGACAGCGGGGCCATAGTTCGGGTCTCGACATGCGCCGCGCGCGGTGCTGGCGCCAGGGTGATCAGAGCGCGGTAAGCCGCCGTTATGGGAAGCGATTGCCAATCAGCCACTCAACTCTGGTATTTTGCCCGGACCTCGGATAGGGAGAAAGACGTGAATAAGAAACTGCTGGTGACACTGGTCATCCTCGTGCTGCTTTATCCCCTCACGGCGTGGGTGATGGGCCGCGTCATCGAGTCGCGCTCCACTGCGGCACTGGCGCAGATGACCGACCAGGCACCCTACATCAGGATCATCGACAACAAGTATCACCGTGGCTGGTTTAGCTCCGAGCAGGACCTGACGGTGTCGCTGTTCGCCGCCCAGATGGCCGGCCTGGCGCCGCTCACCGGCGGCAACTCCGCGTCCCTGGCCAAGGGCGTCCAGGTCACGCTGCACAGCGTGATCCATCACGGACCGATCTGCGGGCTGAGCTGCTTTGCGCTCGCGCACGTGGAAACCCACCTGGTGCTCTCGAACGAGGCCAAGGCGCTCGTCACACTGATCTACGGTTCGGTCGAGCCGCTGATCATCACCTCACGGATGGGCTTCTTTGGCGGTGGCACTACCACCTTCTCCAGCCCGGCGGTCAAGGAAACCACGCTGGCGGGCGGGGGAAAATTAAGCTGGGATGGCTTCAAGATCACGGTCGATTTCACGCGTCACCGCGATGCCTACCGGATCGACGCCTCGCTGCCGCACCTGCTGATGGACGGTCCGGATGGCAAGCGCTTGGAGATCAAGTCCGTGACCTTCAAGAGCCAAAGCAAGCGCGTAAGCGGCTTGCTGTATGCCGGCGATTTTGATTTTGCCATCGACTCGATCGGCTATGCGGGCGTGCAGGGCAGCACGCCGCTGCTGATCAGCGATTTCAAGTACGTCGGCAAGTCGGCGATCGACAGCGGTTTCATGAGCTTCGCACTGCAGCTGGACAGCGGCGCGGTGGGCGTGGCGGGCGTCAAACTGAAGGATGTGTACTTTGATTTCACCTTCAAGCACCTGGATGTGGCCACACTGGCGGCGCTGAACGACAAGATCCGCGCACTCTACAAGGATAATGCCAGCGCGCCGGGGCAGAACGGCCAGGCGATGCTGGCCCTCATCAAGGCGCAGGGTTTACCGCTGCTGCTCAAGCAGCCTGAGTTGAGCCTGGATCGGATAGGCCTGGATACCGCCAGCGGCCAGGTGCTGATCAGCGGCACCTTAAGTATTCCCGGTGTCACCGCCGAGGATCTGGCGG
>JBEKOK010000126.1:0-10186 GCA_049521875.1 Steroidobacteraceae bacterium
CTAGCGCCGCTCGCGCAGGCCGATGACCTGCAGCCCTTCCAGGCGAGCTACACCATGACATATAGCGGTCTCGGGGAAGTCATGAGCTCCAGTGTCACGCTGACGCAAACCGCGCCTGAACAGTGGGATTACAAGTCGGTCGGCAAGCCGCATGGGCTCGCCTCACTGATTGCGCCCAAGGAGGCCATCACTGAAAGTCATCTGCACATTACGGCCAGTGGCGTGCAGCCGCTCTCCTATCGCCAGGATGATGCCGCTGGACGCGACAGCCGTGCGATTAACATCCAATACGACTGGGCCAACAACAAGATCACCGGCAAGGATTCTGGCCAGACCATCGACATGGCGCTCAAGCCAGGCGTCCAGGATGACTCCTCGCTGCAGATCGCGCTGATGCACGATCTGCTGGCGGGCAAGGTGCCCACGACGGTGTCGATCTACGACAAGTCCGGGATTCGCGATTACCAGTTCTCGCAGACCGGCAACGAGACGCTGCACACGCCGATGGGCGACATTCCGACCGTAATCTACAAGAGTCAGCGGACCACATCGCCGCGTTACAATCTCTACTGGTGCGCACCGTCACTTGGCTTTTTGCCGTTGAAGGTCGAGCAGAAGCGGCTCAATGACGAGGTCTGGACGCTGACCGCAACCGCGGCCAAGCGCGGAACGCCGAGCCCTTAGTTCTGGCGCCGGCCTTAGCTTAGGCTTTGGGTAGCGTGACGCCCTGCTGACCCTGGTATTTGCCGCCACGATCAGCATACGAGGTCTCGCAGACCTCATCGGATTCGAAGAACAGCATCTGCGCGACGCCTTCGTTGGCGTAGATCTTCGCCGGCAGCGGCGTGGTGTTGGAAAATTCAAGCGTCACGTGCCCTTCCCACTCGGGCTCGAGCGGCGTGACGTTGACGATGATGCCGCAGCGTGCGTAGGTCGATTTTCCGAGGCAAACCGTCAGTACACTTCGCGGGATGCGGAAATGCTCCACGGTCCGTGCTAACGCAAACGAGTTCGGTGGAATGATGCACACGTCGCTACTGACATCCACAAAGCTCTTCTCATCGAAGCGCTTCGGATCCACGATCGTCGAGTTGATGTTGGTGAAGATCTTGAACTCGCGCGCACAACGCACGTCGTAGCCATAGCTCGAGGTGCCATAGGAGACGATCTTCTCGCCCGCCACCATGCGCACCTGCCCCGGCTCGAACGGCTCGATCATTTTGTGCTCGGCGGCCATGCGTCGGATCCAGCGGTCTGATTTGATGCTCATCGCGTCTCGCTTGCTCTGGTTCACTAAATAATATTAGGTGGACTCGACAACGATCTTCGGGAACACGCTGCTGCGATCACGATCGCGTCGTGCGAGCGCACCCGCGGCGCGCAGCGCCATCTGCGTGTAGGCCTGGCCACGGGCCGAGTCAGGTTCTGCGATCACACTCGGGTGTCCACCGTCGGCTTCCTCGCGGATGCGGATGTCGAGCGGCAGCTCTCCGAGCAGCTCGACGCCAAACTCAGCCGCCATGCGCGCCCCACCACCGGCCCCGAAAATATGCTCGGCGTGCCCGCAGTTCGTGCAGATGTGCACGCTCATGTTCTCGACCACGCCCAGCACCGGGACACTGACCTTCTCGAACATCGCGACGCCCTTGCGGGCGTCCGCCAGTGCGATGTCCTGCGGAGTCGTAACGATCAGGGCACCGGCAACCGGGACCTGCTGCGCGAGCGTGAGCTGGATATCGCCTGTTCCCGGCGGCATATCGACCACCAGGTAATCGAGCGCGCCCCATTCGGTGTCACCGAGCAGCTGAGTCAGCGCGTGCGTCACCATCGGACCGCGCCAGACCACGGCCTGGGACGGGTCGACCAGAAAACCGATCGACATGGCCTTAACCCCGAAGGCTTCGAGCGGCCGGATGCGCTTGCCATCGAGCGAGGTTGGCCGCTGGCCCCCGAGACCCAGCATCAGCGGCTGGCTGGGACCATAGATATCCGCATCCAGGATCCCGACCCGGGCTCCCGCGGCAGCCCACGCAAGTGCCAGGTTGGCCGCTACCGTCGACTTGCCGACCCCGCCCTTGCCGCTGGCGACCGCGACGATGTTACTGACCCCACTCAGCGGTTTGAGCTGCCGCTGGACGCTGTGCGCGACGATCTGGGAGCTGACGCTAAGTTCCAGTACGAGCTCCCCCAACCCCGTAGCCGCCAAGTGTTGCGCCAGCGCAGCACGCAGGGCGCCCAGATAGGTTCCAACTGGGATTCCGAGGGTCAGGCTGGCATGCGCCTGGGTGCCTGTGACCGAGACCTCCGTCACAGCCCTGGCCTCGCCGAGCGTCTGCTTCAGGTACGGATCGAAATAGGCTTCTAACGCGCTCCGGAGCGCGGTTTCTGTGACCGGCATGCGTCAGCACCTTATGGGTGGGGCCTAATGGCCCGAGGGGCCGGGATTCTACCCTGTCTGGAGCCCCAGCCAGCGCCTCGGCTGGCCGCCGGCCAATTTACATAAACGTGGCATAATTCCCGAAATCAACCCGGCCTTAAGAGAATAATCGCTTCTGAGCACTGGCGCGGCGCAAGCTGCCCACCGCAGGGACCACTGTTGCAAGCAGAAGAATGAGCTTTTTCTCCAACCTGAAGTCCGAGCGGCTGGTCTCCCAGATCAAGTCGACCAATGACTTACTGGGTGAACCCACCCAGAAAGCGATTGCCAAGCTCAAGGAATTGGGCGCCGCGGCAATCGAGCCCGTGCTGGTCGCGCTCCCTGATGCCGACAAGCACGCGACCGTGGCCTTTGTCGACGTGCTCTCCTCGGTCGCCAACCAGAAGACCCTGCCGCTCCTGCTCGATGCCCTCGAGGAAGGTTCGCCCCGCGTCATCGCCGGTGTCGCCTGGGCGCTCGGCAGCAGCCGCGGTTATCCGCCGCACCTGCTGCTCGAGGCGCTGGCCCGTCCCGGCATCAGCAAATCGGCGCTGATGGAGGTCATCAATTCCCAGCGCGCGCGCTTCAGCGTGCGCGAGCTGCTGCAGGCCGCCTACACCCAGGAGAACAACGACAAGACCGCGCTGTTCCGCGTCATCGAGCAGACCGTCGATGAGACGGCGATCCCCGAGCTGATCGGACGCCTAGGGGGCAAGGACACGATGGCGCGGCTGAACCTGATCAACATCCTCGGGCGCTTCAACAAGCCCGAGGTCAAGCGCGCGATGCAGGACCAGATTGGCGATGCCAACAAGCTGGTCCGGGCCGCGGCGCTGACGGCGATGGCCCGGATCGACGGACCGATCGAAGTCAGCCGCGTGTGTGCGCTGCTGAAGGATCCGGAAATCGAGGTCCAGAACCGGGCGGTCGATGTGCTGATCCGGGCTAATGATCCCGAGACCGTGCGTCACCTGGTGCCGGTCCTCAAGGATGAGAACGAATACGCCCGCCGCTCGGCAGTCGAGGTGCTCAACGAAGTCGGTGACGCCCGCTCGGTGCGCTACCTGCTGGCGGCGCTGAAGGATGATGACTGGTGGGTGCGTAGTCGCGCCGGCGATGCCCTGGGCAAGATCGGCGGCCCGAAGGTCATCGATGCGGTGCTGGAGCTGATCCGGGACAAGGATGAGGACATCCGCCGTACCGCGATCGAAATCCTGAATCAGACCAAGGATGAGCGGGCCATCAACCACCTGATCGAGGCCACCCGCGATCCTGACTGGTGGGTCAGCGAGCGCGCGGTCGATGCGCTGGCCGAAATCGGCTCCAAGGCCGCACAGCCGCGGCTGCTCGAGATGCTGCAGGCCGGTGTCGCCAAGGCGCTGCCGGTCGTCGTACGCGCCCTGGGCAAGATCGGCGATGCCCAGATCATCGACAAACTGCTGCCGATGCTGGCGCGCACCGAAAAGGACATCCGCATCGAGACCGTCCAGGCCCTGGCGCGGCTGTCCGATGAGGCCCGAGCCGAGGCAATCCGCGCCCAGATCCAAAAGCAGTCCTCGGATCCGGATGCCACCGTGGCGCGCGCCGCAGTGCGCGCGCTGACCGAGCTTGAGGTGCGCTTCAGCTCCGGCATCCGGGCCGTGGCGCCGACCTCGGTCTCAAGCACCGGCAGCGGCCAGCGCCTGACCGCGCGCCCGGACCGCTCACCGGAGCCGGCGCACACGCTGCTGATCCCGGAAAAGGATGTCGCCCAGGTCGTCAAGCAGGCCGCGGCCGCGGCCGGCGGCAGCGCCAAGCTCGATATCTCGACGCTCAACCCCGGCGACATGATCGAGGGGCGCTACAAGTACATTGACCGCATCGGCAAGGGCGCCTTCGGTACCGTGCTGCTGATGGAAGATACCGTGGTCGAGGAGCGGCTGATCCTCAAGTTCCTCAATCCCAACGTCGCCGAGGATGAGGAAGTGATGAAGCGTTTCGTGCATGAGCTGCGCTACTCGCGCAAGATCACGCACCACAACGTCATCCGCATCTACGACTTCCTCTACATCCAGGGCAACTACGCCATTTCGATGGAGTACTTTCCCTCGCACACGCTCGGCGCCGAGATCGTCAACGAGAAGCCGGTCGAGCTCAAGCGCGCGATCCGCTTCGGCATCGATATCGCCACCGGCATGATCGTCGCGCACCAGGTCGGCATCGTGCATCGCGACCTCAAGCCCGCCAACGTGCTGATCAACGATGAGGGGCTGCTCAAGATCGTCGACTTCGGTGTCGCTGCCGCCCAGCGCGAGGGCGACACGCACCTGACCAAGACCGGTTATGTCATTGGCTCGCCCAAGTACATGGCGCCGGAGCAGATCCTCGGCCGCAAGGTCGATGAGCGGGCCGACATCTATGCAGTCGGCGTCATGATGTACGAAATGATGACCGGCGTGCCCCCGTATTCGCGCGGCGATCACATGTCCGTGATGTACCAGCACGTGCAGGGCAAGGCCCGCGCGCCGCACGAGATCAACACGGCCCTGCCCCCCTCCTTGAGCGCCCTGATCGTGCGCGCTATGGCGGTGGACAAGAACAAGCGTTTCCAAAACATGGAAGAGTTACGTAGCGCCTTCGAGCAGCAGCTTAAATTGCTCTCCTGAATCATGGTACTTTAGGCCCAGATCATGGCCCGCATTGACGCGTTTCTAAAACTCGGCACCCAGCAAAACTGCTCGGATATCCACCTGGCGGTCGGCGTCCCGCCGATGCTGCGGATGTACGGCGATCTGGTGCCAATCAAGTTCCGGGACCTGCGCGATACCGAGCTGGAAAGCTACGTCACCGAGATCATGACGCAGAACCAGCGCGACATCTTCATGCGCGGCAATGACCTGGACTTCTCCTACGTCTCCGAGGATGGCGGCCGCTTCCGGGTCAACCTGTTCCGCAAGGACACCGGCGTTGGCGCGACCTTCCGCGCGATCCCCTCCGTGGTGCCGACGCTCGAATCGCTGCGTCTGCCCCCGATCGTGACCAAGCTGTGTGACTACCACCAGGGCATGATCCTGGTCACCGGTTCGACCGGTACCGGCAAGTCGACCACGCTCGCGGCGATGATCGACCTGCTCAACAACACCCGGCATCACAACATCATCAGCCTCGAGGATCCGATCGAGTTCGTGCACCAGAGCAAGAAAAGCCAGGTGATCCAGCGCGAACTAGGCACCCACATTCCAAGCTTCGCCGAAGGCGTGCGCGCCGCGATGCGCGAGGATCCGGATGTGATCCTGGTCGGCGAGCTGCGCGATGCCGACACGATCCGCATGGCGATGACGGCGGCCGAGACCGGGCACCTGGTCCTGGGCACCCTGCACACGACCAGTGCTACCAAGACGATCGATCGCATGATCGATGCGCTGCCGGCCGAGGAGCGCGAGCAGACCAAGGGGTTCCTGGCGCAGAGCCTGCTGGCCGTGATCACGCAGGTACTGCTCAAAAGCGCGGATGGCCGCAGCCGCCGCGCGCTGTGCGAGATCATGATCATGACCAAGGCCATCGCCAAGCTGGTGATGACCGACCAGACCCATCAGGTCCCAAGCCAGCTGCAGACCGGTCGCGACATGGGCATGCAGATGCTCGATCAGGCGCTGCTGGCGGCGGTCACGGCGCGCGAAGTGGATCCGGATGAGGCCTATTCGTACGCGATGGACAAGCGCTCGCTGCAAAAATTCGTCACCGACACCACGATGCTGCCGGCCATTGCGCAGCCGGTCGCGGGTAGTTGAGGACAGCGCCGGTAAGCCCTCATGGCAGCGATTGATAGCTACCTCAACGACATCCTGCAGCGCCGCGGCTCGGACCTGCATTTCATCGCCGGCGACCCGGCACGCGTGCGCCGCTATGGCGACCTGCAGCCGCTGAGCAACGATATCCTCAAGGCCGAGTTCGTCAAGGCCACACTCTACGAGATCATGCCCAAGAAGGCACTCGAGCGCTTCGAGAGCAAGGACGGGGCCGACTTCGCCTATGCGCTCGAGGGCAAGGGGCGCTTTCGCGTCAACGTCATGCGCCAGCTCAACGGCATGGGCGCGGTATTCCGGGCCATTCCCGCGACCGCTCTGACGCTCGATGAGCTGAAAATGCCGACCTCGGTGCGCGAGCTGTGTCGCGCCAACAGCGGCCTGATCCTGGTCACCGGCAAGACCGGTTCGGGCAAGTCGACCTCGCTCGCGGCGATGATCGATGACATCAACCGGCGCATCAAGGGCCACATCCTCACGATCGAGGATCCGATCGAATTCGTGCATGCGCGGCGCAATTGCCTGATCAGCCAGCGCGAGATTGGCGTGCACGCACAAAGTTTCTCCTCGGCGCTGATGTCGGCCCTGCGCGAGGATCCGGATGTGATCCTGGTCGGTGAGCTGCGCGATCTGGAAACGATGAGCACGGCGATCACGGCCGCCGAGATGGGCATCCTCGTGATGGCCACCCTCCACACCAACGGTGCGGCACAGACCGTCGACCGGCTGGTCAACGCCTTCCCTGCGGACAAGCAGTCGCACGTGCGTACGATGCTCTCCACCTCGCTGCGCGGCGTGATCTCACAGCAGCTGCTGCAGAAGTCCGATGGCCAGGGGCGCGTCGCGGCCCTCGAGATCCTGATCAATACGCCGGCAGCGGCCAACCTGATCCGCCACGGCAAACTCGATCAGCTCGAGACCGTGATGCAATCGGGTGGCTCACTTGGCATGCGCACGATGGACATGGCGATCGAATCGCTGCTTGATCAGCGCCTCATCGACGGGCGCGAGGCCTACAACAAGGCGATCAACAAGGCCAAATTCGAGCCGATGAAAGACCACACCTAGCGGCGCAGCGCGCTCGGCGGGTTTTTGGGCATCGAGCGCGGCACGGCCATGCAATAATGGCCGTGTCGATCAAGCCGATCGGATAGCCGGACCCGCTCTCGCACGCCATCATGTCCCGTAAGATTCTCGTTACCCACGCCCTGCCCTACGCCAACGGCCCGCTGCACCTCGGGCACATGACCGAGAGCGTGCAGACCGACATCTGGGTGCGCTTCCAGAAGATGCGCGGCAACGATTGCCGCTTTGTGTGCGCCGAGGATGCCCACGGCACCCCGATCATGATTCGCGCCCAGCAGCTGGGCATGACGCCGGAGGAGCTGATTGCCGGCGTGGCCGCCGAGCATCGGCGCGATTATGCCGGCTTCCTGATCGACTTTGACCAGTTTCATTCCACGCACTCGCCCGAGAACACGCGCCTGGCGCGCGAGCTCTACACGCGCGTGCGCGATGCCGGCTTCATCGCCCGGCGGCCTGTGCGCCAGGCCTTCGATGAACAGCGGCAGATGTTCCTGCCCGATCGCTATATCCGCGGCACCTGCCCGGTGTGCAAGACCCCGGACCAGTACGGCGATGCCTGTGAATCCTGCGGCTCGACCTACGGGCCGGCCGAGCTGATCAATCCGGTCTCGACCTTGAGCGGCACGACCCCGGTGTGGCGCGAATCCGATCACCTGTTCTTCCGCCTCGGGGCCTTCGAGCCGATGCTGCGTGAGTGGCTGGTGCAGGCCGGATTGCAGCCGGCGGTGCGCGCCAAGCTCGATGAGTGGTTCCAGGCCGGTCTGCAGGACTGGGACATCTCGCGCGACGCGCCCTATTTTGGCATCGAAGTGCCCGATGAGCCCGGCAAGTACTTCTACGTCTGGTTCGATGCCCCGATCGGCTATATCGCGAGCTTCGAGGCCCTGCGGGCGCACACCGACCTGAGTTTCGATGAGTACTGGAAATCCGAGACCGCGACCGAGCTCTATCACTTCATCGGCAAGGACATCAGCTACTTCCACACGCTCTTCTGGCCGGCAGTGCTGCACGGTGCGGGCCTGCGTCGTCCGAGCGGCGTGTTCGTGCACGGCTTCCTGACGATCAACGGCACGAAGATGTCCAAGTCCCGGGGCACGTTCATTCTGGCGCGCAGTTACCTCGAGCGTCTGCCGCCCGAGCCGCTGCGCTACTACTTCGCCGCCAAGCTCTCCAGCGGGATCGAGGACATCGATCTGTCGCTCGATGATTTCGTCGCCCGCACCAACTCGGATCTGGTAGGCAAGCTGGTGAACATCGCCAGCCGCTGTGCCGGCTTTGTCGCGCGTGGCGGGGGACGGCTGGCGGGCAAGCTCGAGGATCCAGCCCTGTACGAGCGCTTCATCAGCGCGGCGGAGAAAATTGCCGAGCTTTACGAGAGCCGCGAGTACAGCACGGCAATCCGCGAGATCATGGGACTGGCGGATCTGGCCAATCAATACGTGGATGCCCGCAAGCCCTGGGCACTTGCGAAGGATCCGGCGCGCGCGGCCGAGGTGCTGGCGATCGCCACCCAGGGCATCAACCTGTTTCGCGTGCTGATCAGCTACCTGGCACCGGTCCTGCCGGAGCTGGCCGGCAAGGCCGAGGATTTCCTCGGCACCAGTCTCGAGCGCTGGGACTGGGTTACAACGCCGCTGCTGGATCGGCCGCTGGCGGCTTATGTTCCGCTCGCCATGCGGCTCGACCCCGCGATTGTCGCGCAACTGGTGGAGAGCCCACCCACGCCAGCAACCCCCGTAGCAGCCGCGCCGGTGGCACCGGAAGCGCCTGTCGGGGCTTCCGATCGCATCACTATCGATACTTTTCGCAAACTCGATCTGCGCATCGCGCGCATCGTCGAAGCCACGTTCGTCAATGGCTCCGACAAATTACTCAAACTGAGCCTGGATCTCGGCGGCGAGCGGCGCCAGGTCTTTGCCGGCATCCGCGGCGCCTACGAGCCGAGCACTCTTGTCGGACGGCTAATCGTCATGGTCGCCAACCTTGAGGCGCGCAAGATGCGCTTCGGCGTCTCAGAAGGCATGGTGCTGTGTGCAAGCGGCAACGATCCCGGTCTGTTCCTGTTGAGCCCGGACAGCGGCGCTGAGCCGGGCATGAAGATCAGCTGAATCGAGGCTGCTGCGGGAAGCCGCCTTGGCCCCTCCGATCGGCGCACCGCGCCTACCGAGCAGAAGCGGCTGCGCGGCCAGCTGCCGCTACGGGTCGGTGGAAAGCAGATAGGCAGTGACGGTGTTTCCGGCCGGCACCACCAGCAGACCGTCACCTGCGGAGAGACCATACAACGGTATGCCGCCCGTACCTGTGGCCAGCATGCTCGCCCCCACATTGACCTCCCAGAGCTGGGCACCGGTGGTGCCATTAAGAGCATAGAGGTTGCCCGAGCTTGAGCCCACAAAGACATCGTTGTTGACCAGAATAGGTGAGGTCACAAGCTGGCCATCACCGGCGAAGCTCCACAGTACCGTGTTGTTGCTCAGCTGCAGGCCGCGCAGCGTGCCACTTTGCAAGAAATAGCCGTTGGTGGTGCCGAGCGCCGGCTCGTTGTCCGCAACAAAACTCGATACGATTGCCCCGCTCTCGGCGTTGAGCGTCTGGCCAGTGAAGCCGCCGCCACCACCGGTTGGCCCCGCCTCATAGAGCAGACCGTTGGCCACCTCAGCATTCCAGCCCCCGCCGCCTTCGCAAACCCCGTTGTATTGCCAGACGCTGTTGCCCGTGGCGGGGCTGAAATCATAGGCCTGACAGGGATAGACGACGTACACCCCATCCACCGTGACGGCCGGCATACTGTTATCGCCATTGGCGACCCCCTGAGTCCACACCAGCGCACCCGTGGACTCGCTCAAGGCGTACAACGTACCGCCGTCGCCTGCGCCGCCCGTGTACACGAAACCATTTA
>JBEKOK010000127.1:0-10178 GCA_049521875.1 Steroidobacteraceae bacterium
CTCCGAGTTCAAGGCCGTATCCGTCGTGCCCGTCAGCGTGCGCGAACGCGAACGCGCGACCGGTGCTGTGTCTCGACCGAAGGAGAGCCCCGCGCCGGCAGTGGCAGCACCGATGGCTGCAGCAACGCCGCGCCCGGCCGCAGCGCCGGCGGCGAGCCCGACAGGCGAGTTCAAGCTGATCGATGATCGTGCGGTCGCGGCGGCCATCGCGGCCACCGCCAGCGCTCCGACCGCGGCCAAGGCGAATGCCACGACCGTCGGCGCGCGGCGCGCAGCCAAGCTCGCACCAGGCAAGCGTGCGAAGTACCGTGCCGGGCGTGGGCCCAAGGCCGCGGCCACGGGCAAGCTGTCGCTGGAAGAGACACTGGAGATTCTCGGCGCCAACAGCCTGCAGATTGACAAGGGTCGTGGCGAGCTGCTCAATGATTCGGGGATTCACCGCGTGAGCAAGGGCAGCGCCAAGGGTCAGCGCGGCTCGTCACTCCTGAGCCTGATCGATCGGCTCACCGAGCGCTTTGGCAACAACTGAAGAGATCTCGCGAGCCGAGGCGCCCTGAGTCTCAAGTCTTGCCGAACAACTTCTCGAGTTCGGAGCGGGCGCGCTCCGCCGCACTCAGGTCGCCACCGCTCCAGGCGCCGCTGCGCGGCTTGAAGTAGTCGCAGAAGTTGGACTGCTCCTTCTTGTAGACTTCCTCGGCGGTGGGTTCGCGGCAGCGCTTGGCCACGCTCTCATCGTACTCGACGCACATCCTGCACACGTGCAGTTCGGCGCGACAGCGCGGACACTCATCGCGCCGTGACAAGGGCAGCGACAATGCCGCGAGGCTCGCGCCGCATTTCCAGCACACCAGATCATGGGCCATCGAGGCTCCTAGCCTGCGCGGGCGGTGCGCGAACCCTTGAGCGTTCGGGCTGCGAGAAAGCTCGCCAGCGCGGCGCCAGTATGTGAGCGGCCTGCGCGCTGCGCAATCTGCGCCGGCGCGCCCTGGGCGACCAGCCGCCCGCCCTGATCGCCCGCCTCTGGCCCGAGGTCGATGATCCAGTCAGCCTCGGCCATGATGTCCAGGTTGTGCTCGACGATCAGCACCGAGTGACCCGCATCGACCAGCTGGTGCAGCACCGCGGTCAGCTTCTCGACATCTGCCATGTGCAGTCCGACCGTGGGTTCATCGAGCACGAACAGCGTGTGATTGCGCAGCGGGCGCAGCCGCGCGCTCTGGCCGAGCCGCGAGAGCTCAGCGACCAGCTTGATGCGTTGCGCCTCCCCGCCTGAGAGGGTGGGACTCGGTTGCCCGAGCGTCAGGTAGCCGAGGCCGACATCCGTGAGCAGCCGTAGCGGCCGGTGGATGCGCGGGTGCGCGGCAAAAAACTCACTGGCTTCCTCGACGTTCATCGCCAGCACGTCGCTGATCGTGCGATCACGCCAGCGCACTTCGAGCGTGGCCGGGTTGAAGCGTTTGCCACCACAGGTATCACAGCGCACCTTCACATCGGGCAGGAAGCTCATCTCGATCGTGCGTTGACCCTGCCCCTCACAGTCGCTGCAGCGGCCGGTACCGGCGTTGAACGAGAATCGCGAGGCGCTGTAGCCCCGTACGCGCGCCTCATCACTCTCGGCCCACAGCCGCCGGATGTCGTCCCAGAATCCGATGTAGGTGGCCGGACACGACCGCGGCGTGCGTCCGATCGGTGTCTGATCGACCTCGAGCACGCGGTCAATCTGCTGCTGGCCTGCGATGCGCTTGAGTCCCAGCAGGGCTGGGCGCTGGCGTGGATCAGCCACCGCGGCGCGCAGGTTCCGGTAGAGCACGTCGCGCGCCAGCGAAGACTTGCCGGATCCGGAGACGCCAGTGATGACGACCAGCCGGTGCAGCGGAATCTTCAGGTCCAGATTCTTCAGGTTGTGCAGCGTGATGCCGCCGAGCTCGAGTCTGGGCGTGGCGCTCACGACCGGGCGGCGCGGCATCAGCGGATGCATCAGGGGCTGGCGCAGATAGCGACCGGTGACGGAGACCGGACTCTTTTGCAGGGCGGCGGCCGTGCCGGCGGCGATGACCTGGCCGCCACGCACACCCGCGCCCGGGCCCAGATCAATGACGTGATCGGCGCGCCGGATGGTCTCCTCATCGTGCTCCACCACGACCAGGGTGTTGCGCGCTGCCGCGAGTGCGCCCAACGCATCCAGCAATACCGCGTTGTCGCGCGGATGCAGGCCGATCGTGGGCTCATCGAGCACATAGCAGACGCCACGCAGATTCGAGCCGAGCTGCGCCGCGAGCCGGATGCGCTGTGCCTCGCCACCCGAGAGTGTCGGCGCCGGCCGGTCGAGGGCGAGATAGCCCAGTCCCACCCGGCCGAGAAAATCGAGGCGTGATTGCATCTCGGTCAGTGCATCGCGGCCGATCTCGCGGCTGCGTGCATCAAGTTTCAGGCGCTGCAGCGCGCGCTGCATCTGGCTGACCGACAGGGCGGTCAGCGCGCCAATCGAGCGTCCGGCAAGCTTTAAGCTGAGTGCGACCGGATTCAGGCGCTGGCCGGCGCAGTGCGTGCAGACGAGGCGCGCATCGGTCTCAGGCTCCATCCAGCGCTCTTCTTCCCCGCTCTGCTCTTCGTCGAGCTCCAGGCCTTCAAGGCCGGTACCGCGGCAGTGCGTGCACCAGCCGGCCGATGAATTGAAGGAGAGCAGTCGCGGATCCGGCTCGGCGAAGCCCCGCCCGCAGGACGGGCAGGAGCGGCGACTGGAGTAGACCGCAACGCGACCCGCCGGCGTCAGCACATGCAACAGCCCCTGGCCGGCTTCGAGGGCACTGTGGATGGCCGCGTGCAGTGCGCCCGCCTGGTTCTCCCCGATCGTGAGCTCCGCCACCGGCATTTCGATCGTATGCTCGACGAAGCGCTTCAGGCGCGGAAACGGTTCGGTCGGCACGAATTCGCCATCTACCCGCAGCTGCTTCACGCCGCGCGCCGCAGCCCAGCGCGCCAGGTCGGTGTAGATGCCCTTGCGCCGGGCGATCAGTGGCGCGAGCAGCTGCACCTTCTGGCGCCGGTGCTGGCGCAGCAGCTGCGCCGCGATCGCCTCGGCGCTCTGCGGCGTGATGGCGACATCGCAGTCGGGGCAGTACTGCGTGCCAACGCGCACGTACAGCAGGCGCAGGAAGTGGTAGATCTCGGTCAGCGTCGCGACGGTGCTGCGCAGGCCGCCGCGGCTGGTGCGCTGTTCGATCGCGACCGTGGGTGGAATGCCGGTGATCGAATCGAGATCCGGCCGCGCGGCCGGCTGCACGAACTGGCGCGCGTAGGCGTTCAAGGATTCGAGATAGCGGCGCTGGCCTTCGCCAAACAGGATGTCGAAGGCGAGCGTCGATTTGCCGGAGCCCGAGACGCCGGTGATGACGGTAAACTTGTCGCGCGGTACATCGACATCGATGTCGCGCAGATTGTGCTCGCGCGCACCACGCACGCTGATCTGCGGTGCGGCGGCGCGAAAGCGCGCCACAGTTGCCGGTTCGGCCACGCGCGCCACTACCGGCTTGAAGGTCACGGCATCGGCCAGCGCCTGACCGGTCGGGGAGTGGGCCAGCGCCGCCAGCTCATCAGGCGTACCGCTGGCAATGATCTCACCGCCACGCTCGCCGCCCTCGGGCCCAAGCTCGATCAGCCAGTCGGCCGCGCGGATCAGATCCAGGTTGTGCTCGATGATCAGCAGTGAGTGCCCGGCCTCGAGCAGCAACCGCAACGCGCCGATCAGGCGCGCGATGTCCTCGAAGTGCAGCCCGGTGGTGGGTTCATCAAACAACAGCAACTTGCCTCGTGCCGGCACGGCCGCCGTACCGGCACGGCGGCGCGGCGCCAGTGCCGCCTCGGCCAGATGGCCGGCGAGCTTCAAGCGCTGGGCTTCACCGCCCGAGAGCGTGGGCACGGGCTGGCCGAGCCGCAGGTAATCGAGCCCGACATCGGCGAGCGGCTTGAGCCGCTGCAGGACGCGCGGGCTGTCGGCGAAAAACCCGATCGCCTCGGTCACGGTCATGTCGAGCACATCGGCAATGCTGGCATCGCGACCGCCGGCCCCCGCAAGCCGCACCTCCAAGGTCTCGCGGCGGTAGCGGCGCCCCTGGCACTCGCCGCAGCGCAGATAGACATCGGAGAGAAATTGCATCTCGATGTGCTCGAAGCCATTGCCACTGCACACCGGACAGCGGCCGGTGCCGCCATTGAAACTGAAGGTGCCGGCGCTGTAGCGCCGGAGCTTCGCATCTGGCGTCTTCGCGAACAGCGCGCGAATCTCATCGAAGGCCCCGACGTAGCTCACCGGGTTGGAGCGCGTGGTGCGCCCGATCTGGGCCTGATCGATCAGGACCACCTCGTCAATCAGCTCCGCGCCAAGCAGCCGGCGGTGAGCGAGTGGCGTGGCGCTGCTCTTGCCCTTGGCCTGCTGCAGCGCTGGATAGAGAACCTCCTGGATCAGCGTTGACTTGCCCGATCCGGATACTCCGGTCAGACACACCAGGCGGCGCAGCGGCACTTTAAGCGTGATGTCCTTGAGGTTGTGCGCCGTGACGCCCTCGAGCCTCAGGCTTCCGGCCTGCGGCAGTGCCGCTGCCGAGGCACGCAGCGCTGGCTGCCTGCGCCGGCCTGCAAGCCACGCGCCGGTGATCGAGCGCGCATCGCGCATCAGCGCCTCGGGCGCTGCGTAGCTGACAATCTCCCCGCCGTGCTCGCCGGCGCCGGGCCCCAGGTCCAGAATCCGGTCCGCCTCGCGCATCATCTGCGGGTCGTGTTCGACCACTAGCAGCGAATTGCCCGCATCGCGCAGGCGATGCATGACCGAGATCACCCGTCCCATGTCGCGCGGATGCAATCCGATCGAGGGCTCATCCAGCACGAACAGGGTATTCACCAGCGAGGTGCCGAGCGCCGTGGTGAGGTTGATGCGCTGGACTTCACCGCCCGAGAGTGTGCGCGACTGCCGATCCAGCGTCAGGTAGGCGAGGCCGACATCGCACAGGTAGCCAAGCCGCGATCGCAGCTCCTTGAGTACCAGATCCAGCGCCTCACTGACCGCACTACCGAGCGGCATGTGCGCAAAGTAATCACGGCAGCGCTCCACCGGTAGCATCATCAGCTCGTGAATATTGGCGCCGCGCGTCGCGCCCGCATCCGCCGGCGGCAGGCGCCACAGCAGTGCGTCTGGCTTGAGGCGCGCGCCGTGACACTGCGGGCACTCGGTGTAGCTGCGATACTTGGAGAGCAGCACGCGGATGTGCATCTTGTAGGCTTTGCTTTCGAGCCAGGTGAAGAAGCGCTGGATGCCATACCAGACTTTCTTGTTCCAGCTGCCTTCGCCTTCGGTAACCCACTGGCGTACTTCGGGCGGCAGGGTTCGCCAGGGCGCATTCACATCGATGCCGCGCCGTCGCGCATAGCGCATCAGATCATCCTGGCATTCCTTGAAGGAGGGGGTCTGGAACGGCCGGATCGCGCCAGCGGCGAGCGACTTGCCCTCATCGGGGATCACCAGCTTGTAGTCGATGCCGATGACGCGTCCGAAGCCCCGGCAGCAATCGCAGGCTCCGAGCGGCGAGTTGAAGGAGAACAGTGCCGGCACCGCGTCCTGGTAGTGCAGATCGCACTGGGCGCAGTGCAGATCGGAGGAGAAGCGCCAGCAGTGCAGCTCGGCACCCTCGGCATCTACGGCATGAACACTCAGACGTCCGTGGCCGGCCCGCAGGGCGGCCTCCAGTGCCTGGATCAGGCGCGCAGAGTCGGTCGAGCCAAGGCGCAGCCGATCCTGTATGACCGTCAGTAGCGCCGCCTCCTCGCTGTGGATCCGGCTGTAGCCCTGCCGTTCAAGCTCGGCGCGTATCCTGGCCGCAGGCATGCTCTCGGGCACCGGCACCGGAAAGCAGATCAGCAAGCGCGGATCGCCCAGCGCCGCGGCCGGTCCCGCCAGCGCCGCGGCAATGCTCGCCGCATCGTCGCGTCGCACCGGTTGCTGGCAGGCGCGGCAATACAGGGTTGCCGCGCGGGCAAACAGCAGTTTCAGATGATCGTTGATCTCGGTCATCGTGCCGACGGTCGAGCGCGAGGTTCGCACCGGATTGACCTGATCGATCGCGATGGCCGGCGGGATGCCTTCAATCAGATCGACCTTGGGCTTGTCCATACGCTCGAGGAACTGGCGGGCGTAGGGCGAGAAAGTCTCGACATAGCGGCGCTGGCCTTCGGCGTACAGCGTGTCGAACACCAGCGAGGACTTGCCCGAGCCGGATACGCCGGTGACGACGATCAGCTCGTTGAGCGGAAACTCAAGACTGAGATTCTTCAGATTGTTCTGTCGTGCACCGTGCACGACGATCGCATCGGGTGCGCGCCGGCTCATGATTCTGGAGCTACCTTGAATTCGAAGTTGGACGCAGCCGGGCGCTGATCAGGCAGCCCAACCACAGCGGCCGCCTGCCCCGGCGCCCTTGCCGGTCAGCACAGCCGATTGACTGATCAGGCGCCGGATCGGGGCGCCCGCCGGGCTCTTGCCGGAGCCTGTTCCCAGGCATTGGCATAATTCGCCCCAGCTCCCGAGCAGCCCGCTCAACCGCTGGCTGACCGCGTCGGTTTGGCCAATGGCCTCGCAAAAGCACTCACGGGTAGGCATATGGGGCATTTTAACGGAAGCTCAACCCCGGGTGGGGCAGAGGCCGGCATATAATCCCGCGGACCATGCTCACTGCCCCCGATCTGCGTGCCGGCACGCCCCCGACCCCCTTAAGGACGCCAGCCCCGTTCCTGCCCATGTCGCGCCCCGAAATGGAGGCGCTCGGCTGGGATTGCTGCGATGTCATCATCGTGACCGGCGATGCCTATATCGATCACCCAAGCTTTGGCATGGCGATCGTCGGCAGGGCACTCGAAGCCCAGGGCTTGCGGGTCGGAATCCTGGCCCAGCCGGACTGGCACAGCGCGGATGCGTTCCGCGAGCTCGGCCGTCCGCGCCTGTTCTTTGGCATCACCGCCGGCAACATGGATTCGATGGTCAATCGCTACACCTCCGACAAGCGGGTGCGCAGCGATGATGCCTACACGCCGGACGGCGAGGCCGCGCGACGCCCGGACCGCTCCGTCATTGTCTACGCGCAGCGTGCCCGCGAGGCCTACCGGGACGTGCCGATCATTATCGGCGGCATTGAAGCTTCGCTGCGTCGCATCGCGCACTTTGATTACTGGTCCGAGAAGGTGCGCCGCTCGGTGCTGCTCGATGCCAAGGCGGATCTGCTGGTGTTCGGTAATGGCGAGCGCCAGATCATGGAGATCGCGACGCGGCTGGAAGCTGGTGAGTCAGTAAACGAACTGACCGATATTCGCGGCACCGTCTTCGTGCAGCGCACACGGCCCCCTGACCTGCTTGAGATCGACTCGACGCACCTGGACGCCCCGGGACCTCTGAATCCGCCGCTGGATCCCTACGCGATGACACCCACGGCCGGTGCCGAGCGCAGGCCAGGCACAGCGGCGGCCGCCGAGCGAGCCGCAGGCACAGCCGCTGCCATCGCAGAACCCTCCGAGACGGTGGTGCGTTTTGCGCGGCGCGTACCCAATGCGGCGCGCGATCACAGTGTCATCCGCCTGCCCGCCTACGAGCAGGTGGCCGCTGACCCGGTGCTGTATGCGCACGCCTCGCGCATCCTGCACATGGAATCCAACCCCGGGAACGCGCGCGCACTGGTGCAGCGTCACGGCGCGCAGGATGTGTGGCTCAATCCACCGCCGATTCCGCTGACCACCGCCGAGATGGACTGGGTATACGACTTGCCGTACCAGCGCCGGCCGCATCCGCAATACGGGAAGCGCAACATTCCCGCCTACAAAATGATCCGCTTCTCGGTGGCCATCCAGCGCGGCTGCTTTGGTGGCTGCACTTTCTGCTCGATCACGGAGCACGAGGGTCGCATCATCCAGAGTCGCTCGGAGGACTCGGTCATCCGCGAAGTGGAGGCGATCCGCGATTCGGTGCCGGGATTCACCGGCGTGATCTCGGATCTGGGCGGGCCGACCGCCAATATGTACCGCCTGGCCTGCAAGAGCACCGAGATCGAGAGCGCCTGTCGACGCCCTTCGTGCGTGTTTCCGGGCATCTGCCCGAATCTGAACACTGACCACAGTGCGCTGATCGCGCTGTATCGGCGTGCGCGCACGCTGCCGGGTATCAAGAAGGTGCTGATTGCCTCCGGCGTGCGCTACGACCTGGCGGTCGAATCACCCGAGTACGTCAAGGAACTTGCGCAGCACCATGTCGGTGGTTACCTGAAGATCGCGCCCGAGCACGTGCGTGAAGGACCGCTGGCGATGATGATGAAGCCCGGCGTCGGCTCCTATGAGCGCTTCAAGGAACTCTTTGATCGCTATTCGCGCGAAGCGGGCAAAGAGCAGTACCTGATCCCATACTTTATCGCGGCACATCCGGGCACGACCGACGAGGACATGCTCGAACTGGCACTGTGGCTGAAGCGCAATGGATTCCGTGCCGATCAGGTTCAGGCCTTTCTGCCCTCGCCGATGGCGACCGCGACGGCGATGTACCACACCGGCCGCAATCCGCTAAAGCGCATCACGCGCAGCAGCGCGCAGGTCACGATTCCCAAGGGACTGCGTGTGCGCCGCCTGCACAAGGCATTCCTGCGCTACCACGATGCGAACAACTGGCCGGAGCTGCGCGAAGCGCTGCGCCGCATGGGACGCGCAGATCTGATCGGCAGCGGCCGTCATCAGTTGATTCCGGCCTACCAGCCGGCCGGTACCGGGCAGAACCGGGAAGGGGCGCGCCGCCCGCGTGGCACGCGACCTATTCGCACGCAACATACGGGATTGCCGAGCGTCCCGCGCGGACCGGGGCCGCGGCGAGGCCGTCCCTGATGCCGGTGGCGGCCCGACGCCTGATCGCGTTGGCCGCGGTACTGCTGGCAACAGCGACGCTCGTCGGTGCGCTGGGCGCCCATGTGCTGCGTGAGCAGCTCGCGGCTGATCGCTTCGCGATCCTGCAGACCGCGGTCCACTATCAGTTTTTCCACAGCCTCGGCCTGCTGGCGGTTGGCGTGCTGGCGCTCACGCATGGCAGCCGGCAGCTGCACGTGGCCGGCGCGTTGCTCGCAACCGGCATCGTATTGTTCTGTGGCAGTCTCTACCTGCTGCTTATCGGTGTTCCGCGTGTCTTCGGCGTGCTGACGCCCATCGGCGGCCTGTGCCTGATCGCAGGGTGGTTGCTGGTGGCGGTCGTGGCGCTTCGCAAGCGCGCGGCAGTGGGATCATGAAGCTCTTCGGCCGCGATGATTTTCAGGCGCTGTGGCATCGCTGGATTCTGCCGGCGCTGTCAGTCCTGGTGTTTGCGGGCGTCGCCTGGATTATCCGCCGCCAGCTGGAGCACTTTCGCTTCTCCAGCATCCTGCACCATCTGCGCGCGATTCCGGACAGTGCGATCGGTGGCGCGGTGCTGCTGACGATCCTCAGTTACTGGCTGCTTGGCTTCTACGATGTTCTCGGCTTGCGCTACGTGGGCCGCGCGATACCGTACGCGAAGGTGGCCTTCACCTCATTTATTGCCTACGCCTTTGGCCACAACCTCGGGGTTGCCACCTTTACCTCCGGAGCGGTTCGATACCGCCTGTACTCGGCCTCGGGCCTGAGCGGTGCAGAGGTGGCGAGCGTCTCGATGTTCTGCGCTGTGACCACGACGATCGGTCTGGCGATGCTTGCCGGTATCGCCTTTGTGGCCGGGCCACAGCCGGCCGCCCTGGCGCTGCATATCGCGCCGGGCCTGGTGCTGTTGATCGGCATAATGCTCCTGCTGGGTGTGCTGGGCTACGCGCTGTGGTGCGGATTACAGCGCACACCGGTGGAACTGTTCGGCTATGCCGTGCGACCGCCGCGGCTCATGATCGCCTTGCCACAGATCGTGCTGGCCGCGGTGGATCTGGCCTGTTCTGCGGCCGTGCTGTGGCTGCTGTTGCCGACGACCTCGGGGCTCGATCTGGGGTTGTTCATCGGCGTCTATGCCACGGCCATCACCGCCAGCGTGATCAGTCATGTCCCTGGCGGCCTGGGCGTATTCGAGTCGGTCATCGTGGTGGCGCTGCCTGGCGTGCCGGCTGATCAGCTGCTGGGGACACTGCTCGCCTGGCGCGCGGTGTACT
>JBEKOK010000128.1:0-10133 GCA_049521875.1 Steroidobacteraceae bacterium
GATCTCACTCCTGGCATCCGGCGTGTCGGCAAAATCGGCAGCGCGGGCCCGGAACCAATCCTCCGGCGAGGCACTGAGTACACCGAGAATCCCCGCGAGCAAGCGCAGCTCCGTGCCAAGCGCGCGCGCTGTGGGCTCGTTATCCGAGGCGCGCGCGGCATTGATGTCGCGCGCGAGCCCCTGCAGCACCGCGAAGGCCTCGGGCGTATTGAAGTCATCATCGAGCGCCGCCTCAAAGGCGGCGCTGGCCGCGCTGCGCGTCAGTTCCGTATCAGGTACGAGCCCGCGCAGGGCCGTATACAAGCGTGTCAGCGACGCATCGGCCTGCTGCAGCTGCACGGTGCTGTAGTTGATCGGGCCGCGATAGTGGCTGAGCAGCAGAAAAGTACGCAGAACTTCCGGATGCCGCAGCCGTGGCAGCACTTCGCGGATGGTAAAGAAGTTGCCCAATGACTTGGACATCTTCGTGTCATCGACCGTGAGGAACCCGTTATGCATCCACAGGTTCACGAATGCGTGGCCGCTCGCGCCGCAGGACTGCGCAATTTCATTCTCGTGATGCGGGAACTTCAGATCCATGCCGCCACCGTGGATATCAAAGTGTTCCCCGAGCAACGCCTTCGACATCGCAGAGCATTCGATATGCCAGCCCGGCCGTCCTGCGCCCCACGGTGACTCCCAGGCTGGCTCGCCCGGCTTGGCACGCTTCCAGAGTACGAAGTCGAGCGGGTCGCGCTTGCTCGGATCGATCTCGACACGCGCGCCAGAGCGCAAATCCTCGAGCCGCTTGCCCGAGAGCCGTCCGTAGCCGGGGAAGCTGGCCACCGCATACAACACATCACCGTCAGGAACCGCGTAAGCCAGATCGCGCTCGATCAACGTACTGATCATCGCCAGAATGCCGGGGATGTGCTCGGTGGCGCGCGGCTCATAGTCGGGCGGTTCGACGCCCATGGCCGCGCAATCCTCGCGCATCGCGCCGATGAAACGCTCGGTCAGCGCGCCGATCGGTTCGCCGATCTCGGCCGCGCGGCGGATGATCTTGTCATCGATGTCGGTGATGTTGCGCACGTAAGTTACCTGGTAGCCGCGGTGACGCAGGTAACGGCGCACCATGTCGAAGACCACCAGGAAGCGGGCATGTCCGACGTGGCAGAAGTCGTACACGGTGATGCCGCACACGTACATGCCAAGCTGCCCAGGACGGATCGGGTTCAGGGGCTCTTTCTGCCCGCTCAAAGTATTGAATATTCGCAACATCGCCTATGCCCGCAGTCTCCGTGAATTCACCCTACCATGGCTAGCAGACGTGCACGCGCGCACTCCGGCCCCATCAGCGCCAGCAGCGGCACGAGCTCGGGGCCGTGCAAGCGACCCGTCAGTGCCGCGCGCAGCGGCCGGAAGAAGCCCGCTCCGGTGCGGCCACTCGCGGCGCGCATCAGGTTCAGCTGCGCGTCAGCGCCGACGCTGGCCGCCACGGCGCGAAAGAAATCCGGGCCGGCCGAGCGCGCCTCGGCAAGCGCATCGGCCTCGAACTGCAGCGGACCACCGAAGGCCACCGGGCTCCAGGCGCGTACGTCCTCGGCAATCACCAGATTGGGACGCACCGCAGCCACGAAGGCGGCACGGCGCGCAGCAGGCTCCGCCGCCGGCAGCCAGGGATCGAGCCACGCCAGCGCCGCCTCGGGCGAGAGCGAGCGAACCCATTCGCCCTGCCAGTGGCGCAGCTGGGACAGTTCAAAATGCGCACTCGAGCCCTGCAGATGGATCTCGGAGAAGTTGGCCGCCATCTGCTCGAGGCTGAGCAGTCCGAGCGCCGCGCTCGAATGGCCGAGCCGGAACAGGTGATTGCATACCGCCTCGGCCGAGTAGCCGGCATCGCGCAGCTCGCGGGCGCTCAAGGCCCCGTTGCGCTTGGACAGCGGCGCGCCATCCGAACCGGTGAGTAGCCCGAGATGCCCGTAGCGCGGCGCAGGCAACTCGAGTGCCGCCAGCAGCAACAGCTGACGCGGGGTATTGGTCAGATGATCATCGCCGCGCAGCACCTGCGTGACGCCCATCAGCGCATCATCCACCGCGTTGCAGAAGAAGAACGCGGCGGTGCCGTCTTCGCGCCGGATGATGAAGTCACCGATCTCATCGCTCGCCATGCTCTGCGGGCCGTGCACCAGGTCATTGAAGCTGACCTGCTCTCCCGCCGGTACACGAAACCGCAGTGTGGGCTTCAGGCCGCTTGCGGCACGCGCCGCGCGCTCGCCGGCGTCGAGGTCACGGCAGGTGCCGGCGTAGCGCGGCGGACGACCGGCATTGAGCTGCGCCAGACGCGAGAGATTAAGCTCCACCGGTGTGCAGTAGCAGGGATAGGCAAGGTTCCGTGCCTCGAGCTGCGCGTAGAGCGGTGCGTAGATCGGGCCGCGCTCGGACTGCCGCCAGGGGCCACCGGGGGCGTCCGTGCCAGGACCGGCATCCCATTGCACGCCAAGCCAGCGCAGATCGTTCAGGAGCTGCGCGACGTGCGCTTCCTCGGTGCGTTCGGCGTCCGTGTCTTCGATCCGCAGCACCAGCGAGCCGCCATGGTGGCGGGCCAGCAGCAGGTTGAACAACGCCGTGCGCACGTTGCCCAGATGCAGCTCGCCACTGGGGCTCGGCGCAAAGCGCGTTACGTAGGGGTCCGACATCGTACAATGTTACGGTAATCAGCCGCCGCGGGCGAAGCACGTTGAGCACTTTGTTTGTTTCGGATCTGCACCTCGATGCCGCGTGGCCGCACGCCATCGAGCAGTTTCTCGCCTTCCTGGAAACCACTGCGCCCACTGCTGAATGCCTGTACGTGCTCGGTGATCTGTTCGAGGCCTGGATCGGGGACGATGATCCGGACCCGCACCGGGCCCGTGTCTGCGATGGCCTGCAACGCCTGAGCCGACGCGGCATTCCCTGCTATGTGATGCATGGCAATCGCGACTTCCTGCTGCAGGCGGGCTTTGCGGCGCGCACCGGCTGCCAGATGTTGCACGACCCCACGGTCATCGACCTGTATGGCGAGCCGGCGCTGCTCACGCACGGAGATGCGCTGTGCACGCGCGATCAGTCCTACCAGCACCTGCGCGCGATCGTGCGACGCCCGCGCTGGCAGCGGCGCTTTCTCAGACTCAGTATCGCCACGCGACGTGAACTGGCCGAGGCGGCGCGCGCCGGCTCGCGGGAACACACCGGCATGCAACCCGGGGAGATCATGGATGTATCCGAAGACGCCGTGACCGCAGCGATGCGCGCCTGTGGCACGCGGCTGCTGATTCACGGGCATACGCACCGACCTGCGATTCACGAGCTTGAGCTCGATGGCAGCGCGGCGCGGCGCATTGTGCTCGGTGCCTGGTATGAACAGGGCAGCTGCCTGGTCTGGGATCGGCAGGGTTACCGGCTCGAATCCCTGGGCGCGGGTGGCCCGGAATGAAACCTCACTAGCTCCTCGGGCGCCGTAATCAGCTCGGCCTCCGCCGCCGAGAACTGCGCCAGGCGCTCCGCTACCGGCGTCCTCGCGCCGTCACCCTGTTCGGCCCAGCGCAGGTAGAGCTGTGCATGCCGCGATTCGACCGGTTCAAGTTCGGCATAGAAGCTGCCCATCGGCGCCGGCAGGCGCCCCGCGAGCAGCTGAAAGCGTTCACACGATCGCGCCTCGATCAATGCAGCGGTCAACAGCAGATCGGTCCGTCGCTGCGGCTCGCGCGCCGCGATCAGCTGGCGTAAGGAACCGGCGTAGCGGGCTGGACGCAGGCGCCGGAACGGCACCCGCAGCTCACGCTGCAGGCGCGTGACCTGCTCGAAGTGCCGCAGCTCCTCGCGCGCCAGGCGCGAGAGTGCCAGGTTCTGCTGCTCAAACTCCGGGTAGGCGAAAATCAGTGCCAGCGCACTGGAAGCGGCCTTCTTCTCGCAGGCGGCATGATCCAGCAGCAACTCCTGCCAATGCTCGCAGGCCGCCTCGACCCAGGCCGGCGGGGTCGGCGCCGAGAGCAAGCGCAGACTCATGACTCGCTGATCCGCTCGAGCCATCCATGACGGGCACTGCCGATTGCTGATGCCGCTGCGGCGGCATCGGCGATGCGGTCCTCAGGGCGCTTGGCCAGCAGCTGATCGAGCAGCGGCTGCAGCTCCTGCAGCGCTTCGGGTAACTGTGGCAACGGTGCATTGGCATGCAGATAAAGCACTGTCATCGGATTGTCGGCCACATACGGCTTGCGCGCCGTCAGCATTTCATACAGCACAATGCCGAGGCTATAGAGATCAGTGCGCTCATCCACCGCCCGCCCATGGCCCTGCTCCGGGCTCATGTAGTGCGGGGTACCGAATATCAGGCCCTTATCGGTCAGGTCCAGTTCCAGTGCTGCCTGCTTGGCGAGCCCGAAATCGATCAACGCGACCTGGTGCGCGGTGCGCATCATCACGTTGCCGGGCTTGAGATCGCGGTGCAGGATGCCGGCGGCGTGGATCGCCGCCAGCACCAAGGCGAGCTGCTCGGCGATCTCGAGCGCTTCCAGCGGCGAGAGACCCGGTGTCATCCGCCGGCGCAGGTCGCCCAGCGGAAAGTACTCCATGGCAAGGTAGGCATGATCATCGGCCACCCCCAGCTCGTAGAGACGCACGATATCCGGGTGCTGCACGCGCTCTGAGATCTGATATTCCTGCAGGAAGCGCTCGAAGGAGCGGTCGGCGCCGCTTTCATCACGCTGCGAGGGCGTGACCTTCAGCGCCACCAGGGCACCAGCTTTCTCGCTCTCGGCCAGATACAGGTGCGAGGTTGATCCGCGCGCCAGCAGGCGCGCACGCCGATAGCCGGGAATGCGCGCATCGCCGAAGCGATGCGATTCGAGTGCCGGGGCCGAGACGCGCCAGTCCGCCAGTGCCCGTCGCTGGCGCAAAGAGGCGGATTCGATCGCTGCGATCAGTTCCTGATGCGCGATGCGTTTGCGCCCGGTGACCGCGAAGGCACCCCAGCTCATCGCCGATTCGGGTAGGCGGCTTCCCGGCTCGGTATCGGCCATGAAGATGACCGGCGCGAATCCCTTGCGGCCGGCCAGCTGATGCAGCCAGTCCAGTCCCTCCCCGCCGGGCCAATTCTGAGCCAGCAAGACCGCGTCATAGCCTTGCGCCAGAAACTCATCCGGAATCACCCCGGATCGGGTGGGCGGATGGGCACTGATCAGCGCCTCGGGCCAGCGGCAGCTGACATGGTGGCCGATCAGCGCGCACAGCTGCGGGTCTTCCTCGATCAGAAGCAGGCGCATGCTGGTGGCTCGTCCGCGTGGCATTGGGCTTCAGGAACCCAGCAGGTGTGCGCTGCTGCGCGCACTGAGCGCACTGAGCGCGCCCACGCTCAGGTTCAGACCAATCACCAGGAACTGTGAGGCTGCGTCCATCTGACCGGCACCGTAAAGCAGGTCCCCCGCCGCTTCGAGCAGCGCCAGACCGCGCCCGGCCCTGAGTTCGGTTTCAACATCGAGTCCCGCCACCGCCATGCGCGCGCAACTGTTGCCATCGACCAGTACCCCTTCGGCCACCTGCGTCCCGGGACCCACGGGGCTTGGTTCGCGTCCACAGCGCGCGGCGAGCAACAACAGCTCCTCGCGACCGGCGAGCAGGCGCGCCGCCACCATGGCCAGACGCGGCAGCGGCGCAGTGCCCTCGGCATCGCCGCTCCAGCTGGCGCGCCACAGCTGCAAACCCGGCGGACCCATCCCCAGGCTGTGCGCAATGCGCACCGCGGACTCGTGAGGGGGCTCGGTCAGCATACCCTGCCAGCGAATGCTCGTGCCGGACGTGGCCGCGCACAGCGCTGCCGCTGCCGGCTGCTCCGCCGCCGGCAACAGCACGAGACGTGTGTAAAGTTCCAGCAGTAATTGCCGCCGCGGATCACTCACGGCTGCCGTCCACAGGCGGCCCTTTTCAGGCGCCGCCGACCACTTTGAGCGGTCCGCGGCCCACCGTACGGCGACGCATCTTGGCCTCATCGGAGCGGGCACGCTGCAATCGATCAAGGTACTCCGGCGTGATATCGCCAGTCGCGTACTCACCGGAGAAGCAGGAGGTGTCGAATTCAACAATCTTGGCGTTGTCATGCTGGCAGGCGGCCACCAGATCGCTCAAGTCCTGGTACACCAGCCAGTCGGCCCCGATCAGGCGTGCAACTTCCTCTTCGCTGCGTCCGGCCGCAACCAGTTCGCTGGCCGCCGGCATGTCGATGCCATAGACGTTCGGGTAGCGCACCGGCGGCGCGGCCGAGGCGAAGTACACCTTGCGAGCGCCCGCTTCGCGGGCCAGTTCGATGATCTGGGCCGAAGTCGTACCACGCACGATCGAGTCATCGACCAGCAGCACATTCTTGCCACGAAATTCCAGGTCAATGGCATTGAGCTTGCGGCGCACCGAGCGTTCGCGCTGTTCCTGGCCCGGCATGATGAAGGTGCGGCCTATGTAGCGGTTCTTGTTGAAGCCCTCGCGGTACTTGATGCGCAGCTTCTGCGCCATCTGCAGTGCGCTGGTGCGGCTGGTATCGGGCACCGGAATGACGACATCGATATCGTGATTTGGATGCGTGCGCCGGATCTTCTCGGCCAGCCGCTCGCCCATTCGCATGCGCGCGCGGTACACCGAGATGTTGTCAATGATCGAATCCGGGCGCGCGAAATAGACGTACTCAAAAATGCACGGCGTGTGGCGCACGGTGCTGACGCACATCTGCGAATGCAGGCGGCCCTGCTCGTCGATAAACACCGCCTCGCCGGGCGCCACGTCGCGCACCAGCTCAAAGGAGAGCATGTCGAGTGCGACATTTTCCGAGGCCAGCATGTACTCGGTGCCGCGCGGCGTGTGGCGCACCCCGAGCACCAGCGGCCGAATCCCATTGGGATCGCGAAAACCAAGCACGCCGTGGCCAATCACCATCGCCACCACCGCATAACCACCGCGGCAACGACGATATACAGCGCTCGCGGCCGCAAAGATGTCCGCGGGCGTGACCCGCGGCGTGCCCACGCGCTGCAGCTCGGAGGCAAACACATTCAGCAGTACTTCCGAGTCCGACTCGGTATTGAGGTGGCGCCGGTCCTCGCGCGTGATGACCTCGGCAAGCTCCGCGGCATTGGTCAGATTGCCGTTGTGCGCGAGGCAAATGCCGTACGGGGCATTGACGTAGAAGGGCTGAGATTCGGAAGCGTTGTCGCAGCCGGCGGTCGGGTAGCGCACGTGGCCGATGCCGACATGGCCGCGCAGCTCGAGCATGTGGTGCTGCTCGAAAACATCACGCACCAGACCCTGGCCCTTGCGGACAAACAGTTCACCTTCCTCGGAGGTCATGATGCCGGCGGCATCCTGACCGCGGTGCTGCAGTACCGTCAGGGCATCGTAGAGACGCTGGTTGACGGGACCGGATCCGACGATGCCGACGATGCCGCACATGAAGCTTCGACTCCTTGAGAAAGCCCCGCTTGAGCCCGGGACTCCGACTATCCGTTCAGTGAACCCCGCGCAAGGGTGCTAGCGACCCTAGCCTGCGACGAAGATTTTACGCTCTCCGACCACCGTGCGCAGCACATTACCGGAGCGCTCGGCGTAGCGGACGAGCAACGAGTGCCGATACCAGTCCTCCTCATTGAGGCGCACGGCATGGCAGAGGATGGCGAGCACGCCCAGTACGACGATGCCGCGGACCAGACCAAAGAGAAAACCGAGCAGTCGATCCACGCTGTTGAAAATCGACAGGCGCACGTAGTGCGAAACGATCGCGCTGATCGCCGTCGCGACCAGCAGCACCACGACAAAAATCATGACGCGCGCGGCCCAGGGGCGAACGGCCGGATCCGCCAGGGCGCCGCCCAGGTGCGGCTCGAGCGAGTCGGCAAACGTCCAGGCAAGCCACACACCGGCGACCCATGCGATCAGGGCAATGGCCTCACGCAGCAGACCGCGCATCAAGCCGGCGATACCGGAGCTCACGAGCACGATCAGAAAGAAATAATCGGTCCAATTCATTGTCAAATCCGTCGCCGGACAGTCCCGGCCTTGCAGCGACCCGCGAATACTACCGCACCGACCGGCCTCACCTTAAGGTTCCTGCACCCCTTAAGGTGTGGTGCCGATCACGCCTTTGAAACCCTGCTGCAGCAGCCGCTGGCGCAGGCTCTCGGCACTCGGCATATCGGCCACTTCAGGCGTGCGCACGCGGTAATAGCCCCGTGCATCCGGACCAACCACGAGGGTCTTGATGCCCTTCGTCGCCAGCTTCTGCGCCATCCGATGGGCGTTATCGGCCTGCTGAAAACTGCCCAGCTGCACTGTCCAGCCCACTTTGCCGGTAGCCGGTCCGCCTACGGCCGCATGTGCGTTCGCGGCAGTAGGGTGCGTCGCGGCCGCCGGAGCGTGCGCACCGAGCGCTGGCCCGTGCTCTGTCACGACAAGGTGCTCCGCCGGCAGCGTGGTAGTGGACCCCGTTGCGGCGGCGGGCACCGCGGCATCGCTGCCCGCCTCTGCCGGCGGTGGTCGCACCGCCTCGGGGCTGGAGGCCGCGGTCGGCGGCGCCTGTGCAGCCTGGGCTGGTGTGCTGGCGAGCGTCGCTGAGTCAGTGGGTCCGTGCTCATCGAGATTCAAGGTGTAGCTGCGTACCGGGGCGCCGTTGGTCGCGGCCGGAAGCTGGGCGGGTCGCGGCGCGGGCCGGCCCTTGAACATTTCCGGCACGATGAGTACCACCAAAGCCACAAGAATTGCTGCGCCCGTCAGGCGCTGCTTTAGACGGTCTTCCAATGCCACCGGAACCTCACCCTGCAAGCAGAATCTCAGTATAGCCCAAGAGCCTCGAGCGCCGGCCCGACCGCGTGGAACGAGCCGAAGGCCACGATGCGATCGCCAGGGCGGCCAAGCGCGAGTGCACGCGCGCAGCCCGCGGCGATGCTGGCTGCTTCCTCAAGCGTGCCACGCAGCAGGCCAAATCGCACCCGCAACTCCGCGGCACTCAGGCCGCGCGGCTCCTGGATGCCACAGAGAATCCAGTGGTCGATGCATGCATCAAGCTGCTGGGCGACGCCGCGCGCATCCTTGTCCGAGAGCATACCGACGACGGCGAGCGTGCGCGCCCGCGGCGCGCGCGTCGCAAGTTCCGCAGCCAGGATGCTCGCCGCCGGGACGTTGTGGGCGACATCAAATATCCATTCCACTGCGCCAGGGAGCGTCTGCAGCCGTCCGGCGAGCTGCGCCTGCCTCAGTCCACGCTCAATCGCGGCGCGTTGCAGCGTGCGGCCGGCATACAACGCCCGAAGCGCGGCCAGGGCCGTGGCAGCGTTGCGATACTGGATCTGTCCGCCAAGTGCCGGTGCCGGCAAAGCAAGCAGCTCAAAGCCACTCGCCGGCTCGCGATAATCCCAACGTCCATCCGGATGCTGCTGCCACTGAAACTGCGCGCCCGCGGTGCGCACGCTGCATTCGAGTTCCTGCGCGTGGCGCAGCACACTTGCCGGCATATCGGCGCTGCCCAGCACGACCGGCTGGCCACGACGGAAGATGCCGGCCTTTTCGCGCCCGATGTCTTCGAGCGTTGGCCCGAGCCAGTCCAGATGATCAAGTCCCACCGAACAGAGCACCGCGACGTCGGCATCGATGACATTGGTGGCATCCAGGCGCCCGCCCAGCCCCACCTCCAGCACCATCGCCTCCACGTTGGCAGCGCGGAACAGATCCAGCGCGGCGAGCGTGTTGTATTCGAAGAATGTTAGCGGCTCGTCCGCGCGTGCCCCCTCGATGCGGCTGAAGGCCTCGAGCAGTGCCTGCTCGCTGACCTCGCGCTCATCGATGCGGATGCGTTCGGTGTAGCGCACCAGGTGTGGGGAGGTGAACAGGCCGGTGCGCTCGCCGTGCGCGCTCAGCAGCGCGGCCAGTAACGTGGCCGTGGAGCCCTTGCCATTCGTGCCCGCGACAATGACCGCCCGGCTTCGCTTCGGCACGAGCCCCAGCCGTGCCGCGACCCGTGCGACCCGTTCGAGCTCAAGCGCGATGGTCTTTGGATGCTGGCGCTGCTGGTAGTCAAGCCACTCGGGCAGCGTGAGCCGCAAGTCCGTCAAGCCGCCTCGAGTGGCGCGCGCTTTTGCAGC
>JBEKOK010000129.1:0-10128 GCA_049521875.1 Steroidobacteraceae bacterium
CATGTCGTGACCATTCAGGCTCTGAATGGCACGCGAGGCGTCGGCCTGGCTCATTTCAACAAAGCCGAAGCCACGCGGCCGGCCGGTCTCGCGATCGGTGGGCAGCGAGACGGATTCGACCGTGCCGTGCTGTGAGAACAGGGTGCGGATGTCCGCATCGGTTGCCGTAAACGGCAGGTTACCAACGTAAATCTTCGCCATAAAATTAAATAAACTCCAAATGACTCAAACTGCTCTTAGGGGGACGACTTAATGGGTCCCTCTGCAGTTCTACACGGCAGGAACAGCAGTGAAGTCAGGGAGAGAGTTTCTCGCGAGCCATCAAACCGTAGATCCTGTCACCTGATCGCAGGCGGCACGGCGGGACTCTTCTGCGCGGATGGGCGCATCGGATGACACTGAGACGTAAACGATCGGGGCGGAGCATACCACGATTCAACGCTGCGCCCACTTAAATCAAGGGGCTGGCTCCGATCCGGGACGCTCCAGAGCCTGCTGGCTGGGCTTCGGCCAGCCGCTGCTGGAGCTGCGGCGATAAGGACCCCAGGCGACGCTGCGTCGCCTGGGGTATTAACTGCAGGACTGAAGCGCTACTTGACCGTGTAACCGCGGCCCTCGAGGCAGGCCGCTTCGGCGCGCATATAGCCATCGCGGTTGCCCGGGGCAGCAGCGCCCTGCCCGCCGTTGGGCTGAGTCGGGTCAAAGCCACTCTGGTTGGCCGCCCAGTGATAGCACTCGTAGCGATCCTTGGACTGCTGCTCGTTGCTCTGGCCATTGTTTGGGTAGACCACCAGATCCGCGCTGTCCGAGGGCTGCGCATCGGCACTGCCATCAGCCGGCGGTGCGGTCTCACCTGGCGGCGGCACGGCCTGGTACTGGTTCGCCGCGCCACTCCACACATAGTAGGTGTCATCGGCGTAGTAGTAGGGCACCCCACCCCACCAGAACGTATCGTAGAACAGCGGCAGGGCCGGGATGAAGCCACCGAACCAGACGCCGCCGCGCCAGTAACCGCCGCCCCAGCCGTAGCCGCGCCCGTAGCCGTAACCGTAACCGCGGCCGTAGCCCGGGTGGCCGTAGCCGGCGTAGTTGCTGCCCGGACGCGCGTAAGGCGCCGAACGATTCCCGGCAGCGAAGTGCCCGGCGTAGCCACCGCGCGCATAGTTCGCACCACCGCGTGCATAGCCTCCAGCAGCGTGTGCCGCGCGCGGCGCCGCTGCGCCGGCATGACCGCCACCACTGGCATGACCACCACCGCCACCGCTGTGGTTCTGCGCCATCGCGGCGCCAGAGAGGGTTCCCAGCAGCGCCGTCACCAGCACCAGTACCCTTCGGCCCTTTGGAGTTCGCACGTTCATATCAATACCTCGTTACCGCATAGGAGCGTCTGCTCTCGCGGTGCCTTACGTCCTCTCCGGCTTGGGATCTGATGATCCCTCGCTGGCCGTCGCGCACCGCGTATGTCACTTACATTATAGGAACGTACAGGGGTGCATTTCGTTCACTACACATGAAGAGTAATTAAGGAATCACCATTGGTTAGGCCGCGCGGGAGGCAAGCGGAGCTGGGGTCGGTGCCAGGACACCACAAGGGCTTGACAGGCCCCTCAATTGAGCGGAGTGTATGCATACAGTCATACACAAGAGCGCCCATGCTGCCGCCCATCCGACTCGAATCCTCCGGCATTCCGATCTACGTGCAGATCCGCGATCAGATGCTGCAGGCGATCGGCGCGCAGCAGCTCAAGCCCAACGAGCAGCTGCCCACGATGCGCGAGGTCGCGGTGGCGCTGAAGGTCGATCTGAATACGGTGCGCCACGCCTATGAGGAACTGGAGGCGAGCGGCGCGATAGTCATCGTGCGGGCGCGCGGCACGTTTGTCGCCGAGCAGCCGCCACCGCTCGATCCGCAGCGCGAGTCGCGCCGGATCGCGAGCCTCGCGGCGCAGACCGTCGCTACCGCCCGTGCTGCGGGCATTGATCCAGAGGCTCTGGCGCGCCAGATGCTTGCACTGACCGACTCACAAGGAGAATAAGCATGAACGGAAAAAATGCGCCCGCAACCACGCTCGCGGTGCTGCTCGTAATCAGCGGTGTGCTGCTCGGGCATTACTGGCGCGAGCAAAGCGCGCTGCTGGCCTACGTGCTGCCCGGCGCGCTGATCCTGCTGGCGATCCTGACGCAGCTGTCGATGCTGATGGCCAATCAGTGGGAGCGCGCCGTCGTGCTACGCTTCGGGCGCCTGCAGGGCGTGCGCGGCCCGGGGCTGTTCTTCATCATTCCATTCGTCGATACCGTGACGACCTGGATCGACCAGCGTATTCAGACGACCGAGTTCAACGCCGAGCAGGCGCTGACCAAGGACACGGTGCCGGCCAACATCGATGCCATCCTGTTCTGGCAGGTGCACGATGTGGAGCGCGCCGCGCTTGAGATCACCGACTACCGGCGCGCCATCCTGCGGGTGGCGCAGACCTCGCTGCGCGAGATGATCGGCTCCTCGCCCTTGAGCGCGCTGCTCTCGGACCGCAAGGTGGCCGACCAGCTGCTGAAGGAAGTGATCGGGCACAAGACCGCCGACTGGGGCGTCAACGCGGTCTCGGTCGAGATCCGCGATGTCGCCATTCCACGGGAACTGCAGGATGCGATGAGCCGCCAGGCCCAGGCCGAGCGCGAGAAGGCGGCACGCGTCATCCTCGGTTCGGCCGAGCAGGAAGTGGCGCAGAAATTCGTCGATGCCGCGAACATCTACGCCGGCAACCCGATCGCGCTGCAGCTGCGCGCGATGAACATCGTCTATGAGACTACCAAGGAGCGCGGCTCGACGATCCTGATTCCGACCTCGATGGCCGATAGCATGAACCCCGGCACCGTGCTCAACATGGCCGCCTTCGGTGCCTCGCGCGCCGAAGCGTCGCCGCCGGCACCGGCAGCACCCGCAGCGGCGCCTGTCGCCAGAGGCTGACACAGTGGCGCGCGCCGTCAATGCGCGTAAAACATCCGGGAATGTGACCGCGCTAACAGGCGCGTAGCGGCGGCGCTGCGAGACTGGGTCGCGCACTGTGCCTGCGCGCGGCGCGGCCGCCGCAGGCACTTCACCCCGGGGGACCCTACGGTCCGAGCTTTCCTCCCATGACCGAACCTGCTGGCGAACAAGCTGTCGGAGCCGACGACTTCGCAGTCGTCGAGGACGATGTAACGCTGACGGCGAGCCTGCAGGGCTCGTTTGCAATCTGCATCTACGATGCGCTTGAGGAAAGCGGCGCCCTGATCCACCTGCGCTCGGGCGACCACGCGGCCGCGCGCGATCCGGAGCTGACCGACAACACGCTGCTCAGCAACCTCGCGCTGCTCGAGCGTACCCTGCGCACGCTGCAGGCCACGAGCCCGCGCGCCCAGCACTGGCAGGCGAAGCTGGTGGCGCATATCGAGGATTCACCGGTCGCCAGGGAGCGCTTCAAGGCGCTGCAGGAATTCATCAGTTCCTATCTGCTCGATTCCCAGGTCAAGCTGCTCAGTGCGCGCGTCGGGCTGCGCCCGCAGATGCGCATCCGCTTTCGCCCCGCGATGGGTCAGGTGCAGACCGACGAGGCGGCCGCCTAAGGACGATCTGCGCGGCGCCACTTTGCCAGCCGCTGCGTGCGGTCCATACTGGGCGAGCAATGGCCGCTATCACTGAACCGGTTGTCCTGGTGCCCGAGCATCATCGCTATGAGATGCGCCTGGGCGATGCCGTGGCGTTTATCGACTACCGCCGCGAGGGCACGATCGTGGCCCTGACCCACGCTGAAGTGCCCGCGGCACTGAACGGGCGCGGAATCGGCTCGGCCCTGGTCCGCGGTACGCTCGAGCTGATCAAGGCGGCCGGCGAGCAGGTGCGACCGCTGTGCTCGTTTGTCGCCGCCTACATGGCGCAGCATCCGGAGTATGAAGGGCTGCGCGCCGCGCCGCGGCGCTGAACCGCGTAAGCTTCAGTCCGCGCGTTCGGCCTCGAGGCCCAGCAGCTCACCACGCGCATCCACCTGCAGCTTAAGGGCGATCGGCTGGCAGCAGACCTGGCAGTCCTCGATGTAGCTGCGCGAGCCATCGGTCAGATCGACGCTGGTGCCGATGTTCTCGCAGCAGTACGGGCACAGATATTCGATGTAGGCGCCGAGCGCCGCGCCCGACTCGGCCGCGCTCGGTTCGAATACCGGCTCGAGTCCATAGAGCAGATCCACCGTGTGCTCATCGAGCGAACCAAGCCGCTCGCGCAGCGAAGCGACCGCGCCTGGCGGCTTGGGATCGCAATCGGATTTTGAGCTGGACAGTGGCCTCTCCTTGAAAGCGGTGCGCGCTGCTCAGAACAGCGAGAGTGACTCGCGGCTGTGCGCCTCGCGCGCCGCGTCGGCCGCCAGCTCCCTGCGCTGCAGGCTGCTGACGCGCACGCCCAGCAGCCGCAGCCGCTGCACCAGCGGCGCACGCTTGAGGCACTGGCCGGCCACGCGCCGGATGTCAGCGGCTTCGGCCGTATAGGCCTCGAGCGTCTGATCGCGCGTTGCGATCGAAAAGTCCTGGTAGCGCAGCTTGATGCCGATCGTGCGACCGACGTAGCCCTTGCGCTTGAGGTCCGAGGCCACACTGTTGCACAGCTCGGTGAACAATGCGCTGAGCTCGGCCCGGTCACGCACCGCATGCAGGTCGCGATCAAAGGTGGTCTCGCGGCTCATCGAGACCGGCTCGCTCTCGGTCACGACCGGCCGATCATCCCATCCCCAGGCCGTTTCATACAGCCAGCGGCCATAACTTGGCCCGAAATGCTCGATGAGCCAGCTGCGCTCGCACCTGGCCAGCTCCCCGATCGTGTGCACCCCGAGCTGCTTGAGCCGCTCATCCGCCTTGGGTCCCACGCCATTGATCTTGCGGCAGGCGAGCGGCCAGATGCGGCTGGCAAGATCGGCCTCGTGCAGGATCGCGATGCCGTTGGGCTTGTGCAGCTCGCTGGCCAGCTTGGCCAGCAGCTTGTTGGGCGCCACGCCGATCGAGCAGGTGAGTCCGGTTTCCTCGTGGATGCGCGCCTGGATCTGCGCAGCCAGGCTTCGGCCGCCCTGCGCCTGCCCACCGGGCACCTCGCTTAAGTCCGCGACCACTTCATCGATGCCGCGATCCTCCATCTGCGGCGCGTACTCGAGCACGATCGCCTTGAAGCGGCGCGAATAGCGCCGGTATTCGGCAAAGTCGACCGGCAGCAGGATCGCCTCCGGACACAACTTGGCCGCCTTCATCAGGCCCATCGCCGAGTGCACGCCAAACGCGCGGGCCGCGTAGGTCGCGGTGGTGACGACGCCACGTCCGGCATAGTCCTTGAGGCGGAAGAATTCTCCCGCAGCCGCCGGGTGCGAGCCGCCCCCGATCACCAGCGGCTGGCCGCGCAGTTCGGGGTAGCGCAGCATTTCGACCGAGGCGTAGAAGGCATCCATGTCGATGTGCGCGATGCGCCGCAGGCTCGCCGCGCTGGCTTCGATCGATTCTTCACTCTCGACGGATTCGCCCACGGCGCCTGCTCCTGCCGTCTTGCCGATTCAGACACGCACGCGCTGCGCGTGCCGCGCCTGGTGCCAGTGTGGGTGCTGGCATCGACGGCACCCACACCCGGCAGCAATTATTTCACAATATCGAGCAGCTCAATGCTGAACACCAGCGTCGATCCGGCACGGATGACATCGCCCATCGCGCGATCCCCGTACGCGGTCTCGGGCGGGCACACGATCAGCGCCTTGCCGCCGACTTTCATCGTCTGCACCGCTGCCGTCCAGCAGGCGACGACCTGGTTGAGGCGGAAGGTCGCGGGGCCGCCATGCTCGGCCGAGCTGTCAAACACCTTGCCGCTGGTCAGGCGCCCCTCGTAGTTGACCTTGACCGAGTCCGTGGCCAGCGGGCTCGCGCCGCTGCCCTCAGTCAGTGTCTTGACGACCACGCCGCTCGCGGTACGCGTGGTACCGGGCTCGGCGGCAGCCTTGTCGACATACGCCTTGCCGGTGGCCTTGGTCTTGGCCAGCATCTGGGCACCGCGGTCCTTGGCCAGCTCCTGCACTTTCGGGAAATACACTTTCATATCGACGGCCGAGGGCTTGCCGTTCGCCGCGTCGGCCATGCCTTTCTGGACCTGCGCCAGCTCGTGCGGCGTCAGCGAGAGGCTATCGAGATTCTGGCCAACCCGCTGACCCAGGGCATACATCACCTTGTCGAGCTCCGCGGGCGTCAGCGGTTCGCTGGCGACCGCCGGCTCCGGCGGACCGCCGCGGGTAGTGGCCGGTGGCGGCGTTACTGTGCCCGCAGCGGGCGCGGCCGCCGGATCGGCCGCCTGCGCGCTCAGGGCCAGGCCCAGAATCAGCGCACCGATTAAAAATCGACTCATGAGCAGGACTCCTTGCTAGTTCCGAAGTGGATCATCGATCGCACGGCGCAGCTCAGCGGCGGCCTCGCCCGCTCGCCCACTGCGGGTGGCGCATCATTTTCACGCGCCCCGCATGGCCTGCGAATCGGCGGCTACCTTACGTGTTTTGGGCTGACTTTGCTGCGGCACATCACTGGGACCACGCCGCGACGCACGCGTTCCCTGCACCTGCAGCGCAGCATCCTGCGCCGAGATTGCGCAGTGATCCGGACCGCAATAAAAGTCCGTGCAGCCGCCGGTTGAAGGGACTAAGTTAATTGCGCTCAGCTGCGCATCAGGAGCGCAGCGACGGGGGAAGGATCCTTGAAAAAGGCATCCACATCAGCCCAGCGGCACACGCGCGGTAGCGCAGCCAGGGCAGCACATGAAGTGCCCAAGAAATCGCCTCGGGCTCCCTCTCCTTACGCCTTGCTGCACGCACTGATCGACGAAGTGCCGCATGCGATCCTCGTCAGCGATTTCTCCGGCCGCTATGTTGCAGTCAACCGCTTTGCCTGCGAAGCGCTCGGCTACAGCCGCGCACGGCTGCTGAAGATGAACGTCTTCGACATCGAGTGCGATCTGGATCGGGAGCAGGTTCTGGCCCGCTGGCGCGTGCGCAAGCCCGGCATGGTCGTGAGCCTGGCCACCCGCCATCGCTGCGCCGATGGCACGCTGATCCCGGTGCGCGTACGCGCCGGGTGCCTGCAGATCGGGCGCCGCAAACTGCTGCTCGCCTCCGCGACTGATCTTCGCGAACAGCTGCGTTTCGAAGTCGAGCGCGACACCTACCAACAACTGCTATCGGTATTCTTCGAACACAGCCCTTCGGCGTGTTTCCAGAAAAGTGCCACCGGCCACTACCAGCTGCTGAACCGACGCTGCGCCGAAGTATTTCAGATGGACCCGGTGACAAGCCTTGGGAAGAGCGATGCCGATCTGTTCCCGCCCAGCGCCGCGCAGCGCTTCCACCGAGGGGACCTCGAAGTCCTCAGCACCGGTCGCCCGGTTGTCGCCGAGGAGATGATCGCGCAGAGCGATGGCCCGCATTTCTTTCTCTCGCATAAGTTTCCGATCCGCAACCGTGGCGGACACATCGTCAGCGTTGCCGGCATCTACACCGACGTCACCGCGCTCAAGAGCGCCCAGGACAGACTGCGCGGCAGCGAGCACCGCTACCAGGAGCTGGTCGAGCTCTCACCCGATGCGGTGCTGATTGACACCCAAGACCGCATCATCCACGCCAACCAGGCCGCGGCGCGCCTGTTCAACGCTGCCGGGCCCGAAGAGCTGATCAATAAATCAGTCTACGAACTGTTTCGCACCGACTTCCACGCCCTGGTGCGCCGCCGCGCAAACGAACTGCATCGGCGCGGCGGCATGGCGCCGCTGGTGGAAAAAGTAATCGTGTGCGTCGATGGCTCGGAAAAGCACGTCGAAGTGACCAAGGCACTGTGCCAGTTTCAGGAAGGCGAGGCGATCCAGATGATCCTGCGCGACCTGAGCGAGCGCCGGCGCCTGGAGGGCGCGCTGCTCGAGGCCATCGAGCGCGAGCAGCGCCGCTTCGGCAACGATCTGCATGATGATCTGGGCCAGGCACTGACCGGCACGGCCTTGATGCTGCTGGCGTTGCAGCAGAAACTCGGGCAACAAGGCGTTCCAGAGGCACGCGAGCTGGCTCCGATCCGCGCCTCGCTCGTGGATGCCATCGAGAGCGCGCGGGCACTGGCTCGCGGCTTCGCGCCGGACTTGAGTCGCGGCGGCCTGGTGACGGCGCTCGAGGAGCTGGCACGCAACTGCACGCGTCGCTTCCGCCTGATATTCGAATACTCGGGCAATCCACGCGGCCTCGAGCTGTTCGCGCCCGCCACGCTCGCTCACCTCTACCGCATCGCCCAGGAAGCCACGACCAACATTGCGCGCCACGCCGGGGCCACGCACGCCTGCCTGCGACTCGCGCGCGAGAATGCCGACATCGTGCTCACGGTCTCGGACAATGGCCGCGGCCTCGGCGTGACTTCAGCTGCGCCGATACAGGGGATGGGCATGCGCAGCATGCAATATCGGGCCCACCTGATTGGCGGCAGCCTGGACGTGCGTGCCGCCGCAACAGGCGGCACGATCATCGAGTGCCGCTGTCCGCTGCCCGAGACGCGCCGCCAGGCGAATGGCCCGCAGCGCCGGGGCTAAGCCTGCCCGGCCGCCGGCCGCTGCAACAGCAGCGTCATGCGAGCGCGATAACCTCTGCAGCTTCGATCAACCGCAGAACGTTGCGCGCAGTGTGCGGCAGGTTTCGATGGACGACTACGAATTTGACGCCAATCTCGATCGCCTGGGCTACGAGCTTGACTGCACGCGCCTGCATGCGCTGCGCGCACGTACCGATTACCAGGCACTGGGCAGCGCGCCCTGCAGCAGCGTCTATCAAATCGCCGCGGCACGCGATCGCTGCGAGCAACTTGAGCAGCGCTGCCACGCGCTGCAGCGAATAGCAGCCGAGCTGGGCGTTGGTCGGACCGCTCATTCCGGCCCGACCTACGCTGCACCTTAGCCGCTAGCGATGTTTGGCGCGGCGCGCGCCGCGCTTGGACTTGGCACGCGCCGGTGTGCGCGTTACGCGCTTCGCAACTTTCTTCGCGACCTTGCGCTTGGCGATCTTGCTGCGAGACTTCGGCGCCGCCTTGCGCTTGCTCGCGCTAGGCTTGGCTTTGCGTGCCGCCGGCTTCGGGCGCTTTTTGCTGGCGACCTTGGCAGTGCCGGGACGTTTCGCGCTTTTACGCTTGGCGCGCACGGCGCTCGCCTTCTTGGCAGCGACGCGCGGTGCGGCGGGCGGCTTCGCCGCCGGCTTGGGCGCGGCCGGCGCCTGCGTTGCCGCGGGCATCGAATGCACGGCGAACATCACGCCCTGCGGGTCGAGGAAATTCGCGATGCGTCCTCCGCCAGGCACGGTCTCGGGCCCCAGGCACAGCCTGGCACCGGCCGTGACCGCCACGGCCACCAGCGCATCGGCGTTCTCCACCTCGGTATAGGCCAGCCACAGGGGACCGCCCGGGATCGGGGCAGTCATCATGCCGCCCATCTGTACCCCGTTGGCGCCGAAGATCAGGTACGCACCCTTGGGGCCCATGTCGATGCGCGTCATCAGTTCCCAGCCAAAAAGCTGCGTGTAGAACTTCAGGCCAGCCTCGGCATCGCTGGTCAGCAGCTCATTCCACACGATCGCTCCGGGCGCCGGCGGCATCGGGCGCGGCGCCGAGGGCTCATTGCGATAGAGCAAGCCGAATACGGCACCCTGCGGATCGGCGAGCATTGCGAAGCGTCCGACGCGCGGTATATCCATCGGCGGCACCACGACGGTGGCACCCTGCGCGGTGGCCAGCGGCACGGTCGCATCGACATCGGCCGCGCTGATGTAGGTGTTCCAGCGCGGCTTGATGCCATGTCCGTTGGAATCGGCACCGAGCTGGTGGCAACCAGCATCCGGGCCGTGCTTGCCGATAAACAGCGAATAACCACTGTCCTTGTCCCACAGCTGCGCGGTCCAGGGAAAAATATGGGTGTAGAAACTCTTGGAGGCCGCGGCATCCAGCGTCCACAGCTCGTGCCAGTCAAAGCGCCCAGTGATGATCTTGCTCATTGTATCCCCCGAAAAGTAACGATCCGCCAGCGCGTGCGCGCCGCCTGTTCAGAGCCTAGCACTCACTGACTTTCAA
>JBEKOK010000130.1:0-10115 GCA_049521875.1 Steroidobacteraceae bacterium
GAAGGTGATGTTCGGGTCAGTGGTCGCGACCGACTTGAAGAACTTCAGCCCGACGCCATGCTCGGCAACGGTCGTCGACCAGAAATCGACCGGGAACAGGTCGATCGCATTCATGAACAGGATCATGCAGAAGATCGTGATCGCGAGCGGCGCGATCAGCGGATTGGCAACGTGGAAACTGTCCTTGACGGCGTTGTCGATGAACTCGACCACGCCCTCGGCGTAGACCATGAAGCCGCTCGGCGCCTTGTCTGAGGAACTGCGTGTCGTGCGCACCGCAATCGCAAAGGCGATCAGGAACACCGCGCCCATCGCGGCCGACCAGAACAGGCTGTCCAGATCGAGCGTCCAGAACGCACTCTTGCCAAACTGCCAGGTCCAGTTGGTCAGGTGGTGCTGAATGTACTCGGTAACGTTTGCGGGGCCTTCGGCAGCCATCATCAAATTCCGTTCTTCCCTAATCCAAAAAATCCCAAATGCCCCAACCGGCGCGGGCGCGTATTAGGCCCTGAAACTCAGGGCGCCCGCAGTTTCGATCCCGACATGCTCGTGCATGCCAGCGCCAGCCAGTACACGACGAAGGTCGCCGCATAGACGCAAAAGAGCTCTGCCGGCGCCACACGCATGCCGCGCAGTACCCACACAAACGCCAGCACCGTCACGGCCACCTTCAGGACCACGCCGCGATACAGCGCACCGAGCACCAGCTGCGGGTCGCCGCCCGGTGGCAGCTGGCGCATGCTGAAGAGCGCCTGAACAAGGTTCCCGAGCACGCCGATCCCGCCGCCGATCAGTGCCGATCGCCCGGCCAGAGCTCCAAGAGCCAGCCCGCACACCAGCGCCAGCACCACGGTCAAGGCGGCCTGGGCGGCGATGATCAACAGCGCCTTGCGCCGCGCGGTCGAGAAACCTTCAGTGCCCATCTTTCTCGATCCGCAGATGACAACAGCGCCAGCACTGGAGCAGGTCCTTAGGTTCTAAGGTCCCATCCGATGCAAAGGCGCCGTGATGCTGTACGTGCCGGAGGGTGCAAGGTGCGCTCCCCCGGCTCAAAAGGCGGCGCATTATAGGGCGGTCGGGTGCCCTCTTCAACGCCGAAACAGGCCTTGTTTTGGCCTCAGGAGATATGGGCCAGGATGCCGTCGAGTTCTTCGAGATTATTGTAATTCAGGATCACTTTGCCGCGCCCGCCAGCCCCGTGCTGGATCTGCACCCGGGCCCCGAGCTTGCCGCCGAGCTCCTCCTCGAGGCGGTGGATATTGGGATCCTTGGTGTTCCCGCTGCCGCCATCGCCGCCTTTGGGCCCCGCGGGCTCGCTCAGGCGCCGTACCAAAGCCTCGGTATCCCGGACAGATAGACCCTTTTTCGCCACCAATACTGCAACTTCGATCTGTTTTCGACGATTTTCGAGCCCAAGTAGCGCACGGGCATGGCCCATGTCGATCGAGCGCTCCTCGAGCAGCGTGCACACCTCCGGCGCCAGCTCCAGCAGCCGCAGCAGGTTGGTGACTGCGGCGCGCGAGCGGCCAACGGCACTGGCGACCTGCTGGTGGGTCAGCCCGAACTCGGCAATCAGCCGTTCGAGGGCGCGGGCCTCCTCGAGCGGGTTCAGATCCTCGCGCTGGATGTTCTCGATCAGCGCCATCGCGATCGCAGCCTCGTCCGGCACGTCGCGGATCACGGCCGGGACCGCGCTCAAGCCCGCGATCTGCGCCGCCCGCCAGCGCCGTTCGCCAGCGATGATCTCGTAGCGCTGGGCGCCGCCGGCCGCAGTCGGTGCCAGCGGCCGCACGACAATGGGCTGCACCACGCCCTGGGCGCGGATCGAATCGGCGAGCTCATTGAGCGACTCGGGGCGCATGTCGAGACGTGGCTGGTAGCGGCCCCGCTGCAGCAGGTCTACCGGCAGGTTCGCCAGCTCATCCGCAGCCGGCGGCCGGGCAGCGGCGCTCGAGCGGCTCTGCCCGAGCAGATCGGCCAGTCCCCGGCCCAGCGTGGTCTTCTTCGTACTCATGAGTGCTAGATGATATGCCAACGGCCGCAGCGCACGACTAATGCGCCGCGAGGGCCTCGTCCTCGCGCCGGAGCATCTCGCCGGCGAGCGCCAGATAAGAGAGGGCCCCGCGCGAGTCCGGGTCGTGCTGCAGCACCGGCTTGCCGAACGAGGGCGCTTCGGCGAGGCGCACGTTGCGCGGAATCACGGTGCGGAACACCTTATCCTCGAAGTGCATCAGCAGCTGCGCGCTGACCTCGGTGGCGAGGTTATTGCGCGGATCGAACATCGTGCGCAGGATCCCCTCGATCTCGAGCTCCGGATTGGCGCCCAGGCGGATCTGCTCGATTGTTGCCACCAGCGCCGAGAGGCCCTCGAGCGCGTAATACTCGCACTGCATCGGGATCAGCACGCTGTCGGCGGCCACCAGCGCATTGAGCGTCAGCATGTTCAGCGAGGGCGGGCAGTCGATCAGGATCACATCGTAGTCATTGCGGATCGGAGCCAAGGCCTCGCGCAGCCGCTGCTCGCGGCCCGGCGGGGCCCCGAGCAGCCGCACCTCGGCCGCTGTCAGATCCTGGTTGGTCGGCAGCAGCGCAAGGCCCGGCCCGTCGAGCGCTACGATCGCCTCGGCCGCGGTGCATTCGGCCAGCAGCACTTCGCAGCTGCCCTTCTGCACCTGGGCCTTCTCAATGCCACAGCCAGTGGTCGCGTTGCCCTGTGGGTCCATGTCGATCAGCAGCACCCGGCGGCGCGTGGCCGCGAGCGAGGCGGCCAGGTTCACCGCCGTGGTGGTTTTACCAACACCACCTTTCTGATTGGCGACTGCGATGACCCGCTTCATAGGGCCGGTAGTCTAGGACAAGCATCGCAGGGTTTCAGCGCGATGTAAGCCCTGCACCCCGGGGATTTGTCCTTGGCGCAGCGCCGCCCGGAGGCAGCGGGTAAACTCCTCGTCCATGAAATGGGTCTCGGCATTCATCGTCGCGGCGATCTTCGCGGTCGCAACCTTCGCGCTGTGGGGGTTGCTGAACCGTCCGGAGAAGGAGCCGCCGTGGCCGGTGCGCATCCAGGGCGTGGCCTATTCCCCGTATCGCGAGGGACAGAATGCGATCCTGAACCAGTACCCCTCCGATGCCCAGATCGATGACGACCTGCAGTTGCTCTCCGACAAGGTCATGGCGGTGCGCACCTATGGCACGGCCGGGACGCTCGGCGACATCCCCAAGCTCGCCTCCGCCTACGGCCTGAGCGTCTCGCTCGGCGGGTGGCTCGATAAGAACAAGGTCTCCAACGAAGCCGAGATCAACCAGGTCATCCACCTGGCGAACACCAACAACAACGTCGTGCGCGTCTTCGTCGGCAACGAAGCCCTGTTGCGCGGGGACCTGACGCCCGCGGAGCTGATCGCCTACATCGATCGCGTGCGCTCGCAGGTCAAGCAGCGTGTCGGTACCGCCGAGACCTGGAACACCTGGCTGCAGAACCCCGAACTTGCCAAGCACGTGGATTTCATCGCGATCCACCTGCTGCCGTACTGGGAAGGGCTCGATGTGGATTCGGCGGTCCAGTTCTGCATAGAGAGCCTGCGGCTGGTCGAGGCCCGCTACCCCGGGAAGCCGGTGATCATCGGCGAAGTGGGCTGGCCCTCGGAGGGACGCACGCTCGGCAGCGCCGTGGCCTCCTCGGCCAACGAGGCGCTGTTCCTGCGCCGCTTCCTGGCGCGCGCTGACAAGGAAAAGATCCACTACTACGTCATGGAAGCCTTCGATCAGCCCTGGAAGGCGGACAACGAAGGCGGCGTCGGCGCGTACTGGGGCATCTACGATGTCAATCGCCAGCCGAAGTTCGAATTCGTGCAGCCGATCGTCCGCATCCCGGAATGGCACGTGCTGGCCGGCATCTCGGTCACGATCGCGTTGCTGCTGCTCGGGCTCTTCTACGTGCACAGTGGCTCGCTCGGGGCGCGCGGCCGCACGCTGATCGCGCTGGTCGTGTACGCGGCCGCGACCGCCGCCGTGTGGGTGATCTATACCTACACGCGCCAGTACGTCACGCCCACGACCGTGATCGTCGGCACGCTGCTGATCCTCGGCATGCTGGGAGTGATCGCGGTGCTGTTCGCCGAGGTGCATGAGTGGGCCGAGGCGCACTGGATCCGCTCACACCCGCGGCTGCTGGATCCGGCGCGGACGGTGCGCGGCTACCTGCCTAAGGTCTCGATCCATGTGCCGGCCTACAACGAACCGGCCGAGATGCTCAATGCCACGCTCGATGCGCTCGCGCGCCTCGACTACCCGGATTTCGAAGTCCTGGTGATCGACAACAACACGCGCGATGAGGCGGTCTGGCGCCCGGTCGAGGCGCACTGCAAGGAGCTCGGCGAGCGCTTCCGCTTCTTCCATGTCAGCCCGCTGGCCGGCTTCAAGGCCGGCGCGCTGAACTTCGCGCTCCACCAGACCGCCTACAATGCCGAAGTGGTGGCGGTGATCGACAGTGATTACCAGGTCGATGCCGGGTGGCTGCGCGATCTGGTGCCGAGCTTCTCCGAGCCGCGCCTCGCGGTCGTGCAGGCGCCGCAGGATTATCGCGATGAACAGGACAATGCCTTCAAGTCGATGTGCTATGCCGAATATCGTGGGTTCTTCTATATCGGCATGATCACGCGCAACGAGCGCAACGCGATCATCCAGCACGGCACGATGACGCTCGTGCGCCGCAAAGTGCTCGATGCCCTGGGCGGCTGGGCCGAGTGGTGCATCACCGAGGATGCCGAGCTCGGCCTCAGGATCTTCGAGGCCGGCTACAATGCGACCTATCTGCCCAAGAGCTATGGGCGCGGGCTGATGCCCGATACCTTCACCGACTACAAGAAGCAGCGCTTCCGCTGGGCCTATGGCTCGATGCAGATCCTGCGCCATCACTGGCGCGCGCTCTTGAGTCCGACCAACAGCGCGCTCACCAGCGGACAGCGCTATCACTACATTGCCGGCTGGCTGCCGTGGATGGCCGATGGCTTCAACCTGCTGTTCAACTTCGCGGCGATCGGCTGGTCGATCGCGATGATCGTGGCGCCACGCAAGATCGATCCGCCGCAGCTGATCTTCTCGATCCTGCCGCTGTCGCTGTTCACCTTCAAGCTGGTCAAGCTGGTGCACCTGTACACGCACCGCGTCGGCGTCGGTCTCCGCCAGACCTTTGCCGCGGCGTTCGCGGGGCTCGCGCTCGCACACTCGATCGGCCGTGCGGTCCTCAAGGGGCTGGTCACGAATCAGGAACCGTTCTTCCGCACGCCGAAGATGCGCGACAAGCACGCGCTGCTGTCCGCGTTTGTCGCCGCGCGCGAGGAGGCCTTCATGATGGTCGCGCTGCTGACGGTCGCGACGCTGATCCGCATGGTGCCGCGCGAGCTTGCCAGTCCCGACCTGACCGTGTGGCTGGTGGCGCTCGTGATCCAGTCGATCCCGTACGCGGCGGCGGTCGCGGTCTCGATCGCGAGCGCGCTCAGCCTGCCGGCAACGCTGCTGCACCGGGCGGAGCCGCCCGCATCGAGCCCGGCGCCACAAGTGTAAGGACATGGCGCTCGGCCGCGAGGCCCGGCACGCTCACCGGGCGGCTGGCGGCGAGCTGCCAGTCACTGGGCAGCGCGGCGATCTCGGCCGCCGGATAGCGACCTTTCATCGCAAGCACGCGCGTCGCCGGGCCACACAGGCCCTTGACCGTCTTGAGCAGTTCCGGCAGCGCCGCCAGCGCGCGCGCCACGACCGTGTCGAACGGCGCCGTCACCGCCAGGTCCTCGGCGCGTCGGTGCACGGCATCGACATTGGCAAGCCCGAGCGTGCGCGCCGCGTGCGCGACGAAGCGGATCTTCTTGCCACTGGCGTCGATCAGCGTGAACTGCCGTTCGGGGTTCAGCAGTGCGAGGGGTAGTCCGGGGAAACCCGCACCGGTGCCGACATCGGCGATGCGGGTGCCGGCAAGATCTGCATTCACGCTCAAGGAATCGAGCAGGTGGTGCGTCAGCATCGCACTGCGCGCGGTGATTGCGGTCAGGTTGTAGGCCGTGTTCCAGGCGGCCAGCTCATCGAGCAGCCGCAGCAGCGCGCTCGCCTGCGCCGCGGTCAGCGGCACCGCGAGCGCCGCGGCCGAGTCGAGCAGCGTCGCAAGTTCACCCACTGCGCCTCATTGCGCCGGCAGCGCGCGGACCGCGAGGCTCATGGGATGCGCACGACCGTGCGGCCGGTGATGCGCCCGGCGATGTAATCATCGAACGCCGCCGGCAGCTCATCGAACCTGAGCGTGCGCGTGACGATCTTGTCCAGGTGGCGCGGCTTCAGATCGGTGCTGATCCGCCGCCACAGCGCCTCGCGCGCCGCGCGTGGCGTGCCGGAGGAGCCCACGCCGAGCAGGTTGGCGCCGCGCAGGATGAAGGGCATCACCGTGCAATGCAGGTCGGCACTGCCGGCGAGCCCGACGCTGGCGACGCTGCCACCGGGCAGCAGCGCGCGCAGCAGCCAGGCCAGCAGCGGACCGCCGGCGTTGTCGATTGCACCGGCCCAGCGCGCGGTCAGCAGCGGCTGCTCGCCAAACTCGATCGCGGTGCGCAGCAGCACTTCGCTTGCGCCCAGGGAGTTGAGCCACGCCTCGGACTCGCGCTTGCCGGTCAGCGCAGTAACCTCATAGCCCCGCGTCGCCAGCATGTCGATGCCGATCGCACCGACGCCGCCGGTGGCGCCGGTGACGGCAACCGGGCCTTGGCCCGGCGCGAGCCCGTTGCGCTCCATGTGATCGATCGCCAGCGCCGCGGCGAACCCTGCGGTGCCGATCGCCATGGCACTCGCGGCATCGAACCCGTGAGGCATCGCGATCACCGCTTCGGCCGGCACGCGCGCGTATTCGGCATAGCCGCCATCGCGCGTCTCGGACAGGCCACCGCCGGTGACCAGCACGGCATCCCCGGCTTTGATGCCCGGTGCGTCCGAGTGTTCGACGACACCGGCCAGATCGATGCCGCCGACGAGCGGGTAGCGGCGCAGGATGCGGCCCTTGCCGGTCGCCGCGAGCGCATCCTTGTAGTTGATGCCCGAGTGCGAGACCCGCACCAGCACTTCACCGGGCGAGAGTTGCTCGAGGTTCAGCTGCTCGAAGCCGGCGCGGATTTTTCCATCGTCCTGATGAATCCTGAAGGCGCGAAAGGGCGACATATGTTCCTCACTGTTTCCTGCAGGCACAATGACGGGCTACCGGAGGACCCCCGCACCCGTGCCAGATCATAATCACAAGCCGCATTGTAATCTCCTCGCCGGCGCGCTGATGGCGGCGCTGCTGTGCGCCGCTGGCCCCGGTAACGCGCAGCGCCTCGAGCGCGATGGCGCACTGCTTGATGGCGTTCCGGCCGCAGCACTCGCCGGGCAGGCACCGCTTGATCGCTATCAGCAGACACACCAGGCGCGGTTGCTCGACTGGCTCTCTGACGGGAGCCTGCTGATCGGCGCCGAGGATCCGCTCGGCCTGAGGCCCGAGCGCGTCCATGAGCCGCTGGCGACGCGCGAAGCGGTGGCCGCTGCTACGGTCCGCGTCCGCTCCTGCAGCGCGCAGCCGTATGCGATCGGCTGGCTGGCGTGCCTGGAGCCGGATCCTGCCGGCAGCGGTGCCGCGCTGGTGCTGCATGAGCAGAGCAGCGGTGCGGCGCGCACGGTGGCGATCCCGGCGGAGCGGGCGACGATGCCGCAGTGGGCCCACGACGGCGTGCGGCTCGCCTTTGTGCATATCGCCGCCGGCGGCGGCGAAGAGATTGCGCTGCTCGATGCACCGGAGGCGACGGCGCAGCCGCGCCTGGATCTTCCCGGCACCGGCTGGATGCTGCTTGGCTGGTCGGCCGATGATCACCTGCTGCTGCTGCGGCGCGAGTTGCTCAACGGCACGGCGGAGCTGGCCCTGGCCAACCTCAGCGACAATGTGGTGCTGCCGCTTGAACTGGCCGAAGTCCACGCCACTGGCCGGATTGCCAAGCGCGTGCGCGCCGCCGCAGCACCCGCACTGCAGATCGGTGCGGCACGCTTTTCCACCGATGGACGTGGCGTGTACTTTGTCAGTGACCAGGAGGGCGCGAGCGGACACCTGCACTACCAGGAGTTCTCCGGCCGAGACGCGCGCGATCTGACGCCCGCGTTGAACGCGCCGGTAGAGGGGTTCGATGTCAGTGCCGATGGGCGCTATCTCGCCTACGTCTATCGCGAAGAAGGCATCAGCCGCGTGGCGCTGATCGATCAGCGCCAGGGCGTGACGACGCTGCTGCAGGGCGTGCCGGCCGGACTGGTCAGCACGCTGCGCTTCAATCGGCCGGGCGATGCACTGGCGCTGACCGCCGAGAGTGGCGATGAGCCGGCCGAGGTCTATGTCTACTCACTGGCAACGCAACGTACGACGCGCTGGACCGCCAATGGCAGCGAGACGCTGGCGGCTGCGGTGCGCATCCAGTTTCCGACCTGGGAGCACAGCGGGCGCGAAGCCGGCGCGACCCTCTACCGGCCGACAACGCCGGGGCGTCATCCGGTCGTGCTGCTGCTGCGCGAGGAGCGCGCCGGCGGCCCGGCGCACTACGATGGCTTCGTGCAGTACCTGGTCAACGAGCGCCATGTGGCGGTCCTCGCACTGAGCTTGTCCCCTTCGGCCGCCGCAGCCGGCAGCGATGCGGCCGATGAGCACCAGCAGAACCAGCTGCGGGACCTGGGCGCGCTGCTGGTGTGGGCCGGACTGCAGCCGGATCTGGATCGCGACCGCATGGCAGTCATCGGTCAGGGCAGCGTGGCACCGCTGGCGCTCCTGGCGCTGGGCCAGTACGCCGAGCGCTTCCGCGCGGCCGTGTGCATCGATGGGGTGTTCGCGCCGACGGCACCGCTGCCGGAGATGGAAGGCGCGGTGCTGCTGCTCAATGGCCTGAGCGATCCGCTGCCGCAGGGCGTGACCGGCGAGCCGCTGCTGTGGCGGCTGCGCGCTGCGCATGATGCGGTCTGGTATCTGGCAGTTCCCGGGCCGACGCCCGCCGGGCGGGAGCTCGCCTGGCGCATCGAAAGCGCCTTCCTCGCCACTTACCTCGAGGAATAGCGCCAGGTGCGGCGCTTCACGGTCGTCAGCGCCGGGCGCTGCGCGGCGTAGTAGGCCGCGATCTGCTCGATATCGGCATCGGAGAGCTGCGTGACGAAGGTCGCCATCACTGCGTTCTTGCGGTCCCCTTTGCGGTATTCCTTCAGCGCCTGCGCAAGATAGTCCTCGTGCTGGCCCGAGAGTGTCGGGTAGTCGGCGGTGACGCCGATGCCATCGAGGCCGTGGCAGGCGACGCACAGCGAGGCGACCTTCTCCGGTGGCTTGCCAATCGGTGCCGGGCCTGTCGTGAGCGTGACCGGGCCGGCAAGGTAGGTCGCGACATCGGCAATCTGATCGTCACTGAGCGAGCCGCCCTGGGCGGCCATCGTCGCGTGCGAGCGCTCCTTGCTGCGGTACTCCTTCAGGGCCGCCATCAGGTATTCGGGATGCTGGCCGTTCAGTTCCGGCACGTTGTAGGTCGGGTAGACGTTCTTGTAGTTGTCGATGCCGTGGCACCCTAAGCAGGTATAGCCGAGCACCTTGCCGTGTTCGGCATCGCCGGCCGCCTGCACCGAGCAGACGCCGAGCAGCGCTGCGGCCAGGGCAAGCGTGCGGACCCAGGAATGAATCACCGACGGCATACTTTAAGACTCCGCGGACAGGCAAAATAGGCTACAAAACGGCGCCAGAGTGTACGTATTCAACCACGGATTTGCCACTGAATGATCGGTTTGCTGCAACGTGTGCGTTCCGCCAGCGTCCGCGTCGATGAGCGCCTGTGCGGCGAGATCGGCGTGGGCCTGCTGGTGCTGATCGGTGTCCGTGGCGGGGATACGCCGGCGCACGCCGCGCGCCTGGCACAGCGGCTGCTCGATTACCGCGTGTTCGCCGATGCCGACGGGCGCATGAACCTGAGCCTGAAGGACACCGGCGGCGCTCTGCTGCTGGTGCCGCAATTTACGCTGGCGGCCGATACGAAGAGTGGCAACCGCCCCGGCTTCTCGAGCGCCGCGCCACCGGCGCTCGCGCAGCCGCT
>JBEKOK010000131.1:0-9928 GCA_049521875.1 Steroidobacteraceae bacterium
TCGCCCGCGCGTTTGAAACGTCCGGCGCCGCGCTTCGTGCTGGTCACGCCTTCGCACCAGTATCCGCTCGGCATGGTGATGAGCCTCAAGCGGCGCCAGGCGCTGCTTGAGTACTGCCGCCGCAACGGTAGCTGGATCATCGAGGATGACTACGATAGCGAGTTCCGCTACTCAACGCGCCCGATCGCCTGCCTGCAGGGGCTCGATAGCAGCGGCCTGGTCCACTATGTCGGGAGCTTCAGCAAGATGTTGTTCCCGGGCCTGCGTGTCGGCTTCCTGGTTGTACCCCCCGCGCTCGCCACCACCTTTGCCAAGGCGTCGGCCGAGTTGTTCCGCGAAGGGCAGCTGCAGCAACAGGCGATGCTGGCCGACTTTATCAACGAGGGGCACTTGAGCTCCCACATCCGGCGGCTGCGCGGCCTCTACAGCCCGCGCCGCGAGCGCCTGCTCGAGGCGATCCGCAGTCACTTCGGCGATCGCGTGTCGATCTCGGGTGACTACGCCGGCCTGCATCTGGTGATGTACCTGCCACAGAATGTGGATGACAACGCGGTCGTGGTCGATGCCGCGGCGGCCGGTGTGCTGGTGCGATCCCTGAGCCGTTACTACAGCCTGCGAGCCTCGGCGCGTCGCGGCCTGCTACTCGGCTACGCGTGCGTGAAGGAGCCGGACATCGCGCCGGCCTTCGCGATCCTGGCGCGGGTACTGCGTGCTCATGGCGTGAAGTAGTGCGGTTGCAAAGGCACGTTGCGGATTCTAAATTGCGCCTGGGCAGTCGCCCCGCTGGAGCAGCCAACCCCGATGCCTTTTGAACTACAGCCCACACTGCGCGGCGAACATCTGTCATTGCGACCTCTGGCGCCAGGGGATTTTCCGGCATTGTATGCAGTGGCATCCGATGCGCTGATCTGGGAGCAGCACCCACAGCCCGATCGCTACCAGGAGCCGGTATTTCGCGGCTTCTTTCGCGATGCCCTGGCCTCCGGCGGCGCACTGATCGTGACCGACAATGCTAGCGGGGCCGTCATCGGCAGCTCGCGCTTCAATGCGTACGATGAGGCGGCGCGCACGATCGAAATCGGCTGGACATTCCTCGCCCGCTCCCACTGGGGCGGCAGCGCCAATCGCGAAATGAAGCATCTGATGCTGACCCATGCCGCGCACTGCGTCGATAAGGTGCTGCTCGTGGTCGGCTCAAACAACCGGCGCTCGCAGCGCGCGGTGGAGAAGCTGGGCGGGGTACGCAGCGGATCACGACTGCATGCCGACGGCAAGGAAGATGTGGTGTTCACGCTGGTGCTCGCGCGCTATTTCGCCGCCACGCCGGCGAAGATACAGGGCGGGGCTGAGGCGCGCGGCGCAATTGCGGGCCGGTGATTTCACCGTACAATGATCTTAAGCTGTGGCGGCCCGGCCGCGGCGCTCGTCGCTAGGGGAACAGTATCAAGGCGGAACTTGCGCAGCTGGCGCTCGTGGACGGAGACGTCGAGCACAACACGCGCCTGGTGCTCGCGGCTATTGGCCGCGCCGATGTCCTTGGCGGTACGCAGCTGGTGGTGTTTCCCGAGACGACGCTGTCGGGCTTCCCCACCCGTGAGAATGTCACGAGCATTGCACAGCCCATCGACGGTCCGGGGCTGGGGCGTGTGCGCGATGCCGCGCGCCGTGCCGCTGTGGCCGTTGCCGTGGGATTTGCCGAACGGCAGGGTGAGCGCTACTACAACACCACGGTGCTGATCGATGCGGCCGGCGAGATCCTGTTGCGCTATCGCAAGACGCACCTGTGGGCCTCGGATGATGGCGTGTTCACGCCCGGTGATCGCTTCGAGGTCTGTCGCTGGAATGGACTGAGCGTTGGGCTGCTGATCTGCTACGACATCGAATTTCCGGAAACCGCGCGCGCACTCGCGCGACTGGGCGCCGAGCTCCTGATCGTGAGCAACGGCAACATGGACCCTTACGGTCCGGTACACCGGCGTGCGATCGCCGCGCGAGCGATGGAGAACCAGGTGTTCGCGCTGATGGCCAACCGCTGCGGGGCCGGTGATCAGCAGCTGACCTTTCCCGGACAATCAGCGCTGATCAACCCCTATGGCGAGATCGTTCGAGGAACCGAAGGTGAGCCGATCCAGTTGCCGGTGCAGCTGGATCTGACGCAGCTTGCGGCCAGCCGCAGTCATTATCGCTATTTGCAGGAGGCACGCGTGGCACTCGCGCTGCAGCCCGCGCCCGAAGCCCCGTCCGCACTTGATATTCCTTCGCCAATGCCACTAGGCACGTAGTTTTCTCCAGCATAGCCTTTCCCGGAGCATTCATGACCGCACCTGTCTCGCACGGCTCACATCTCAAGCGCACACTCGGACTGCCTGCGGTGCTGCTGTTCGGGCTGGCCTACATGGCGCCGCTCATTGTCTATGGCATCTATGGCGATCTGGCCACGGCCAGCCGCGACACGGCCGCACTGGCCTATCTGTTGGCACTGATTGCGATCACCTTCACGGCCTTGAGCTACGGGCGACTGACGCGCATCTATCCGGTAGCCGGTTCGGCCTACACCTACACGCGCCGCAACTTCAATGCGCATGTGGGCTTCATGATTGGCTGGGCGACGCTGCTCGATTACTTTTTTATCCCGATGGTCACGTGGTTGATCGGAGCCGACTATCTGAACACGGCCTTTCCACTGGTACCAACCTGGGTTTGGATTGTCGCCTTCATCGTGCTCACGAGCGCCGTGAACATCGTGGGCATCGAGCTGGCTGCGCGTTTCAACATCGCGCTGATGGCGGTGCAGCTGGTGGTGATCGCGTTATTCATCGCGCTGTGCTGGCACTATGCGCTGGCCGCCGCCGGTCCCGGCGGCCTGGCACTGGCAGCGCCGCTGTTCAAACCGCACGTGCCGCTGTCGGCGACGATGTCGGGCGCCGCGCTCGCCGCGTACGCCTACCTGGGCTTCGATGCGGTCTCGACGCTGACCGAGGAGACGATCGATCCGAAGCGCAACATGCCGCGCGCGATCCTGTGGATTGCGCTGATTGGCGGCGCGATCTTCGTGCTTGCGGCGTACTCGATGCAGCTCGCCCATCCGGGCGCGGAATTCCACAACAACGACGCTGCGGCATTCGAGGTCGCCAAGACCATCGGTGGTGACGTGTTCGTCACGGTGTTCCTGGCCGGCCTGATCCTGGCGCAATTCGCTTCGGGCATTTCCTCGCAGGCAAGCGTCGGCCGGCTGCTCTATGCGATGGGACGAGATCGCATTCTGCCGCAACGGGTATTTGGATACATTCACCCGCGATTTCAGACACCGGCGATCAACATTGCCCTTGCAGGGCTGGTTGGTCTGATCGCGCTCGTGCTCAATCAGTCGACTTCCACTTCGTTCGTCAATTTCGGTGCGTTCCTCGCTTTCACGGCCGTCAATCTGTGTGTGGTGCGCCTGTACGTTGCGGGTCGGAGCGGCGGAGAGAAGATTGGCATGATCGCGGGTCTGATCTTTCCACTGATCGGTGCCATTGCGGACCTGTGGCTGCTCTATAGCCTGGATTGGAAGGCGCAGGTCCTTGGCGGTATCTGGTTCGCGGTCGGCCTGGCCTACCTGTGCTGGCTGACTCGTTTCTTCCAGCGACCGCCGCCGAGTGTTCCGGTCTAGCTAACGGGCTCCGCCTGGATACTTATTGCGTACCACATCGCGTACCAGGTGTGTGTCGTACACCAGCACGATCGATGCGATGTGGCCGGTGTCCGGATCGAAGTTGAAGACATCGGCGCAATCAAAGGAAACGCGCGAGCCATCCTTCAATCGCCAGTCGTACAGGTAGTAGGCCACCGCGCGGGTGTGGCCTTCAGCACTGACCAGCACATCGTGGACCGTGAGCTTGGAGTCGCCGGATGCAGCGGCCACCGTGGTCACAAAATCGCGCACCGGGAGTCGACCGAGGAACGGTGACTGGACCCAGCCATCCTTGGTAAAGAGTGTGCCGGCCTTTTCGGCATCGCCTGCTTCCAGGGCCAACAGGTACTTGCGGACCGCCTTCTGCATCGATTTCTCCTCGGTGTACCCCGTGGTTCGCGGCGGCGTTTGAGCCACCAGAGCGCACACGCATGATAAGGCGCGGCTGCGCCCTTTGGCCAACATAGGCCGTGCGCCGAGCTTAGGTCCACCGAGGGCTGCCCGTGAGGCGCCCCTGGACGCCGGACTTCGCTGCGCCGCATCCAACAGGGGTGTAGCGTGCTGCCACCGCGGCGCCGCGCTGGCTGTGTGCGCGAAACATCGCGTGATCTCGCGGCGCAAGCCGATGCTTACGGGTCATCCGATGCATCAAGGCCACAACCTGCAGTTGGTTTTCGATACGTACTATCCCGACAAAGTTGTAGTCGCTGCACAAGGAAACGCTCGCGAGGGCGTCGTCCGGCAGTTGCGCCGCGCAACAGCAGCTCGTGCACCAGCGCTATAATTGGGGTCGCTTTCGATCGGCCCTCAAGGCGACACCCCACTGGAGACCGCTGCATGAGATTGATTTCCCAGCCGCTATCGCGCCGCCAACTGCTGCGAGGCAGCCTATGCGCGGCGGTGGCGGCGACGCTGCCGCTGCGATTGTGGGCTGCAAAGGCGTCGTCGACGGCACCGCCGCCCGCCCTCGTAACACGACCTATCGGTACTGCCAGTGAACGATTGCCCGTGATTGGCCTCGGGACGGATTCATTTCGCAAGGGCGATTACCCGGCGCTACGCGATGAGATTGCGCGGATGGCGGAGCTCGGGGGGACCGTCATCGATACCGCGGCGGCGTACGGCGACAGTGAGATGCTGATCGGCCGCGCGCTCGATGAGCTCCAAATCCGCAACAAGATCTTCCTTGCGACCAAGCTCGTGGCGAGCGGCGGCGGATTCATGGGCAATGGCGTCGTGGGTGAGAAGAGCTTCGACCGCTCGCTGAAACGGCTGAAGACTCCCTTTATCGATCTGCTGCAGATCCATAATCTTAACGGCGTCGATACACTGATCGGGATGCTGCAGCAGTGGAAGAAGTACGGGCAAATCCGCTATATCGGCATCACGACCTCGCGCGTCGGACAGCACGAGCAGATGGCTGATTTCATGCGCAAGGTGCCGGTCGATTTTGTGCAGTTTGACTACTCGATTGGCGAGCGGGATGCCGAGACCATGCTGTTGCCCTTGGCACTAGAGCGGCGCATCGCGGTGCTTGCCAATCTTCCGTTCGGGCACGCATCGCTGATCAAGCAGGCCGGATCCCATCCGTTGCCACCGTGGGCTGCAGATCTTGGCATCAACAGCTGGCCGCAGTTCTTCCTCAAGTACGTGGCCTCGCACCCTGCCGTGACCTGCGTCATTCCCGGATCGACCCGCGTGGCGCACCTCGAAGACAATCAGCAGGCGGCTCACGCACCGATGCCGGATGCCAAGCAGCGCCAGGCGATGGAGACCTACTGGAAATCGCTCAGCTGAGCGCCTCAGTTGCGCGGCAGCGCCGTATATGAAGGGGCGCCTGCGAGCGCCCCGTTCGGTGCTGACCCGCAGTTGGCTAAACTCGCTCTACCCTGCCGGCGAATCCATCGTGATGGGCGCGGCGCCGAGTCAGCTGCTACAGCCGCTGAATTCGTCCCAGGTCAAACGGCCGGTGTGACTCGTGTTACAGCGGCTGAAGTTGCGGTTCAGCCAGTTATCGCTCTTGACGTCATCCTGGGTCAGGTACCCGCGTTTACGCGCATCAAGCCGGTCAAAGTCTTCACGTGTACCAGGCAGGTGCGTTACGCCGTTCTCATCGGCCGGTGGCGCAAAGTCTCCGACCTCATTGCGGTCACCGGCAGTCTTGGAGAGATCGTCCTGCGCGTAAGTTAAGGGCGCTGCCAGCGCCAGGCTGGCGATTGCAATCGACATCAGATTGGGCAGTTTCATCGCTCATCTCCAGTTGGTTCAATAACCACGTGTTGCGAGACCGTGAGTCCTCGCAGGCTGGCGGCCGATTTCAAAGTGCCGTTCCGCAGCGCAGCGTCGGCGCGGAACAGGCACCCCAGCCGGTCACCCGCAGCGGGAATTTTGTGACCCTGACGTGCCGGCGTATGTCAGGGCGCCACCGATTTCGGCGCGTCGCGATCTGACTGCAGCGTAGGCGCTTGCGCTCGCTTGTGAGCGTTTTCCTACGGATGGCGCACAGGCGTCAGCGTAGACTCATACGCCGCTACAATTGCAGCGCACACCAACAGCAGAGATGAATTATGAAAAAGAAAGCGTGGGCCATATGGAAGGGTGATCTCAGGAACGGTGTTGGCACCATTTCGACCGAGACCGGTGTGCTCAAGGAAGCGCCTTACGGTTTTAAAGCGCGCTTTGAGAACGGTCCGGGAACCAATCCCGAAGAGTTGCTAGGTGCGGCGCACGCCGCCTGTTTCTCGATGGCACTTTCAGGACAGCTCGGCGAAGCTGGGCTGACGGCCGATAAAATCGAGACCCATGCCGAAATCAGTCTCGAGAAGGTCGGCAATGGATTTGAGGTGACGGCTTCCCACCTGAGTGTTGTCGCTAGCGTTCCAGGAGCGGACGCGGCTAAATTTCAGGAGATTGCAGAGCGCGCCAAAAGTGGCTGCCCACTATCCAAGGTGATGCGCGCCAAAATAACGATGGATGCTCGACTGAGTCAGGCAACTACTTGAATGATTGAGCTTCTAGACTCTAAGGGCTAGCTATATCGTCACTTTGATTCTTCGCCAAGGGAACCTGCATTTGGGTGTCTTGGTAGGCCTTCGGAGATCAGCCCGTCATTAGCCCCCGCATGCGAAGCGAGTTCCGGGCTCGCTGCGCTGCTGCAACGCAATACGGCGGACCGCAGCCGCATGTATACCTGAATTTCGACGGTCATGTTGGCAGAGTAGGTGGATTATCGGAGTATTATCGGCGGCGATTCTGGGGGGACAGCTGCGACAATCCAGGTAGGGTTGTCTTTGACAGGAGGTCAACAGCCGTGGAGCCGCAATCTCCGCAAAAAAACAAGCTCTTGGGGGCGCTCCCCGCGGCTGACTTACAGCGTGTCAGCCCGCATCTGGTGTTGGTCGAATTCGCTTTGGGCGAGGTGTTGTACGAGCCCGGCGTTCCTATGCACAGCGCCTACTTTCCGACCGACTCCATTGTGTCGCTGCTGTACGTCATGATCAATGGAGCTTCGTCCGAGATTGGGATCGTTGGCAACGAAGGCGTAGTCGGCGTGTCTCTGTTCATGGTCGGAGAGAGCACACCGAGCCGAGCGGTAGTGCAAAGTTCGGGCCACGCTTATCGACTCTCCGGCCAATCAGTGCGACATGAATTCGACCGTGGCGGCGCGATGCAACACGTGTTGCTGCGCTATACCCAGTCACTCATCACACAGATGGCACAAACTGCAGCGTGTAACCGACATCATTCGGTCGATCAACAATTGTGCCGCTGGCTGTTGTTGAGTCTTGATCGATTGGACACGAATAAATTGGAAATGACGCAAATTTTGATTGCAAATATGCTTGGAGTGCGCCGAGAGGGCGTCAACGAGGCGGCCAGTAAGCTGCAAGAGGCCGGTCTCATTGAATATAGCCGGGGCCGAATTACTGTCCTTGACCGACGCGGCCTTGAGGCAAGGGCGTGTGAATGCTACGCGGCGCTAAAGGCTGACACTGAACGATTGCTGCCAGCCCTGCGAACTATCTGAAGTCGCCCCGATGTACCTCGGCCCTGGCCAGTCGGCCGCCACTGGGCCGTATTTGGGCAGTACCCTTTCACTTTCGCCAACTGTTGCGGACACAATGCTGCCGCGGGCGGGTAATTTCACGGATCGCGGAACACGTGGCCGCTCGTCTCAACCTAAGATATTTTGCCAAGAGCCTCAATACGCGTGAGCACTCGTGTCAGACCGCCGCGCGTCGACCGACCACGCAGGTCCTCGGCAAACGGCCCGATGACGCCTTGTTTATGGGAACGTTTCTTAGACGACACTATCTGCTGCATCGGAACTAATGCGGCCAGCCAAGATGCTTTGAGTCGAGCGACTACGCGCGCGAGCACCGTCAATTTGCCGGGAATTCGACTACCCTACAATAGGTATCCACAAGCGCCGCTGCGTCCAGGAATGCGTTCGACGGATCCGACTTAAGGATGTAGCCGGCGACGCCAAGGTTATAAGCCTTGGCCTTGTCTTCATCGGCGTCGGAGGTGGTCATAACAAATACAATGCTGTTTTTTAGCTCCTCGTCCTTTCGCAGTTCCTTGAGAAATTCAATACCGTTCATTCGCGGCATGTTTAGGTCGAGGAGAATTAGAAACGGGTGCCGTAGCTGGGGACGACCATTTGTTCCCCGCAAGGTCTCCAGTGCCTCAATGCCGTCGTGCGCAAACCTAACAGGATTCGCAATGTTGGCAGCTTTGAATGCGCGGTGCAGCCCCATCAAGCACAGATCATCGTCCTCGACGTGCAGCAGGTGCACGGCCTTCGGCTCACGCATTGACCAACTCCCTAGCGTCGCAGGCAACCGGCGACACCGGCCACCTAAACCGGAACTCTGCCCCTGTGCCATCTCCTTGTGAGTGCACCGTTATGCAACTACCTTGCTGTTCCACCAATTTCTTTACCAGGGCCAGCCCCATTCCGCTGCCTTCCACTTCGTCGCGCCGCTTCAACGTCTGGAATAGTTGGAAAATTCTGTCATGGAATTGGGGCAGTATTCCCGGGCCGTCATCACGAACGACAAATTCCATGAATTCCCCTACGCGCTTTCCAGACAGGACCACCTCGCCCGTCTGTTTGTCGTGGTGCTTGACGGCATTGTTAACGAGGTTTCTCAGGACCTGCTCCAGCTGTGCACTCGCCATTACAATCACCGAGACGTCGCCTTCAACGCGAACCTGAATATGCGCCGGCGGATTCAAGACCTCGACGATACTTGCGAAGATATCCGCCAGATGAATTTCACTGACCGCCATCTCGGTGCGGCCAACCCGCGAAAAGGCAAGCAGATCATCGAGCAGTCTTTCCATGCGGTTGATCCGGCCTCGCATGATTCCAAGCAGCTTTCGCGACTCGTCCGGAAGGTCGCGCAAATCCTCCTCTAGCCATAAGGCAGCACTCTTAATTCCGCTCAGTGGCGTTTTCAAATCGTGTGAAGCGATGTAGGCAAAATCCTCAAGATCGCGATTAGACCGCTCCAGCTGCTGATTGTTCTCGCGCAACGACAGCTCCAAGAGCTTGCGATCGGTTACGTCCATCACTGCCCCATGAAAACTCGCGGCCAGCCCAGCGGCGCCGGGCTCGACCCGCCCCCTCGCTTGCAGCCAGCGGAATCCGCCGTCGCTTTGTCGAACCCGGTATTCAACATCGTAAGCGCCGCACAGCTGGATCGCGCGTCCAAGTGCATCGGCGACGCTTGCGCGATCTTCCTGGTGAACGACTTGCAGATAGTTCGCTACTGGTAGCCCCTCCGCCGCGGTACTTGCTGCGATCGAGAACATGCGGGCAGTAAATTCGTCAGCAATCAAGCGGTCGCTGACGATATCCCAGGTCCACGTTCCGATGGAGCCGGCTTCGAGCGTCGACTTCAACCGCGCTTGTGTTACCCGTAACGACAGTTCAATCTGCTTCAACTGGTCGACATCGGTGCAGGTGCCAAACCACTGCACCAAGTGACCGTCGGAATTGTTTATCGGCTGGCCACGGGTTAGAAAGTTGCGAAACTCTCCATCGGCCCCCCGCAACGGGAACTCCATCTCGAACGGCTGCGCGAGCGCAATCGCGTCGCGCCAGCGGCTCAGCACCTTCGAGAGTACGGTGGGGTCATGCACACTCTGCCACCCCCAGCCTTCCATCTGCAGTGGCGTCGTGCCTGTGTAATCGTGCCACCGCTGGTTGTACCAGAAGACGAATCCATCAGCGCGAGCCATCCATGC
>JBEKOK010000132.1:0-9911 GCA_049521875.1 Steroidobacteraceae bacterium
CTGGTCCAGCCGTTGCGGACGAGATGCGACACCGAGCCGCCTTCGAGCTCCCACACCTGATCCGTGCCATCGGCGTCTACAACAAGCAGATAAATCCAAGTGTGCGGATTGGTGAAGCGAAACTCCTTGACAGTGCCGGCAAGAGTCAGCTCCTTGGTCTTATCGAACATCGCTGCAGAGTGATGTGCATGCGCGATGCCACACACACCGAGTCCAATCCCGATCAGCACTGGCAGTATTCGAGTCATGGGATGCCTCTCATGCGCCGTATTGCTCTGACAACCATCCGCACGCGTCCGGGCCGGCGGCGTAACAGCGCGGCTACTGCGCCGCAGGCGCTGCCGGGGTTGCCGGCGGGGTTGTCGAGGGTGTGGAGCCGAGCACCGGATGGCCGCTCATGAACTGCGTGCTAGGAATCTGGCCGCCGTAGTACCACCACTCCGCTATCTTGCCATCCTGAATGCGCAGGATGTTGCCCGAGATGCCAGTCATCCAGGCATCAGCGTTGTAGTTGCTGGCGTCTATTCCTGGAACTCCGCCAATCATGACCAGATCGCCATCGGCAATCAAAAACAGATGATCGTGATCGGGTTGTGGAAACTTCATGGGCCGGCTGCTGTGAGACATCCTCTCTCGCAGCCAGTCAACGAGCGCCTGAGCGCCATTCAGTGGCTCACGCGGATCGTGGTTAACGAAATCTGCGCGCATATACTTTGGCCACGCATCAAAATTGCCGCCCTGCCAGAAATCGTGCAGCCAATCGAGCACCAGCTGCTTGTTTGCTTCCTGCTTCTTGACGTCAGGGGTACCGGATTTGATGATTATTTCGGCGTGCGCCATGAAGGCAGCGCATAAGCCGATAGCCACGCCCGCAAGAACTCTACCTCTACCCATGATTCTACCCCCGTGTTGTGGTCAATTCGTTCATTGAGCCACTTGTAATTCCCTTCTAGGGGAATTCGCTGAGTATAGTGCGCTTTCCGCGCGAATTCTACGCACTACCTGCGGTGTACGCCGACCGCGGCGCGATGTAATCGATACGGCTCGACGTGTATCACGATGCAATACGGTCGTCTCATTTATGTTGACGTGAGTAAGGCTGAGTAGGAAATTCGAAGTGGTTGAGATCCGGAAGCGGTGGCATGGGGGGCTGAACGCTTGCTCGAGGCGATGGCCGCGGAGCGACCAACACGAATGACGCGGCATGGCGGACGCTTAAATCAAGCGACGTGACTTTGGAGTCGTTGCTTGGGCGAATATTCTGCTTTTTGAAGATCCGTTGATTTGATGCCGCGTATCTTACATGGCGCCCAAGAGCCTACAAATTAGCCTACGCATTCGAAAACTATTTGATTCCACATAGGGGGTGTTTATGCGCACGACACGGCTAACCGGTGCTCTGAGCGCACTGCTTGCTTTGGCAATATCTATTGGGCCGGTGCACGCCCAGACAGCTACTGAATCGGCAGGCCTTGAAGAGGTGGTTGTCACTGCCGAGAAGGTCACTTCGGATCTGCAAAAGACTCCAGTCTCCGTTGCCACGATATCCGGCCAAGAATTGACCGAGCAAGGCGCGACAGATCTAAGCAGCGCGCTGAAGGATATTCCTGCAGTCACGATTGATACGGGCCCTGCTGGCTTCCTCGTGCGCATACGCGGTGCCGGGCTCGACGTGCCGCCTACCGTCGGTAGCCCGCAGGTTGCCATATCCCGAGATGGGGTATTTGACGGACAGATTCTGGATACCTTCCTCGGTTTCTACGATGTCAATCAGATTGAAGTCTTGAGAGGGCCGCAAGGTACGCTGTTTGGCCGCAGCGCCACGGGCGGTGCTGTAAACATAGAGACCAATGATCCGGTCAATAAATTTGAGGCCGGCGGCGTGTTCGAGGTAGGCAACTACAACTTGTTGCACGTTGATGAGATGGTCAATCTGCCGCTCAACGATGACTGGTCAATGCGACTGGCGGGCACGAGCGTGTATCACACCGGCTATCTCACCAACGGTGAAAACAGTGCCGACAACAAGGCCGGGCGTTTCAAGCTCTTGTACAAGCCCAATGAGGACACTTCGTTGCTCATCGGGGCCGAAGAGGGCGTGGTGGGCGGTAACGCTGCCGGGTTGGTTGATGGCTGGGGGCAAACGCAGCCGAGCGATCCGTGGAAAGACACGGACCCGACTGACAACTACTGGACCAACCGGATCCAGAAGTACTATGTGAATTTCCAGCAAAACGTGGGCTTCGGCGAACTCACGGTCTTGCCGGCCTATCAGTGGATTGATGGGACCTGGCACTACCACTTCGGCTCCTTTCCGGCGGCGCCCTCTCATTTACACACAACCTGGGATCAGGACTCGGTCGAAGCGCGCCTGGCCTCTCTGCCAGGTTCAAAGATCACCTGGGTAGTCGGTATTTATGACTACGACAATCCAGAACGAGACCAGACCAACGTGCTGGTTGACTCGTATGGCAATCCGCTACCTGACGGACTTTACCCAGGAACGGCACCAAGCTACCAGAGTGAGATTCGCGGCGTGAGAAGCGAGGCCGTGTATGGACAGGTGACCTATCCGATTCTTGAGACGTTGCGGGTTACCGGCGGCCTGCGCGAGTCGAAAGACACTGAAACCGAATGGTCGGAGGCCTGCGCGCTGGTGCTAAACGTGGTCCTACCACCCCCTCAGCCCCCGGGCCCTGTTTGTACAAGGGCAGGCGCCGGACGCGTTCCCAATCCGGGTAACCCTTCAGCGTATTACTCGTATATAAGCGCCGCAGACAGCTGGAGCTATGTCGACTTCAAGGCGGCTCTGGAGGCCGATCTCGCGCCCAATTCGCTTGGCTACCTTCAAGTGTCAAGTGCACACTTGCCCGGAGGATTTAATACGAATGACAACTCGGAGTTCCAGCCAGAGCGCGATGTCGCTTACGAGGTGGGTTCAAAAAATCGCTTCCTGAATAACACCCTGCAGGTCAACGCTGATGTCTTCGACAACCAGTACACCGATTACATCGTCAATCTGCAGTCATTCAATCCGGCTATCGGACCGTTGCTTAGTACCGGCTCTGCCGGGGCGCGCAGCTATGGTGCCGAGGTTGAGAGCAACTACCTGGTCACATCCAAAGACCTGTTGAATATAGGCGTGGCCTACCTGCATGCCCGCTACGGGATCTTTGCGAGTCCGATGCAGCAGCAGTTCAATGACAGCCCAATTCCCATCGCGCCTGACTGGACAATTACGCTAGGGTATCAACACACGTTCGATCTTGGCGGCGGCGCTACTCTTACTCCTCACGTCGATACGCGCTACCACTCGGATTACTATTTGCAGCCCGGCTACGGGCACTACAACCCACCGTTCTTTCCTGCCAACGTTGATGAGGAATATGCGGCACATGTGTCCAATGCGCGGCTCATTTACAGAGCGGCCAGCGGCTGGTGGGACCTGACCGCGCACATCAGCAATATCGAGAATCATGCCACCAAGGAGACTGCCTTCGGTCCGAGCCTCGCTATCAGTGAACCACGCACCTTCGGCCTTGCCCTCAGCGCTCATTACGGCGGAAAGTAGGCTAAGTGGTAGTTACACTCCGGAGATGCTACTGCCGAGGTTGCTACATGATTTGGCTCAAAAGCTGATACGTAGGGGAGGAATGCGGACAAGAGAGGCTACGCTTTGATGGTTCATGCTCTTGATTCGAGTCTGCTATGGCCCACAGTCTACCCGGAGACGGCGTCAACGAATTTGTGGTGCAAAGCTAAGCTCCTCATAGCCGCGCGGCTGCGAGGGTGAAGCGTGACGGAGCGGGAGTGGTTGGCAGTATTGCCAGAGGAGTCCACCAACCCCCAACGGTCGGACGCGAATGGACATTGACGTGCCACTCCCGCGACGCTCACGTTGCGTTTGCCGTATGTTTGGATCGCCAACCAAGCACCTTTTCGCCGCTTCCGGCCCGCTGTGGGAAGCCGTTGAGGGTGCAAACCAAAAGCGTGCGAGGCGATTGGCGAGTGGATGTCCCTGAGCTGTGGCGCGCGTGGCCTCAGCCCAGCAGAACAGATGCCCCGGGCAGCTACGCGGCATCGAGCCTCAACACATGCGCGGGGACCTCGAGCGCGTAGAGCTCCGTGACGAGCGCGTCTCGGCACTTGAGCACCGCGCGCTGATTGACTGAGCCCTTGTCGGTGATTTCGCCCCGATCCAGTGACAGCGGCTCGTCGAGGAGTACTGCGCGCAGCACGCGCGTGGAATTGCCCGGGTGGACGAGGCCGTGGGCCTTGAGCGCTGCGATGCAGCGCCGACGCAGCTCCGGGTCCTTCACCAGCTGGTGCGGATCAGCCTGCTTGAGCGCGAGTGCCGCGGCACAGGCGCGCAGGTCCGGAACGATGAGTATGGCGATGTAATCGCGGTCCGGGCCGGCGATCACCACATCCTGAGCATAGGGGGCGAGCGCCGTGAGGAGCTGCAGGCGCAGCGGGCCGACACTCACCCAGGTGCCGCTGGAGAGCTTGAAATCTTCGGCGACCCGTCCGTCAAATATCAGGCCGCGCGTGGGATCCAGAGGATCGAGCAGGCGCACCGCATCGCCGAGGCGATAAAATCCCTCCTCATCGAATGCGCTGCGGGTCTGCTCCGCAAGACGCCAGTACCCTGGCGTCACGTTCGGACCCTTGACACGAAGTTCCAGCTTACCCGAGAGCGGCGCGAGCTTGACGAGGTTGCCGGCCGCGGGCCTTCCCACTACGCCGGCCCGCTCGGCATCAGGCGTCGTAAAAGTCACGGAGGGTCCGGTCTCGGTGGCACCCAGACCCGAGAGCATCGGCACGCGCCGGCGGCGGCACTGTCGCGCCTGGGCGTCCAGGGCGTCCCAGGTGTGCTGCGCCAGGCTGGCGCCAGCGAAGAAGCAAGCCCGGAGACTGCGGTAGAAGTTCTCACGCAGTGTCCGGTCAGCGCGCAGGTGATCGGCCAGCAGTTCAAAGCCCTTGGGCACATTGAAGTAAACGGTCGGGGAAATTTCCCGCAGGTTGCGCACGGTTTCGTCGAATCCATTCGGCATCGGCCGGCCATCGTCGATGTAGAGGGAGCCACCATTGAAGAGCACCAGTCCAACGTTATGACTGCCTCCAAAGGTGTGATTCCATGGCAGCCAGTCCACCAGCACGGGGGGCTGCTCGGCGACAAATGGCAGCGCCTCGCGCAGCATGATCTGATTACTGCAGAGCATCCGGTTGGTGGTGATTACGGGCTTCGGTTGCCCCGCAGAACCTGAGGTCAGGAGGAACTTCGCGATCGTGTCGGCGTTGGTGTTCGCATGGGCTGCCGCCGCGTGTTCGGGTGCTGCAGACTCCAGTTCTTCAAGCGACAGCAGTGTCCTGTCCGTGATGGGCAGACCCTCGACCAGCAGCGGCGTTTTCTTCGGGACGGTAGTCTCGAGGGCCCGCGCAAACTCCTGACCACCAAAGGCTGCGACCAGACCCGGCGTCAGTTTCTCCATCACGTAATGAAGCTTCGACAGGTCCGATCTGGCTTGCGAGTAGGCGGGGGACACCGGACAGTAGGGGACCCCCAGATACATGGCCGCGAGTCCAAGCAGCAGGTGCTCGATGCTGTTGCCCGAGAGGATCAGCAGCGGACGCTCAACGCTCAGCGCAAGGTGCGAGAGTCCGCCAGCAAGCCGCCGGATCCGATGCAGAGCCTCGACATAGCTGATGCGGCGCCATTGACCATCGGTGGTACGGCGCGCAACGAAGGTGACATCCGGCGAGCGGTCGGCCCAATGCTCAAGCGCATCGAGGACCCGCACCGGGTATGGGGCGAGTTCGGCGGTTGGTCGCAACAGGATCGAGCCATCTATGCGCCGCTCGACCGCCACATCAAAGGCGTTCGGTGTCCAGTCGAGCTCCCCCGCGCCCATACCTAGCCTGCGGGCGCCAGTTTCAAAGCCCTGATCGCATTTTCCTTAAGGATCAATGGATGCACTTCTGGCTTGAAGCCGGCATCAGCGAAGTCCTTGATCCAGCGATCGGGAGCCAGTACCGGATAATCCGAGCCGAACAGCATCTTGTGCTTAAGCTGCGTGTTGGCGTACTGCACCAGCTGCGGTGGAAAGTACTTGGGCGACCATCCTGACAGATCAATGTAGACGTTGGGTTTATGCAGGCACACCGAGAGCGCCTCGTCCTGCCAGGGCCAGGACGGATGGGCAATGATGACCGTCATGTCGGGAAAATCCGCGGCCACATCATCCAGGTGTATCGGGTTGGAATACTTGAGCCGCAGGCCACCGCCACCAGGCATACCGGTGCCAATGCCGGAGTGTCCACTGTGAAAGATGGCCGGCAGCTTGTACTCGGCAATGACCTCATAGAGCCGGTAGGCGAGTCGATCGTTGGGAAAGAAGCCCTGCAACGTCGGGTGGAATTTAAAGCCGCTGACCCCGTGCTCCTCGATCAGCCGGCGCGCCTCGCGTACGCCAAGCTTCCCCTTGTGCGGATCAATGCTGGCGAAGGCCACCATCATGTCGCTGTTCGCGCGCGCCGCCTCGATGATCTCCTCATTCGGGATGCGCTTGGAGCCCACCTCGGATTCCATATCGACCGTGAACATCACCAGGCCGATCTTGCGCTCGCGATAATACGTTACGGTCTCGGCAATGGTCGGACGCTTTGGGGCCTTGAAGTACTTGCTCGCCGCATCCTCGTAGGTCTTCCAGATCGGGTCGATTGGCTGGCAGCAGGACACCTCAGCGTGCACATGGACGTCGATCGCAATGAGGTTCTCGGTGTTCACGGCCTCACCCCCGTTGACTTCTCCCAGTCCGCGATGCTGATTCCCCGGCGCACCAGCTCCTCGAGGAGCGGTGCCGGTTCCCAGTGCATCGGGCCAAACTCCTGGCTGTACTGGCGCAAGCCCCCCAGCAGCGTTTTGAGTCCGATGAGCTCAGCGTAAAACATCGGCCCACCCCGATAGCGGGGAAATCCATAACCGGAAGTCCAGACGACATCGATGTCGCTGGCGCGCTGGACCACACGCTCCTCGAGGATACGGAAGCCCTCATTGAGCAGCGGGTAGAGGCAGCGCGTCAGAATCTCCTGCTCCGAGTGCGTGCGTTGCGGAACGCCTAACTGCGTGGCGCGGGCACGCAGCAAAGCCACGGCCTGCGGATCGTCGTGGCGGGTCCGGTCGCCTGGCACGTAGCGGTAGTAGCCCTTGCCGTTCTTCTGCCCGAGTCGTCCAGCTTCCGCCAGCGCAAAGTCGGCCTGATAGTAAGAAGGATCCGGCGGATAGCGATCGGCATTGGCCTTGTGAACATTTACGCCGACATCGACCCCGGCCATGTCGAACACTGCCAGTATCCCCATCGCCATGCCCCACTGTTCAAGGGCCGAATCAACCTGCCGTGGCGTGGCCCCTTCGAGAACGATGCGCTCGGCTTCGCGGGCGTACCCTTCCATCATGCGGTTGCCGACGAAGCCATAACAGACCCGCGCCAGCACCGGCGTCTTGCGGATGGTCTTCGCCAGATCCATGGCCGTTCGGACTGCCGCGGCCCCGGTCAAGTCTGTGCGTATCAGCTCGAGCAGCGGCATGACGTTGGCCGGCGCAAAAAAGTGCGTGCCGATGACATCGGCGGGGCGGCTGGTCGCGCGGGCGATCTCGGTTACATCCAGCGTCGAGGTGTTGCTGGCCAGCACGGCACCCGCTTTGGCCACCTTGTCGAGACTGGCAAAGATCTTCTTCTTCAAGTCCATGTTCTCATATACCGCTTCGATCACGATGTCGGCCTGGGCCAGGGCGGCGTAGTCGAGCGCGGTGGCGATCAAGGACATCCGTCGCTCCTTGTCTTCGGGCTTCAAGCGTCCCCGCGTTACCATCGACTGATAATTCTTCTCGATGACGCCCACGCCGCGTTGCAGGGCCTCGGCGCTCGTGTCCACCACGGTCACAGGAATCCCGGCGTTGGCGAAGCACATCGCGATGCCACCGCCCATGGTCCCGGCACCGATGATCCCGGCAGAGCGAATCGGCAGAGTCGCGCTCTCCGGCAATCCCACGAGTTTGCGGGTTTCGCGCTCAGCAAAGAATACGTGCACGGAGCCGCGACTTTCCGGCGTCAGCTTGGCGCCGTTGACCAGCTGGTCTTCCAGTAGCAGACCCTCGTTGAAGGGCAGCGTGGCTGAAGCACAGATCGCCTCAATCGCAGTCAGCGGAGCGATGCGGTTGGGATACTGCTTGGCCGCCAGGGCCTTGAATCGGGTGAGCACCTCGGCACTGGCCGCTGCCACGGAGCGCTCGCTGGTACGGCGCGGTCCAGCGCCTGATGCCAGAAGGCGGCGCACGTAGGCGAGAGCGCCACTCTTGAGGTCGCCTTCAATCACCTCATCCAGGAAGCCCAAGCTGAGTGCCTGGGCGGTATCGACCGGTCGGGCGCCAAGCACCAGCTCAAGGGACTTCTCAATTCCAATCAGTCGCGGCATGCGCTGTGTACCGCCGCCGCCCGGGATGATGCCGAGCGTGACCTCGGGCAATCCGAAGCGCGTTCCGGGTGCTGCCACCCGATAATGGCAGGCCAGCGTGACCTCCAGGCCCCCTCCGAGCACGGTGCCGTGCATGGCAGCGACCACAGGGACCGCCAGCGCCTCGATGCGGGCAAAAATCTCGCGGTACTCGGCTTCCTTTGGCGGTCCGTTGAACTCGCCAATGTCGGCACCGGAGAAAAACGTGCTGCCTTCACAGCGCAGCAGCACCGCACGCACGCCGGTGAGTGCGCCAAGCGTCTTGAGCGCCTGATCCAATCCGGCACGAACCGCGGCCGTGATGGTGTTCACCGGCGGATTGTTGGCCGTGATGACGGCGACTTCGCCATCCTGTTCGACCCGGACGATCACTGCTTCGGACATGAGGACTCCAGGGATTTCGGCAACCGTCGCCCCCAAGGCCGTGCCGTCATCGCGTGATTATTTTGCTTACTTGACTATTTAGTCAGTTTTGTATGAAATAGTCAATAATGAAAACAAGTGAAACCCCAGCACCCACGCGGCGCGTAGATCGGCGTCGGACCCGCACCCGTGCTGCATTGCTCCAGGCCGGTCGTACGTTGTTGGCCAGTCGCGATGTCCAGGGGCTGAGCGTTGACGAAATTGTCGCCGCGGCGGATGTGGCCAAGGGCAGCTTCTACAACCACTTTGCCGACAAGGATGTCTTCGCCCGCGAAATTGGTGCCGCGGTGCGCCGCCAGGCCGAGGAAGCAGTGGCGCGTGCCAACTCAGGAATTGCCGATCCGGCGCTGCGTCTGGCGCAGGCGCTGTGCGTGTTTGTGCGCTTCGCGATCGAGCACCGTGACAGCGCCCAGGTGCTGTGGCGCCTCAACTCCGGGGCGACCATGGCCGATGCGCCGGTAAACCGTGGGCTGCGCGAGGAGGTGCTGCTCATGGCCAAGGCCCGGCCGGTGACGGGTCTGGATGTCGAAACGGGCGTCCTGCTGGTCATGGGCACGATCATCATTGCCATGCGGCACGTGCTCGAGGAACGGGTTGTGACGCCGCCGGCGACGATTGCTGCACACATGAGCGCCGGCATGTTGCGCGCGCTCGGTCTGCCATCGCGCCGTGGGCAGGCGCTGGCAATGCGCGCGACCAAGGACGTCTTTGGCCTGCCTGTGACGCCGGGTTAGCACAGGCTCGGGAGAGCGCCGATGCAACGCACCCAGATTGCCATCATCGGCGCCGGTCCCTCCGGCTTGCTGCTTGCGCAGCTGCTACAGCGACACGGTATCGACTCGGTAGTGCTCGAGCAGCGATCGCGCGAGTACGTTGAGGCACGCATCCGCGCGGGACTGCTCGAACAGGGCACGGTGGATCTACTCGAGGAGGCTGGCGTGGGGCAGCGCCTGCACCAGGAGGGACTGGTGCAC
>JBEKOK010000133.1:0-9812 GCA_049521875.1 Steroidobacteraceae bacterium
GCAGTATCTCGCACGAGCAGATCTCGGGCACGCCGATAGCCGGCCGGTATTTATCATCGGATTGCCGCGCAGTGGCACTACGCTCATAGACCGGATCCTGAGCAGTCACAGCGCGATCGAGAGTCGCGGGGAATCAAGCGATCTCGGCGCCACCGTAATGCGACTGGCGAGCCCCGCGCGCAGCAAACGCGAGCTTATTGAAAATGCGGCGAAGAGGGACGCCACGCTATTTGGTCGTGAGTACTGTGCCCGCCTGCCTCACACCGCGCGGCCGTACCTCATCGACAAGACGCCTGTGAACTATCTATATGCCGGATTGATCGCGAAGGCGTTACCCGCTGCGCGAATCATCCACGTGCGCCGTCATCCGATGGATGTCTGCTATGCAATGTACAAGACCCTGTTTCGGATGGCGTATCCATTCTCGTATTCACTCGAGGATCTGGCCTGCTATTACGTTGGCTATCAGGCGCTGATGGCACACTGGCGCAGGCTGCTCGGCTCGCGCCTGATCGAGGTTGATTATGAAGAGCTGGTCGCCCACCAGGAGACCACGACGCGGCAACTGCTCGAGCGCTGTGGTTGGCCGTGGGAGGCTGAGTGTCTCGAGTTCCACCGCAACGAGACGCCCTCGCTGACGGCCAGTGCCGCCCAGGTCCGGCAGCCGATCTACAGCTCATCGGTCGGTCTGTGGCGACGCTACGCGCACGAGCTTGAGCCGCTGTCGATCCGGCTGCGCAGCGCTGGCATCGCGATCGACTGATGTCATTACCGCCCGCCACCCTGGCCTGCACGCTGGCGCTTGCTGCGCTGGCCGGTTCCGCGAATTCCGTCAGTGCGACGCAGCTGTTCGCCACGGATTTTCACGACGGCAAACTTGGCGGCTGGAAAGCAGCTGGCAAAGGCGATATGCGCCTGACCACCTACCGGGGCAACGTATCTCTGCAGCTCGGCGCTGGTGCCTCGGCGTCGGCGAACTTTTCGGCCAGCGGGTACCGTCAGGTTGTTGTGACGCTCGCCTTTGCCGCCGAGCACCTGGGCACGAATGATGCCTGCATTGCGGATCTGTCGATGGATGCTGGTCAAACATGGGTGGAAGCGTCACGACTGAATCCGGGAGAAGACGACGGCCTAACCCTGCATCGCAATGGCGCCCGCATTGGCACTGCCACGGATGCGAAGCAGGTGTCGCTGAGGCTGCGCAATACGGCACGTGCGTCCGAAGCGCGCTGCTGGGCTGACGATGTACGAGTCGAGGCGACACGCATGTTGCCGGCAGATCGCGCCGTCGCGCGCGCCGATGCCCGAACCGCCTTGACGGCAGCGGCGCTGCAGGGTGTGATCGCGCATGGTCCGTGGCCGATGGTGGCCTTTGCGCCACCCGAGGATCAGCGGGCGTCGCGGCAGCGCTTTGAGGGGCGCCTGCAGTTGCTCAGCGAGCGCCTAGGTAATGAATTTAAGGTGCTGCGAGATCCACGGGGCGTGGCCACCGTCCATCACGCTGCGGCGACGCACTTGCCGCCCTTTGACTTCGAGTTCATCCAGTCCGGCGATGCGCTGATTCCAGTGCAGCGCGGCGCCGTGCGCTCCGATCATCCGGAGTGGGAATTCATTTTGGAGCCAGGCCGCGTCTGGCGGGAGGCCGCCGACGGCGATTTTGAGCGCGCCAGCCTGCCGTTCACGCTGCAGGAGCGCAACGCCAACTGCATGCACAATGGCGTGCTCACATTTCTCTTCCGTTCTGATGGCGCGGTCTCGAATGTCGCGTACGAGATTGCGAAGGAAACCTGCGCCTACTTCCACTTTGATGCGTGGGGATACTTTGCCGCGCGCTATACACCGGGCTCCGTGACTGGCCGCGAGTCCATACTGGCGCAGTACCAGGCGGAAAACGACTATCATCTGCCGACACGACCGATAGGCGCGCTGGCCGCGGACCATCCGGGCGCAGACCCTAACCGTTTCGGCTCGCCCGCCGAGGTTCCGGCGGAGTCGATGACGCTGTACGGTGTAACGCTCGACGGCGTGGACTACGTAAGCACCTGCGAGACACGGTTTGGCCCATATCCGTACTGCGATGCGCTCGACCTGCCTTCGTATTCGCTCGCCAAATCGCTCCTCGGCGCACTCTCGAGCCTGCGCATGGCGATGCTTTACCCGGACGTACTTAACTCTCGCATCAGTCGCTTCGTGCCCGAGTGCACGCGCACGGCTCACTGGGACGAGGTGACCTTCGAGGAAGCCCTGGACATGGCCACGGGACATTTTACGTCGCGCGACTTCGAAGCCGATGAGGACTCAGCGGATTTTTATACCTTTCAACTCTTCGAGGACCACGCCGGGCGGATTGATTTCGCCTGCACGCACTATCCCTTGAAGGCCTTGCCTGGCACCGTATGGGTGTATCACACGACCGATAGCTACCTGCTGGGCACGGCGCTCAACGCCTACTACCGAAGCCAGCAAGGTCCTGGCACCGATCTGTTCAACGACCTGTGGCTCCCGCAGTTCTGGGTCTCACTTCATCTGAGCCCAGCCGTCGCGGTCACACGCCGCACGCGCGATGCGGCCGCCCAACCATTCACCGGATTCGGGCTGACGCTGCTTCGGGAGGACGTGGCGAAGTTCGCAGACTTTATCAATGGCGATCGTGGTCGCGTCGAGGGTGAGCAGAAACTGGAGCCGCAAATGCTCGAGGAGGCCATGCAGCGCGATCCTGCGCGCCCGGGACTTGTGGCCGCGAAAGACACGCGCTACCAGCACGGATTTTGGGCCTGGAACGCCCAAGCGGCGTTGGGCTGCCAGAACCCGACCTGGATTCCGTTCCTGTCCGGGTACGGAGGCATCACGGTGGCCCTGATGCCCAACGGCATGAACTACTACTATTTCAGTGACGGCGGCGTCTTCAGCTGGGCGCGTGCCGCCGCCGAGGCCAATCGTATCCGGACGTTCTGCCAGCCGGCGCGCTAGAGGTCCGGCAATGATTAACCTGGCAGGAGTCGATGCATGACCAACACCGGCAGCGCACGCGACACGCCACGCATCGTCCTGTATTTCGCGCCGCTGACGCTGCTGATCTATCTGGTGGCTCCGGAATACCTGCTCGATATCCCCACCAGCTACATGCTGAAGAACCAGTTGCATGCCAGCGCGCCGCAGATCTCGATGTTCCGGCTGCTGACCGCTGTGCCAGTGTACCTGGCCTTTGTCTTCGGCATGGTGCGCGATCGGTGGAATCCGTTCGGTCTGCGCGATCGCGGGCTCATGCTGCTGTTTGCGCCGCTGACGGCGCTGATCTACGGCTGGATGGCATTCGGTCACGTCAGTTATGCCGGCCTGCTGCTCGGTATGACCGTGGCCATGCTCGCCTTCCGCCTGGTGGTGGCGGCGTACCAGGGGTTGATCGCGCTGGTGGCGCAGGAAGCGCTGATGACCGGGCGCCTTAGCACGCTGTGGAACACAGGGTCCTACCTGCCGATCGCTCTGGCCGTTTACGCCGCCGGGTTCGTCTCCGAGCACATGACGGTGCGGGAAACCTTTCTGGCAGCCGCGGCATTGACACTGCTGGTGGCAGTGTTCGGGCTATGGAAGCCGCGCGCTGTCTTCGACCACACCTACGATTTGCCTCAGGCACAGGCCTCGAGCCTGCTAGTCGATCTCAGGCGACTGCTCCGACATCGGGCGATCTATCCGGCCGTGCTGATCAATTTTCTCTGGTATTTCACGCCGGGCATAGGCACGCCAATGCAGTTCTATATGACCAATCACCTGCACACGAGCGATGCGCTGTTTGCTGATTACATGAGCCTCTATACTGTGTCATTCGTGCCGACGATCTTGCTGTATGGGTTTCTGTGTACACACATCAGGCAACGCACGCTGCTGTGGTCCTCGGCTTTGATCGGCGTGCCGCAGATGCTGCCACTGCTGTTTGCACATACCGGACAATTCGCGCTGCTGATGGCGGTGCCGATGGGCATGATGGGCGGCATGGCCAATGCCGCCTTTTATGATCTGGCAATACGCTCCTGCCCGCCTGGGCTGCAGGGTACCTTCATGATGCTGATCGTCGCACTGATGGCTCTGGCCTTCCGTGGTAGCGATCTACTCGGGTCATGGATCTACGCCAGCAGTCCGACGCACGGCTTCCAGTACTGCGTCATCGCCATGGTCAGTGTCTACGCGCTGATCCTGCCGATCATTGCTCTGGTCCCAAAGCAAGTGACCGCCACCACCGATGGCCAGGCAAGCGCGCCGGCCTGAACGGCCCTGAGCACACCGCCCGGCCTAGCGGCCCAGCATGGCCAGCAACTGACGATAAGCCGAGGGATCGGTCAACGCGACAAAGGCCAGGCCGGTCACGGCCCCGAAGATGTGCGCATCGTGGTTGATGTGCCCGCGCTGCTGCCTTGCTTGGTAGTAGCTGTAAATGAGATAGCCAACGGCAAACAAAGGCGCGGGTATCGGCACGGGTATCAGCATGACGTACATGCTCATCCTCGGAAAATAAACCACAGCAGCAAACAGCACCGCGAGCACGGCACCGGAGGCGCCGAGTGAAGCGTAGTTGGGATCATTGCGGTGCTTGAAATACGTCCCCAGGTTGGCCAGCAGCATCCCGACCAGATACAGCGCCAGAAAGTCCAAGGTGCCGATGCGTCGCTCGAGCGCGAAAGCGAAGAAGCAGAAGCTGATCATGTTGAGTGCGAGGTGACCAAAGCTCGCATGCACGAAGCCGCTCGTGAGCAGGCGCCAGTACTCAGACTTTCTCACCAGCCAGTAGGGTCGCAGCATCGTCTGCCCGATGAGCGCGGGCGCGACATACAGCGCCAGCAGGCTGACCATCAGGGTCAGCACCAGAATCAGCCAGGAACCGATCTCTAGGCTCGTATCCATCGTGCTCTCACTTGGCGATGCAACGCGGCCGACTCTACCGTAGGGCAGGAGATCGGTGCCAGTTGCCTGGCAATGGCTACCGGCGTAGCCGGGCGCGGGCACGCGCCAGCCGATGCAGATTGGGGTACGCTCGGGGCAACAGAATACACGGACAGGAATCAGCAGATGCCGATCACTTCGGGCTGGCTGTTCTGGGCACTGCTGTCGGCTGTCTTTGCAGCACTGACAGCGATTTTCGCCAAGATCGGAATTCAGGGCGTGGATTCGGACCTGGCCACTCTGATCAGAACTGCCATCGTGTTGCTCGTGCTGGCAACGTTTGTCGCCGTGAGTGGCAAATGGCTCAATCCGCTGACGCTGCCCCCACGTACCTGGCTGTTTCTGGCGCTCTCGGCACTTGCGACCGGAATTTCCTGGGCCTGCTATTTTCGCGCGCTCCAAGTCGGCCAGGCCTCGCAGGTGGCGCCTGTCGATAAACTGAGCGTCATGCTGGTAGCGTTATTTGCCGTAGCTTTTCTGGGTGAACGCCCGAGCGTGCGCGAGTGGCTTGGCATCATGCTGATTGGCGGCGGCGTACTGTTGCTCGCGCTGAAGCGCTGACCTTCATTGTCAGCGCGAAAACGAATTGATTCGTTCAGCCCCTCACCCAATAGATTCGCCAGCGCCGCGCTGTAGTCCATTTGGACTGCCCGATGTAGGAAGCCGCTTATTGTCAAACGCTCGCGAGCGGCGTAGCTTGCAGCCGCTGATGGCCTATAAGAGAAGTTCGGGAAGTGGCGGGAGTGCTGTCACGAAACTGAAATTGGGGGTCAAGGATGACGGGCCCGCGTGTCAACGAGAAGCGTGGCTCAGCGTTAAGTTCCCTTCACGTACGTATCCCTTCGCCCCAGCGGCGACGTTGGCGTTTATAGTCACGGGACGTTCTCGTGACTGATCCTCAACATTCATAAGGTGAGTCCTATGTTGTTATCGTCCAAACGATTACCTGCCGCGCTTAACGCCGCAGTGGCTCGGGTCCTCGTGCTGTCCGCCGCGACATTGCTGGCGGCGTGCGCCGTGCAGACCCGCGTGTATGCGCCCGCGCCCGTCGTCACCGCCGAGGTTGCGGTACCTGGCGCTGCAGTGGCCGTCACTGCACAGGAAGCGCCACCGCCGCTGCCAGATTACGAGCAGCCGCCGATTCCTGCTGATGGTTACCTGTGGACTCCTGGTTACTGGGGCTATGGTGGTGGAGGCTATTACTGGGTTCCGGGAACCTGGGTGCAGCCACCGACCGTTGGCGTGCTGTGGACTCCGGGATACTGGGGTTTCGCCGGTGGCGTCTACGGCTTCCATGCCGGCTACTGGGGACCGCATATCGGCTTTTACGGCGGCGTGAATTACGGCTTTGGCTACGTGGGCGTTGGCTTCGCGGGCGGTCGCTGGGAAGGCGGACATTTCGCCTACAACACCGCAGTCAGCAACGTGAACGTCACGGTAATTCACAATACGTATAACCAGACGGTCATCAGCAACAACGTCACAGTGAACCGCACCAGCTTCAACGGTGGCACTGGTGGCATCGCCGCGGTACCGACCGCGCAGGAGCGAGCGGCAGCCTCCGAGCCGCATACGCCACCGACACCCGCGCAGACGGCCCACGTGCAGGCAGCGAGCACGAATCCAGCCCTGTCGGCCAAGGTGAACGGCGGTCATCCTGCGATTGCGGCAACCTCGAAGCCCGGTGCATTCAGTGGTCCGGGTGTTGTGGGTGCCCGCGGGGCCACGACGCCGGCGGGACGTCCGGAAGGCAACACGACCGCACTGTCGAAGCCGCCCAGTGCACCGGAGGCTGCGAAGCCTGCGACACCGGCCGAGCCGCCGCGTCCGGCTACGGAGCCGGTCCACCCGACTCCGGCAGCGAACGCTGTGCGCCCGGCAGCCACGCCGCCGGTGACCACAAAGCCGCCGGCGCCAAAGCCGAAGGTGGTACCGAAGCCGAAACCGAAACCGGTACCGAAGCCGAAGCCTGAGGACAAGCAGGACAAGTAGGCGGAGCCACTGAGGGCTCGACGCGCTTCGCGTTGATCAACGCCGGCCTCAACTGAGGCCGGCGTTTTCATTTACGGTGGGGATTGCGCGCTAAGGATCCAATCCGCTCGCTGGCCGAGCCATGCACAGCGTAGCAAGGCACGCTGAAAGCGTAAGGCACGTGAGCCATTCCCACAGTGCAAAACTTAAGAGCAGCGGAACGTGCTGCGCGCGCCAGGCCAGCGTCACCCACGGCAGGTCTGGCCGAAAGAGGGCGAGGTAGCCCTGCGTCAGCGCGGCGCCTACCACCGGCCAGAGCGCAGCGCCGGCCAGTGACAGGGCGCGAAGGCTTCGATGAGCGCCCGATCGTGGGTCGCGCTGCAGGATCCATTGCACCCACGACTTGATCAACCCACTGCACAGTGCCAGGAAGGCGATCACCGCCAACCATTCGTGGCCCTTGGGGAAAAGCCACGCGCTGGGCAGCGCCGCTGCCAATGTCATGACTGGAAAACCCAGGGCGAGGAGTCCTGATTCTCGAAGACGTCGATGCCAATCCATCGCCGGTGGCCGAGTGATGCCAAGCACGACCCATAACATGCCGAGGACACCGCACAGCACGACACCGGCTGTGCCCCACAGGTAGCCGTGCGGATTGTGTTTGATGGAGAAAAGGTTGGACACTGTCATGTAGCGCCAGTCGAACTCGCCAGGGAAATTCCGGCACGCCAGCGCCAGGCCGACCCAGAAGCCAACTAAACCCAACAGCATGACAGCACGCGCGAGCGCGCCCCGTGAGTTGGACATCAGCCGCGGGCTTGCGGATCGGCCAGTTCGATCGGCTCTGCCGCCATCAGCGGAATCTCGACCCTGAATTCCGTACCCAAGCCGACTCCGGTCCGAAACGTAACGCTGCCACCAACCATGTCTGCCCGCTCGCTGATGCTGTGCAGCCCGACCGATCCGGAGCGCTCGCGCAGATCCGGATCAAAGCCCTGGCCATCATCATGGATGACCAAGCGCACACAGTGCAGATCCAGTTGCAGCTCGGCCCGCAAATGTTTGGCCATCGAGTGCTTGAGCACGTTGGTCAGCGCTTCCTGCGCGATGCGATACAGGTGGGCGCTGGCTTCGGGGCCAAGCGCTCCATCGACATTCTCCAGATGCTTCTCCACCGCAAGCTCGCTGCCCTCAGCCAGCTGATCAATCAGCACCCCGATGGATTCGGTCAGGCCCAGCTCCTCGACGCGAAACGGGCGCAGGTTACGTGCCAGCGCGCGCACCTCGCGGATCGCATCCTGCACGATCTGCAGGATCGCCTCGAGCTGGGACTGCAGATGGGCGCGCTCGCCGGGACCCGTCAGTCCCATCTGCGCCCGATTGCTGATCAGCGCCAGGTTCTGGCCCAGGCTATCGTGCAGTTCGTTTGCGATCCGCTGGCGTTCGCGTTCCTGTGCTGTCAGCAGATCGTGGGTAAACTGCCGCCGCGCCTGGAGCTCGCGTTCCTGCGAGACGCGCAGCGACTCTTGGGTCTGGCGCTGTTCATGAATATTGCTGATCGAACCGGCGATGCGCGTGGCCGTTCCGGCCTCATCCCAGAGCGACTGAGCGCGCACGCGAAACCAGCGGTAGGCGCCGCTGCCGGTACGCAGCCGGACCTCGACCTGCAGCGGTTCGTGGGACTCCAGGTGCTGCTGTATCGCCCGTTGCGTCGGCTCCTGATCTTCCGGATGCAGGCGGCTTGTCAGCGCCGTCAGGCTGTCGGGCAAATCCTCCTGCGGGTCCAGATCAAGCAGACTCGCGAAGCGCGGGGAGAAATAGCTCTCTCCGCTCAGCAGGTCCGCATCCCAGATGGCATCGTGCGCGCCAGCCACCGCCAGCGCATAACGCAGTTCGGTGCGCAGCCGCGCGGCGCCGGCCGCATCCCGTTCAGCCAGCAAGGCCGTGAGAATCAGCGTGGCGCTGAACAAGGCGCCCATGTACGCCCACATGACCAGCTCGCCGGAGAGCACGCGCAGGCCGTGAAACGAACCCCAGTTAAAATCAAAACACAGGGCCTCGGCGATCGAGAGCGCTAGCGCCACCGAGGCTGCCGGCACCAGCCCAAAATGCAGGCACACGATCACGACCAGCGCGACCGAGAGCACCAGCAACGGCAGCTGTACAATGCCCGGGTCTATCGCAGCGGGCGACAGCCGCGCCATGCCGGTCATCAGCACCAGGATCAGCGCGAGACCCAGCAGCGCCTCGCGCGGATGGTGCCGCACGGGCACAAAACTATTGGCGCGCAGTGCAATCAGCAGCGGACCAAGCGCAATGACACCGGCCATGGCATTGAGCCACCAGCGCAGCGCATCCACTGCACGCCATGGCAGTGCATCGCTCGGATCGCTCGTGCCGGAGACTATGTGGACGCCGACACCGATCAGTGCTGCGAGCGCCATGCCGAGCAGTGAGGCGGCCAGAAACACCGGCACATCGGCACGCCGTGAAAAATTGCGCTGGAATCGGTACCGCTCAACGGTCCGCGCGGTGAGCCAGGCGCCTGCGGGCAGCCCGCTCGCCACCAGCACCGCAACGATCGGTGCTGAGCCGCTGCCAAGCTCGAGTACGATGCCGGCCGCCAGTATCGCGATCCACTGGTTGCGACCCCAGCGGATCATCGCGGCCACGGCCGGTCCGCTCGGCAAGAGCCACAAGGCGACCCTGCCACCCCAATGCGGCAGCTCGATGCCCAGCCAACCCGTCGCCACCATGGCGGCAAAGAGCACCGACTGGCGGCGCAGCCACAGGCCGCCCGTGGCCGGCGCGGTCAAACCGCTGACCATGTTGGGCTCTTGTTCTCGCCTGCTCACGGCTGACGCCCGCCTTTAGGTCACTCCCTGGCAGTCATCATAACGCCGGCC
>JBEKOK010000134.1:0-9801 GCA_049521875.1 Steroidobacteraceae bacterium
GCTCGGGTCCGGCCACAAGGCCTCGAAGTGTCCGGCGGCCATGCGTGCCGCGGCCAGGTTGCCGACGATGCCGTAGGCATAGCGCAGAAAGTCGAGGCAATGCCCACACGCCTGCTGATCGGCCGGATAGGCGCTGTGCCGATAATCGAGGGCGTGGTGCATCGAGTGCTGATTGGCATCAATTGCCGCGGCCCAGTCCCCGATGCGCAGATAAATATGGGCCGGCATGTGCACCAGGTGCGCGGCCGCCGGCTCCATCGGCAGACTTGCAAGCCGCTGCGCCACAGCGAGCGCCCGCTCCGGATGCGGACTCGCCTCGACCGCGTGGATGTACAGGTGCAGCAGGCCGATGTGCATTGGCGCACGCGCCAGGTGCTGCTCGAGCATGCCCACCAGTTCCTCGGTGCCCGGCGCCGGCAGGCCATCGCTGCTCCACAGTCGCCACGGATGCAGGTCCATCAGCGCCTCGGCATAGAGCGCGCCGGCGTCGGCATCCTCAGGATAGGTGGCGACCAGCTTGCGCATCGCGTCGCGATAGTTCATCGCCAGCTGATCAAAATCCGGCTGCGCATCGCTGCTGTAGCGCGTGGCGAGCGCGGCGATATAGGCCTGTTCTGCGGCTGTCGCATGCGCGCGCGCGAGCTCGCTCGCGTGCTGCAGCGCTGCAGCCGCTTCCTGCGTGTGCTCGAGCCCGGGTTGATTGTTGATATTCGGGCCATAGGAGAGGGCAATGCCCCACCAGGCCATCGCCAGCGACGGATCGAGCTTCGCGGCCAGCTTGAAGGACAGTTCGGCCTCATCGTTGGCGTAGGCGTAGATCATCGTCAGCCCACGATCAAAGGCCTCCTGGGCTGCGGCCCGATCGGTCGAGACCGGGTGATGCACGTAGGTGTAGGGCTCGGCGGCCGCGCCCAGCAGCGGCCACAGCAGCGCCCCGATCCACCAGCCGACTGCACGCCTTCGCATCGAGTTCTCCCCCGCAATCTCGCCACGATCGAGCGCACGCTGCGCTGAACCGGATCGCTGAGAGCCTAAGAGAGGCACCGCTGAGTGGCAAATAGTTTGCGGGGTCCGGGGTGTCGCTCGAAGCTACTTGAGGTTCTGATCGAACCAGCGATTGCCCAGGTACAGCCCGACGCTGCCGGTGATGACACTGAGCAGGATCGCGGCCGCCAGGTTGAACTTCCCGCCGAGCCACCAGCCGGCGGCGCCGAGCAGCCACGCGCACAAGCCACCGATGAGCCAGCGCACGAGGCTACTTGGGCGCTGGCGCGCTATCCGCCGGCGCCTGGGTCGGGCGCTGGAAGCTCAAAGTGCGTCCATCTTCGAGCTGGATCTTGGCCACCGAGCCCGCCTTGCTGCCATCGCGCGCCGGATACAGCGTCAGCGTGATCTTGTCGCCTGGCTGGATCATGTTGCGCGTCAGTCCATCGCGCGGCAGCGAGCTCGGTCCACCGCCGAACTCCCCACCCCAGGTCTCGCTCGTGCCATCGCTCTTCAGGATGTCGATCCAGATCCAGGCGTGTGGATTCTGCCATTCGAGCGCACGCATCGTGCCGACGAGCTCGACCGTGCGCTCGGCATCGAACTGCGCGAAGGAGTGATGCGCCAGCGCCGGCAGTGAGGCCAGCGCCAGCAGCATCAGCCAGGAGCGGCGCGCGGTGAATTTCATGGCGAGCATTGCGATGGGCTCGTGCTCAAGCCCACTACTGCGAGCGCTTCTGCGGCGGTGGCGGCGCCAGATTCAGGCCGCTGCCGGTGTCGCGGTTCTTGCTGGCCACGCACAGCTGCTCCTTCATCAGGCCGCTGGCGCGCCGCTTGTAGCGCTGCGTGCGCGTGAACGGCATCTTGAGCGCCTCCACGCCATCGACCGTGATGTCGACCTGCAGCAGCTCGGGCGAGAGCTTATGCCAGCGCTCCTGCACGTGCATCGTTTCGCTGTCTGCGGGATAGCCGATGACGATGTCGTTGTCATCCTGCAGGCCCACAGTGTCCACCACCAGCGTCGCGCCTTCCCAGTGACCGATCGAGTCCCCGTAGTAGGTCGGATCCACTTCCTTCGGATGCGGGCGCCCATCGGTGTAGATGCGCCGGGTCGAGCTGTCCTCGGCCAGCATCGTGACCCGTCCAGGCGTGAACAGGAATTCGAGCCCGTTGGGATACTCGGTCAGGATCGCCGGCAACCCCGGCGGATCGCAGAACGACCAGGGCACGCGAAAATTATGCTGTGCGATGGCGCGTGTGAAATCCGCCGCGGCCGCGGCGTTCAGAAACGGCAGGATGCGTGTCGGGTCCGGATGCTCGAGGCCCTCCTCGCGCGCCCACACGCCCGGCCACTCGCGCTCGGCAGCCGCGAGCGCTTGCCCTGCGCCGCCGGTACTCAGCAGCGCCATGAACAGCACCAGCGCAGCGGCGCATCGGCGCTGCCGGCTCGCCAAGCGATTCATAGCATCCCCCCTCAACACCGGCACGGTGGCCGCACGGTGCAGATCAGGCATTATGGCGGCGGCCCCGGATCGCCGGCAAACCGCACTGTGTCAAGAATCTCCAAGCCGCGCGCCGGCGCGCTGCCATGGCATGGCGTGCCAGCAGACACAAAGAAGTGCCTTTACCCGGGCGCGAACCGCGCTACTCTGGGCGGCGATTGCGAGCACGCACCTATTATTAGAGAGACGCCCCCGATGCCCCATGCTGAGAACCCGCTGCGCGGCTGGCAGGTGGATCGCAAGCTGATCCGCACGATTGGCAAGGATCTGCAACGACCCGAATGCATCCTGGCCGAGCCCGACGGCACGCTCTGGTCGGCCGATGCGCGCGGCGGCGTCATGCGCATCGGTGCCGATGGCACCCAGACGCTGATCACGCAGACCGTCGATAACCGCTTTGCGGAATCCGATTCACCGGAGCGCTACATGCTCAAGGGCACGCTGCCCAACGGCCTGGCCTTCGATGCCGACGGCAATATCCTGATCGCCAATTTCGGTACCGATCACATCGAGCTGATGACGCGCGAGGGGCATTCGAAGACACTCTATACCGAGCTCGATGGGCAGCCGCTGGGCAAGACCAATTTCATCCTGCGCGATTCGCGCAACCGCATCTGGTTTACCGTCACGACCCGCTCGGTGCCCTGGACGCGCTCGATCAATGAAAAGCTCGCCGACGGCTATGTGGCGATGATCGATGAGCGTGGCATCCATATCATGGCCGAGGGCTTCGTCGGCACCAACGAGATCCGCTTCGATGCGCGCGAGCAGTGGCTGTACGTGGTCGAGACCAATGCGCGGCGCATCTCGCGCCTGCGCGTCGGCGCCGACGGCACGCTGACCGGGCGCGAGATCTTCGGACCGGGCGATCTGGGCGGCATACCTGATGGCTGTGCCTTTGATGCCTTTGGCAACCTGTGGACCACGCTCGTGCACTACGATCGGCTGATCGCGCTGACTCCCGAAGGCGAGGTGCTGGTGCTGCTCGATGATGGCGATGCCGAGAAGCTGCGCGTCTTCGAGCGGCACTTCTTTGCCGGCACGATGACCCCGCAGATCATGGGCGCGACCGCAGGCCGGATCGCGCCGCTGATGGCGAGCGTCACCTTCGGCGGCAAGGATCTGAAGAGCGTGTACCTGGGGAGCCTGCGCGGCACGACGATTCCGTATTTCCGCTCGCCGGTAGCCGGTCTGCCGATGGTGCACTGGCACTAGATTCCGGCCCGCGGGCCGCCACACCGCAGGCGCCCGGCGGGCGCTGTTTATGGGACAATTTCGCTTAACGCCAGAGGAGATCCGATCATGTCCGCAGATCCCACGACCACCGAGCTGCGCTTCCATCACGGCGGCGTCAGCGTGCCCAATCTGGAAGAGGCGATCGCCTGGTACCAGCAGATGCTTGGCTTTGAAGTGGAGCGGCGCTTCCCGATCCCGCAGATTCCGGCCAGCGTCGCGATCATCAAGCGCGGCGCGCTGCGCTTTGAGCTCTTCGAGGTGCCCAACGCCAATCCGCTGCCCGAGGACCGGCGCTTCCCGGATCGCGACAACCGCACGATCGGCAACAAGCACGTGGCCTTTGCGGTCGCGGACGTCGAGGCCCTCGAACAGCAGCTGCGTGCCAAGGGCGCCGACATCGCGATGGTGGTCCGGGCCAAGCACGGCTCGGGCTTCTTTGTGCGCGACAACGCCGGCAACCTGATCGAGTTCGTCACCGAACCGGGACTGTGGAGCTGAGTGGGCAAAAATCGCTGCCGGAGGATCGCATGAGTCCGCCACCGCTCGCACCGGCTCGCTACACGCGCGTGGCCATGCTGCTGCACTGGCTCATCGCGCTGCTGATCCTCATCAATGTGACGCTGGCCCTGTCAGTCGATTCGCTGCCCGAAGGCTGGGAGCGACCGATCATCGACACCCACAAGTCGATCGGCATCACGGTGCTGGGCCTGGTGCTGCTGCGGCTGCTGTGGCGCATCGCGCATCGGCCGCCGCCGCTGCCAGCGAGCTACCCGCGCTGGGAAAAGATCAGCGCGCACCTGGCCCATGGCCTGCTCTACCTGCTGATCCTGGCGCTGCCGATCTCGGGCTGGCTGCATGATTCGGCCTGGAAGGATGCGGCCACGCATCCGATGCGCCTCTTCAACCTGTTCCCGTGGCCACGCATCGGCGTCGTGATGCGCACCGAGCCGGCCACGAAGGAAGCGCTCCATACGCTCTTTGGCAACCTGCACACCTGGTTCGGCTATGCGCTGTATGTGCTGTTCGCGCTGCACGTGCTCGGAGCCCTCAAGCACCAGTTCCTCGACAAGGAACCGGAACTGCAGCGCATGCTGCCGTGGGGCAAGGCCGCGCCGCCGCCCGCCTCCGCGGATCACTTGAATTAATGTACCGCGGGCCAGCTGCCTGAGGCGGCCATCGAGCCGGTATAGTGCGCACCTATCACGTTTTGGAGGGTGCTGATGCCGCTGCTGCTCAAGGTCCTGATCCTGGCGCTCGTCCAGGGCGTGTGCGAACTGCTGCCCGTCTCGAGCTCCGCGCATGTCGTGATGACCGAGAAACTGCTGGGCCTCGATCCGACCGCCCCTGACATGACGCTGCTGCTGGTGATGCTGCATACCGGCACGATGCTGGCCGTCATCGTGTATTTCTGGAGCGCCTGGCAGCGGCGCTACTTCGCCTCGCGCGCGATTTTTCTCTCGGCCGCTTCCCAGGTGCTGCTTGCCACGCTGCTGACCGGCATCATCGGCTACGGCGTGATGAAAATCGCTGTGCGCCTGGTGCTGGGGCCCGGCGGCGGCACCGAAGTCGAGAGTCTGTTTGGCAACCTGTACCTGATGGCCTGGAGCCTGGCGGCGGGCGGCGCGCTGATCCTGCTGTCCGCCAAGCGTGCCCAGCAGGGCACCGCCGGCACGCCGCAACGCCCGGCGCAGGCGGCGCTGATCGGCGCGGTGCAGGGCCTGTGCCTGCCGTTCCGCGGCTTTTCGCGCTCCGGCGCCACGATCTCGACCGGATTGCTGTGCGGCCTGGATCAGGCGCGCAGCGAGGAGTTCAGCTTCGCACTGGCCGTAATCCTGACGCCACCGGTGGTTGCGCTCGAGATCCGGCGGCTGATCCGCCACGCCGGACCCACGCTCAACCTGCATGACACACTCACGCACGCGCTCGGGCCGAGCCTGTTCGGCATGCTGTTCAGTTTCCTCGCCGGGTTGCTGGCACTGCGCTGGCTCTCGCGCTGGCTCGAGCACGGTCGCTGGCACTATTTTGGCTGGTACTGCCTGTTCGCCGCCGGCGGCGTGCTGGCGGCGGCCCAGCTCGGTCTCTAGCAGCGGCGCTGCAACACGCGCGCTCCGGCGCATGCCTGTCATGAATAATTCGCGCAGCGGCGTACGCAGCGGAGTAAGGTCGGGGCATGACACTGAGCGCGACCGGTCACGGTGCGGCGCCACTGGCGCCACACCGAAGCCCGATCCAGGAGGCCTTCGATGGTGCAGCCTTCAATCCCCGAGGCAACGATGCTGCCGGCGAGCGCGCGCCACGCTCTGGCACTGCCGGGCGATGACGAGCCGGCGCACGATGAGGGACTGCTGGTGGCGGCGCTCGAGCGCATCGAAGTGACGCGCCTGGCGCTCGAGGAACTGCTGAGCGCCGAGCTTTCCGGACTGCTGTTCGTCTGAAGCTGCAGAACCCGCGGCGCAATGCCCGGACCCCCCCGGGGGGGTCTTGAGCCGTGCCGCCTCGTGCACGTACCATCTGCTGCGGCGCAATTGGCACACCCGGTGCCGCACCGGGCGCGAAGCACAATAACCAGCGCCCTACAATAAAAGAGGGAACTGCATGTACAAGAAACTACTGGCCGAATTCTTCGGCACGTTCTGGCTGGTGCTGGGCGGCTGTGGTGCCGCGGTGCTGGCCGCAAAATTCCCCGGCGTCGGCATCGGCCTGCTGGGCGTGGCACTTGCCTTCGGCCTGACGGTCGTCACGATGGCCTACGCGGTCGGCCACATTTCCGGGGCGCACTTCAACCCCGCGATCACGGTCGGCGCCTGGGTCGCCGGGCGCATCGGCGCGGGCGATGTGCTGCCGTATGTGATCGTGCAGGTGCTGGGCGGCATCGCCGCCGCCTCGCTGCTGGCGTTGATTGCCGCGGGCGCACCGGGCTTTGATGTCGTGGCCAGCGGACTGGCCGCAAACGGTTACGCCGAGCACTCCCCGGGCAGCTACAGCCTCGCCGCCTGCTTTCTCACCGAGGTGGTGATGAGCTGCTTCTTCCTGCTGGTGATCCTGGGCGCAACCTCCAAGCGCGCACCGGTGGGCTTTGCGCCACTTGCGATCGGCCTGACGCTGACGCTGATCCATCTGGTGAGCATTCCGGTCACGAACACCTCGGTCAATCCGGCGCGCAGCACCGGTCCGGCTTTCGTGATCGGTGGCTGGGCCGTGCATCAGCTGTGGCTGTTCTGGGTGGCCCCGATTCTCGGTGCAGTCATTGGCGGCCTGCTGCACAAGCTGATCGAGCCGCGCGATGTAACGCCGGGCTTGAATCCCTAGCGCAGCGCAAGCTGCGCAGCGGCCAGGATGGCGCCGGGACCGGGACGCTGGATCAGCGCGACGATCCCGGTGGCATCGGCGGGCAGCTGCGCGCGCTCGATGCTTAAGGTGCGGCTCGCGCCGGCCCAGACCCCGAGTGTCTCGATGCTGCGTACGATGCGCACCTCGGTCAGCGTGCGGCCCTGGTTCTCGCCGCGCCCGATGGCGCTGATGGCGCGATCGCGAAAACTCACCAGCGTGAGCTCGCTGCCATCGGCAGTAGCGGGACCCTGCACCTGCACACTCACTTGCCTGGCATCGGCTGTGAGCGTCAGTTGCCAGGCCGCTGCGCCTGCGAGCGGTGTCAGCGGCGGCGCGCCAGCGCCCAGCACATCGCTGGCGCCATTGATGATGAACTGCGGCGTGTAGACGCTGCTGCGCCCGAGGACGTGGGCATAGCGCTGCTGCCGCAGCACCGCGGCGTGCAGCCCGAAGCGATCCTGCCAGCCCAGCGCGTCCCAGTAATCGACGTGGAAGGCGAGCGCGATGACATCGGCCCGCTCGGCGAGCGCTGCGAGCCTGGCCTCGGCCGGTGGACAGGAGCTGCAGCCTTCGGAGGTGTAGAGCTCGAGCACCGTCACCGGCGGCTGCGCCCGGCTCATGCCGGCAGCGGACAGGCCGATAAGCGCAGCGAGCGGATAGAGCAGGCGCATAACAGGATCCACGGGACGGCGAACGCCATTGACTTGAAGTTCGCTGCCGGGCGTGCCGAGGTTACCTGCCCGAGTGCGCCGCGCCTTAAGGTCGCGGGCGCGCGAGCGCGGCGAGCCGCAGGCGGCGCAGATCCGCGTAGCCGATCAGTTCGCGACTCGGTTCGTGCCAGAGCCGTAGCCGCAGCGAGCGCAGGCTGGCGAGCAGCGTCAGCGGCCGGATATCGCCGAAGGTTGCAGCGGCATCGTGGCAGCGCTGCAGGTTGTAGTTCGGGATATGCGGGCTCAAGTGATGGATGTGATGAAACCCGATGTTGCCGGAGAACCATTGCAGGACGCGCGGCAGCTTGTAGTAGGAGCTGCCCTGCAGCGCCGCCGCGGTGTAGTCCCAGGCCTCGCGCCGCTCCCAGTACACGCCATCAAACTGGTGCTGCACGTAGAACATCCACACGCCGGCCGCACCGGAAATCATCAGCAGCGGCAGCGCGATCGCCAGGTAGATCTTCACGCCAAACAGGGCGCACATCGCAACGATCAGCAACGCGAGCCCGAGATTGGTCAGATGCACCGAGCGGCGCTCACGCGCCGGGGCCTCGGCGGCCGAAAAGCGCTGCACGATCGCGAACATGATCACCGGTGCGAACAGGAACAGGATGATCGGGTTGCGCGCCAGGCGGTAGGCAAAGCGCCGCCAGCGCGAAGCCTCCAGATATTCCTGCACGGTCAGCGTCCAGATGTCCCCGGCGCCGCGCCGGTCCAGGTCACCCGAGGTCCGATGATGCACGCCATGCTGCCAGCGCCAGTAGAAATACGGCGTGAAGGTCAGCAGGCCCGTGACGATACCGATCAGCTGGTTGGCCAGGCGCGAGCGCACGAAGGAGCCGTGCCCGCAGTCGTGAAAAATAATGAACAGCCGCACCAGCAGGCCTGAAGCCAGCAGCACCAGCGGCGGTGCGATCCACCAGCTGCGCATCAGCGGGAAATGCAGCAGCCACCAGATAAACGCGTACGGAATAAGCGTATTGGCCAGCTGCCACAGCGCCCGCGGTGTTGAGGGAACGCGGTAGCGATCCACGGCCGCCCGGCAGGAGGCGCGCACGGCCTCGGCGCTCCGGGTGCCCGATCCGGCAGCCTCTGCATCAGACGCTATCCCCGTCGGCTGGCGAGCCGCGCTCATCAGGTCGGGTACTTGAAGCCTTTCTCGGCCTTCTTGGCCTGCTTGAGCGCGCGCTTCTCGAGCATCGTCTTGGCCGGCTTCTTCTTGGTTTCCTTCTTGCGATCCATGCCTTTGCTCATAGCTAGCAACTCCTGAACATGTTGGGGGAAGCGAAGGGAATCAAAGACCACCAGAGCTTAAGCCGTCAGGCGATCTCATCAAGCGCGGGCACTGCCTTTGAGGTGCCCGAAGCAACTTACGCAGCGCCGCTGACCACCAGACGAAACTGGACCTGGATCGGACACAGCTGGCTCGTGGGCCGATCGCGCAGCCGCACGCCCTGACAAGCGAGCGTATCGGTCGCGGTGCGGTTCACGCGCCGCTTGCTCCCGACCGGATCGGCCACCAGCTTGTTGACAGCGCCGGTCAGATCAAATTCGCCATCGCACTCAAAGCACGGGCAGGCGAAGCGGAAGAAGGCGCGCGCCGAGGGGTAGAGGATGTGCTGCTGGAGCGAGGGCGCATGCGCCGTCCGGTCCGAGAAATTCAGCTCAATGCGCAGGTTCTCGACCTGCGGGAACGCGGTGCGCAGCGCCGGGGCGGCCACGCGGTCCGAGAGCCTGCGGGTGCGACGCTGCTCGATGCTCGAAACGGCTTTGCGGGGTGCGAGTTTCATGTGCTGGTCTGCGGTTCAGCAGGCGCGGCCGGCGCGAGCGGCGCACTGATCCCGTCGGCCTCGGGCTCTTTGCCGGTACGGCGCTGGAGCTTCTCGGCCTGGCGAGACTTGCGCGAGATTTCCTTCTGGCGCTTCTGCTGGCGGTAATTGGGTTTGGCCAAGGCAATTCCTCAATTTGAATAGGTGTGGCACACCACACTAGATCGCAGGCGTCGGTACGATCGCCGGGGTCGCCGCGGCGACCCGCAG
>JBEKOK010000135.1:0-9744 GCA_049521875.1 Steroidobacteraceae bacterium
CGGAGGCCGGCATAGAGTCGATAGTCGCAATATCCGTGCGTGTCGACGGTGTGAGTCTGTACTTCACTCACAGTAGAAAGTTGCCCGATCCGAAAAAGCTACTGATGGGATCAGGTAAGCAAGCCCGCTTTATCCGGTTGGAGGCGGCTAGCCAGTTGACGCATCCGGGTGTGGAGGCGCTGATCGCTGCGGCGATTGAACAGGCCAGCGTTCCGTTGGCATCCAAGAGACGTGGCATGCTCGTGATCAAGGCGACTGCTGCGAAGAAGCGGCTTCGTCGGAAGCCGGTGAGGTGAGATGAAGCCTACAAGTCGCTGGCGTCTACGGGCCGGAGTAAAAGCGAAGCCCATACCGCGGCAACCGCGGCAACCGCGGCACTAAGTTCAACCGTTAGCGCCGTGGTTGCACCGCATTTTAAAGTATTTCTTGAGATCGTTGGACAGGTCGCCGCGGATTTTTAATTCCCAATCAAGAGCAGACTCTCAGCAGGCTGCCGTTTCAGTTCCAGGTTTTTGCGACGAGTTTCGCAGCATTCCTGGATACTGACCGGTTGTAGCGGGATAGATGCGGTGCCAGCGCTGACAGAGCGAGGCCAGCTGCTTCTATTGGCCTGCCTTGGGCCACGTACGTTAATGCGAGGGTGGCGCGCGCTTCGTCGTGCAACACGCGAGGCGCGCCCGCTTCCACGTAACGCTCAAGCTCGCTCACGAGCAATTGCTCGCTCTCTTTAAGGCGGCCAAGGATTCGAAAAGTGCTGGCCAATTGTATTGAAGCACGGGATCTGCGGTACGGATCCAGCCGGCCTGTCGCAAGTGCCGCTTGATAGTAGGTCGAGGCCTCGGACTCTCTGCCCGCCGTGTCCCTTGCGCAGGCTCGCTCAAACAGTGCCGCCGCATCGCGTGGGTCACGTTCATCTGCAAGCGCGTCAACGGCCGCGACCAAGGCCGCGGGTTGCAATGACTCGACGCCTTTCCACAGCGCAGTTACGCGTAATTCCCATTCCTCACAATCCTTGTCCATGCTCAAGTTTAGACTCCCCGAGTCTCCACTACGTTTGTCCGTCGAGATCATATTCACTTGAACAGATCAATATTGGCAACTCTGTTCGCTGTTTCCCCTTGGTACCGGGTCTGGGCAGCGGCAACTCAAATAGCTCGCAAAATGTCCGATGACGGAAGCGACTGGCGGTTAACTGGAGTCCACCCTTGAGATCGCCAGCGGCAGGCTGCAGTCAGAATTCGTCGCTTATCGGAACACGTCCATTCTTAACCCCGGAATGAGAGGGATTCTGGCCGTCTGGCGGCGCACTAAGCACCCGGTCTCGACCCGCGGCAATCGCTACCAGTGGCGGCCATTGGGCAGGTTGACGGATAATTCCCACGCTGACAATAAAGCGTGGCGGCAAATGAATCCAATTGTTCTATGTGCGGCTTTGCTCTGTGCAACTCGCCTGAGTCTTTCGGCGGAGCCAGCACGTGTACAATCCGGTCAATGGATAACACAAGTAACCACTACGACTACTCGGAAGGACAATCCAACGCCGGAGCAGCAAAGAGAACGGGAAGCAGGTTACACGTCGGAGCAGCGCGAGGCGCTCGAGCACCATCTGCAGGAGACCCTCAAGCAGAAAAGCGAGTCCTCAACCATCCTAACCTGCGTCAGCAAAAACGGTGGACTGCAGGTTCTTGACTTGGGTGCGCACGATGCGAACTGCAGCGATCAGGTAATTGAGCAAACGACCCGCAACTACGTCATACAGCGACATTGTGTGAATGTGATGTTTGCTTCCGATGAGAAACTCCGGATTCAATTGACCACTCCGCAAACGGCGACGTACTTTGATGATGGCGCCATGGACGCCCGAGTCGGTGACGTTCAAATTTCTACTGTTGGCTCCTCCAGATGGATGGGTCCAACCTGCAAAGCCAAATCATGAATTCATGGTGCCAGAATGGCTCTCGCGCAGAATTATGCTAGCCACGAGCGATCGAAGTTCTCGGTATTCTGATGAAGGTAACGAACGTGTGCAGGAACATCAAGACTCTGTTTAATTTCAAGCCACCGGCTACAGACGAAGAGATTCGAGCTGCATCACTTCAATTCGTTAGGAAACTCAGCGGGTTCAATCGCCCGTCTCGTGCTAACCGCGCTGCTTTTGATCGCGCCGTGGCTGAAGTTGCCGCGTCGGCGCATGTGCTCATTAGCGCATTAGTCACCACGGCAGACCCTCGGGACCGTGAAGTAGAGGCCGAGCGGGCGCGAGCAAGAACAGCTTCACGGTTCGGCGTGCAGCCCGCGCGTTAGGCATCGCGCAAGTCGCAACTGATGCCCAGACGCCACGGGTGTCCGTCAGAGGTCCAGTTTCCGCCGCTTTGCCGCCCTGAGCTCTTGCGGTGCCAACGACCTCGCGCACGCGCGCGCAGGTTATTGTCCTCGCGAAAGGCGCCAACCGCTTTCCCAAAATCGGCGCGCCCGTCGTTCACGTCATCTTCGCGTGTCGTTACGAACCGGAAGGTGAGATGGCAATCATCCTCCTCGTCAAACCCCGGCTCCGGGCGGTTCGCTCGCCGGCAATGTGGTACTCGGCTTTGGAACCACCTGAAGGCTGGCACGTCGCAGGGAGCGCCTAGGTTCTACCGAGCCAACCGCCGGTAAAGCCAGCTCGCGTCAGCCCACGCACGAGATTCGGCGCCTTGCGGGTCGTGTTCCAGACGATCCCGGTCTTGTAGTTGGCAATCATCCCCAGGATCGGCCCCTGGTCGACACCGAGATAGTCGCTGTCCGCCCAGCCGCCGTGCTCGTCCACGCTGCCCTTCTCCAACTTCACATGGGTGTCGCGGAAACTGGGATTGAAGGCATCCAGGAAGCCATAGCGGCGATAGAGGCGCCCGCCCTGGAAGTGGCGCAGGGCGCGCGCGGCGGGAATGCAGATCTCGGGTGCAAAGGAGATGGAGGCCACTGCAGCGGTGGGCGCAAGCGTGCCATGATCTTCTGCATCCGGCATGCCCATGGGCCCGTAAGCGCGATAGCCGTAGAACCGCGTCGGCTTGCCTTTGTAATCGATGACCAGTTCGCCCGGGCCATCGCAGGCGGTCATGCCCCAGATATCCTTGCTGTAGCCATCCCAGCCCATGGGATTGGCGATGGCATAGTCGCGCTGGGCGTAGGTAGCGCGCCGGCGGTTTTCGAAATAGTCGAAGCCGGCCTCGCGCATAGTCGCATCACGGATGCGATGATAATCGATCCACATCGGACCCCACTGGTGACCGAAGTGTGGCGCAAACGAGAGATAGCGCTTCGAGCCTTCGCCGCGCCAATAGTTCGGGTATGGCGCCGACCAGGCCTCATAAGCCCCATCCGTCGCCGGGTGCGATTGCGAACCGAGCGCGAGGAAGTAGACCGCCATGCCTTCGATATAGCCAGCCCAGTTGCGCTCAATGAAACCGCTCTCCGGGTGCCAGCCCATCGATATGCCCTTGCCGCCGGTGCTGTTGGCCTGCATCCAGTCCCATTCGGTGCGATCGAGCAGTCGCTGCGAAAGTGTGCGGATTTCCGCTTCGGCTTCGTTCTCCCGGTCGAACCAGCTCTGCGAAAAGCATATGCCCAGCTGCAGCCAGGTGGTATCGGCCGTCGAGAGTTCCGTCTTCGCGTAGCGCAGGCCGGTGTCGATATCGAGGAAGTGGTAATAGAAGCCCCGAAAGCCTGCCGTGCCCGTGGGCTGTTCGCCCTGCGGCAGCTGCTCAAGGAAGCGTAGCGTGCGCAGGGTGATCTCGCGTGCCTGCCCGCGGCTGATCCAGCCGCGCTCGACCCCGATCGGCCAGGCCGTCAGGGCAAAGCCCGTGGCCGTAATGCTGCAGCTGGATGGCGTCGGCCAGCGATCGGGCATCAGTCCATTGCGGTGGTTTACCTGTTCCCAGAAAAAGTTGAAAGTGCGCCGCTCTATGTCGTCGATCAACAGCGCGTCCGGGTGCTGCCCAGCGCCAGAGCGGGCCCACAGTGGGGTTGCCACCAACGCGGCGGCGGCAGTCCCTATGAATGCGCGGCGGGTAACTCGCATCTGCCCTTCCTCTGGATCAGAGAATGTCTGACGATACGGATAATAAAGTACGCTGAGCCTTAGGCATTCTTAAGGGCCGGAAGCCTACTTTCTCGACACGTCTGTTCCAACTCCTTACATCCAGTGGTTGCCAATCAGCGATGAAGAAATATTCTCCACTGGTGCTACTGCTGCTTTCAGCAGCGCTGGCACACGGTCAGCAGATGGCCGTTACGTTTGACGATCGTCCGGCACATGGGAAGACTCCCGCGGGCATAACTCGTTTGGAAATAGTGCAGTCGATCCTGGCCCTAGCGAAAATCAATCAGTTCATGTAGGAACGAATTTTGAGATCCGAGGGTCCTAATCCACGTTTTTAGGAAACATTGCTAACTACAGATGTACTGATGGGGTGACCAGGTGATGAAGCGACGCCATTCCTACAAAGCCGGGCTGTTTGATATAGCCGCCACACTCGCCTTGCTGCTTTCAATCACGCCAGTCCTTGCTCAACCGGAAGCGACTTCCGCCATGGCGGAGGATCAGCGATTGCTGCCCTACGCACAGCCAGGTCAACTGGTCGATATTGGCGGGCGGCGTATTAACCTGCATTGCACGGGCGACGGCGGCCCTACGGTCATTCTGATGGCTGGTATATTCAGCTGGTCGCTTATTTGGTACAAGACCCAACCCGTCATCGCGCAAGAATCGCGCGTGTGCGCCTTCGACCGAGCCAGCTACGGGTTCAGCGATCCGGCGCCCCGTCCACAGATCATCTCCGAGGTGGTAGAGGATCTGCACAAGGCACTCCTTGCCGCGTCCATACCGGGACCGTATGTGTTGGTGGGACACTCGTTAGGTGGCCTGGAAGCGCGAGTTTATGCGCAGCGTTGGCCGAAGGAGGTTGCGGGCATGGTCCTCGTCGATACCAGCCCAGCAGCAGAGGGGCTGATCAATGAAAATATACCGGGCTTCGATGAGGTAGCCGGGCGAGAAAGCTACGCAGCGGCGATGCTCCATTGCGCTTTCTTGGCTGAGCATGGAACCCTTGGGCCATCTAACACAGAATTCAACGACTGCACGGCTACCTTGCCGAGCGATACGCCTGCCGCGTTTAGGAAGGTTTGGCCTCAGTTCTTCACCGCCGACTATTTCTCTGACAAGGTTTCACTCATGTCGTCGCTGTATACACACAGATACGACAGCGCCGATCATCACCGCCTTGGCTCAATACCGCTGGTTGTGCTCTCGGCGGAGCACGAATGGAGCGACAACACACCCACCGGTATTCGCTTCACTAAAGCCTTCTCGAAATACTGGTTTGCTCAGCACGAGGCCTTGGCGCGACTCTCCGCGCGAGGAGTGCACCGGATCATCAAGGGATCAGGGCACCAGATCCAGTTGGAGAAGCCGCAAATAGTTATCGACGCTGTGGGTGATGTGTTACGCCAGCTTCACACCAGTGCAAGTTCGTGAGTGCGCAAGCATTCCCATTGTTGTTGGCCGATCACGGGAATCACTGCCGCTCAGCAGGAGGGCGATAGCCCATTCCGACCGGCAGTTAACAGACACCGATTCTTGCTTTTTTTTGAAGTCGCCAGCTTGAGGAGGAATGATGAGCAAGAAGGCATTCATTGTAAGCATCGATGAGATCCAACAAAACTTCGTGTTCGCGGAGCCCTTCGTCGGATCCTACACAAATAAAGTGACGATGTCTGACGGCACGATGAGGACAATTACGCTGACGCCAATGGTTCGCGAAGGCCGCGAGGTCGTCCAGCTTGACGACACCGGTCATGTCACCTACATGGGACTGCATAGCACGACGACGAACAATACGCTGATGGTGCAGGTATGTGAGGTCCCGGAAGACATCCGTCGCGTCATGGAAGAAAAGGGAATGTTGAAGTAAGGTGCCGATGGATTCCTAAGCTACCCGTAGAGATATTCCGATAAATGGTCGAAAATGGCCAAGAAATTGGGTGACGCGATCTCGTCTTGGAGTGGACGTGCACCGTGGCTTCAAATAATTTAGACGCGTATTATCGGCCCACTGCCGATGACTAAGGAGGAGCCATGATGAAAGCCTTCATGATCTGCGCACTGGCGTTGTTAGTATCCGGCCATGCGCGCGCTCAGGACGTGCCGCAACCCGCCAGTAGCGCCTCAATCAAGGAGTTGCTCGATCTTCTCAACACCCGCCAGATGCTTGATCAGGTGGCCGTGCAGACTGAATCACTAATGCGGTCGTCGATCAATGATTCGCTCAAGGGTCGTCAACTCACACCAGACCAGCAAAGCAAAGTGGACGATTTGGTTGACCGCACTACGAAGATTGTACGCGAATCGCTTAACTGGGATTCAATGGAACTGCTGATGGAGGACGTTTACCAGAAGTCTCTGTCCGAGGAGGAGATCCAGGGAATGATTACGTTCTATCGCTCGCCGCCTGGTCAGGCCGTGATTGCCAAGATGCCGCTAATCCTACGCAATACGATGCTCGCCGTTCAGGAGCGACAAAAAGTCCTGATGGCAAAGCTGCAGCAGATGATCCAGGAAACCGTCGCTCAGTTGCCCGCCAAGTCGACGGCTGCCGGCTCCTAGCAGCAGGCGCCAGCGCGCGGTCCAAGTTGCGGAAGAGCAGCGCAGCTCGCTTCGTACTCGCCGTGCGAGGGGCGCTGGGGCACACCGACGATTGGCACTAGCCTCTTTCGCCTCTTTGACCCTGCATTTATATTCTTTGCGACCTTGTCCATTGCTCGTTCTGAGCAATCCCATCGCTGCTGGAATCCCTCGCAGCCGCGGCCATTTCAAGCGTTGCTGCGTCAGTCGCAGCTCTTGGCCGACCAAGTAGCCACGCTTGAAAATCCTCCGCCGGGAGTGGCGGGCTCATGTAGTAGCCCTGCGCGGAGTCGCATTGCAACTCACGCAGCAGCGCCAGCCCCCGCGGGTCTTCAACCCCTTCAGCCACAACCTTGAGGCCCAGACTGTGTCCAAGTTCGATGGTCGAGCGCACGATCGTGCTGAGATGAGCATCCTCGTAGACCCTGGAGACAAAGGCGCGATCGATCTTCAGCTCGTTCACCGGTAGCGTCATCAGGTAACTTAGAGAGGAATAACCCGTTCCGTAGTCATCGATCGATAGCTGCAGTCCCATCGCAGCCAGCTGCCCCAGCACCCTTTGGGCATGCGCTGGATCCTCCATGAAGCCACTCTCAGTAATCTCAAGCCCAATGCGATGCGCCGGCAACGCCTCACTCGCCAGGAGTGACCCGATCAGTTCTGGCAGATCGCGGTTCATCAGATCGCGCGCAGAGAGATTCACCGAGACGTGGATATCCAGCCCGCTGCGATACCAGATTGCGCACTGCCGAATCGCCTCTGCCAGCACCCAGCGCGTAAGCACCTTGATGTAGCCGGTGTGTTCGGCAAACGGGATGAAGTCAGCCGGCGGTATCACCCCGCGGTGCGGGTGCTGCCAGCGAATCAGAGCTTCTGCCGCACTGGTCGTGGCCGAGGCCAATGTCACCTTTGGTTGGTAAACCAGCCGCAGCTCGTTTTGCTCAACTGCGCGGCGCAACTCCCCCAGTAGCGACAGGTGTCGCTGCTGAGTGCTGTCGTACTGGGGATCATACAGGGCGTACCCACTGCGGCTCCTCTTGGCCACATACATGGCAATATCGGCGTTGCGCACCAGCGTGTCTGCGGCCGATCCATGCTCGGGATACGTGGCGATCCCGATGCTGACACCGACATCGAGGGGTTGTTCCTCATAAACAATGGGCTCTTCGAGCGCCGTAATGATTGCCGCCGCAATCTGCGCGACTTTCGCCGCGGGCTCGGCCGTCACCAGCAGTGCAAACTCATCACCCCCAAGACGAGCCACGCAGTCGGGATATTCCAGCAGCGAAGAGAGGCGCGCAGTCACCGATCGCAGCACGTGGTCGCCCACGCCGTGCCCCAGCGTGTCGTTGACGTACTTGAAGCGATCCAGATCCATGACGAACACAGCGAATTTCTGACCCTGCGCCTGCGCCGCGAGGATGCGCCGTTCCAGCTGCACGGAGAACTGGGTGCGATTGGGCAATCCCGTGAGCGTATCGAAATAAGCCAGTCGGTGGATACGCGACTCGGCAGCCTTACGCTCGCTGATGTCACGCACAATGGCCAGCACCTGACCTTCAGCGTTCGGCAGATAGCGGCACTCGTAGTGCCGCAGTCGCGTGGCCGCGGTCTCCAGCGAAAATTCAAAGGCGGCAGATTGGCCGGCAAGGCAGGCGGCAAGCGACTCGCGGGCGCGCGGACGAATCTCGCCCGGCAACTCATCAAACAGGCACCTTGGCCGCGACGGGTCCGCCGACGAGGCCTCGGGTAGCGCCGCCAATGGACTGAAGCAGTGGGCAACGCTCCCGGCCGCATCAATGAGAAAAATCCCGTCCGGCATGGCGCGCAGCAACGCGCCGTTCTTTTGCTCGCTCAGGCGCAAGGCATCGAGCGTGCCGGAGCCACGCAGGATGTAGCGTAGACGGTGCACCAGCAAGGCCCAGTTGACCGGCTTGCTAACGAAGTCGGTCGCACCGGCCTCGTAGGCCTCGTCGATGGAACCGCGGTCTTCATGACCGGTGACCATGACGATCGGCAGATCGCGCCCACCGGGCAGCGCACGCAGGCGGCTGCAGGCCTGGTAGCCATCGCCATCGGGCATATCGACGTCGAGTAGTGCCAGGTCGGGCAGCTGCTGCGCCGCCGCCGTAAGTGCAGCCTCACCCGAGGCCGCGGTGGTCACCTCGTATCCGGCCTGCTGCAGGGTTGCGGCGGCGATCTCGCGCAACAGCGCGTCGTCATCGGCCAGCAGTATCCGGAGCCGCGGATTGTTGCCCATCACGCCGACCGCCGCAGTTCACGCTGCAACGCCTCGCATACCCGTTCATACAGGGGCCGCACCTCGTCGAAGGCGCGTTCAGCCTTAAGCAAGTCCCCCTGCCGCGCACTCTCCTCAACTTCCCGGCACAACTGCGCCAGGCCATGGGCCCCGATGTTGCCGTTGCAGGAGCGCCAGGCATGGGCCGTACGCGCCAACGCTGCTGCATCGCCGCGTTCGAGCGCCTGTTCAATCGCGCTGACCTGAGCCGGAGAATCCTGCAGGTACAGGTCCGTCACGTGGCTGAGCATATTGTTCGCTCCGCTGCGCGGCAGAGCGCGTAGCGCTGCCAAGGTCGCGCCATCCAGCAGCGGCCCTGCCTCTTCGACAGGTTTGCCCGCGGATTCCATGGCCGGCGCGGGCGCAGACTTCACACTCTTGGCCAGCCACGTATTCAATAACGCGCGCAGTGTCTCCCGACGAAACGGCTTGGACAGGAACTCATCCATGCCTGCGGCCAGGCACGCTTCGCGTCCGCTGCGTGTCGCATCGGCGGTCAGCGCAAAGACCGGCAGGTGCGTGCCGAGCGGCTCGCGCCGACGCAGCTCGCGGGTGGCTTCAAACCCGTCCATGACCGGCATTTCGCAATCCATCAGCACCGCGTCGTAGCGCTCCACCTGCAACTTATCGAGCGCGCGCCGCCCGTTTTCGGCCGTGTCCACCTGCAGGCCGAGCGAACTCAGCATGCCCACGGCCACCTCACGATTCAGTGGCTGATCCTCGACTACCAGCACGCGACCACGCAGGTGCCCCGCGGTCCCTGTCGCCATTCGAGGGGACTCCAGTC
>JBEKOK010000136.1:0-9713 GCA_049521875.1 Steroidobacteraceae bacterium
CAGCGCCTGCTGGTGCACGAATGGCCGGGCAACGTCCGCGAGCTGGAAAATGTCATGCAGCGCGCCCTGGTCTTGTGCGATGGCGATGTCATCACCGCCGAACACCTGAGCTTCGAGCCGGTCGCCGAGGCAGCGGCGATCTCAAAGGCAGCCGGGCCGCTCCCAAAGCTGCTCAAGAATCCGATCCAGCAGGTCTCGGCGAGCGAGACCGAGCTGGCCGTGTCGCTGGCCGTGGCTGAGCAGCAGATCATTCTCGAGGCTCTGCGCAACGGGCAGGGCAGCCGCGAGCGGCTTGCGGAGCGACTGGGTATCAGCCCGCGCACGCTGCGCTACAAGCTCGCGCGCATGCGCGCCGCCGGCATCGATGTCAATTGCTCGGCAAGGAGTGTGGCATGAGCCAGATGCAGATTGATCAGGTGCTCGCGCAGATTCGCGCGATTTCCGCGCAGACCTCGGCCTTAAGCAAGCCTTCCGTCCAGGCGCCCACCAGCGGTCCGGGATTTGGCGACTTGCTCAAGAAGAGCATTGCCGAGGTTGACGCCGGCCAGAAGACCGCTGCCACGGTTGCGGACGCGTACGAGCGCGGCGTCAAGGGCGTTGATCTCGCGCAGGTCATGCTGGAGACGCAGAAGGCCAGCGTGTCCTTTCGAGCGCTGACGGAGGTACGCAACCGCATGGTGACTGCGTATCAAGACGTCATGAACATGTCGATTTAGAACAGGTGTAGTGCATGGCTACTGAGCAACTGACAATGGGCCGACCCGGGGGCTTGAATCTGCGGCCGCTGCTGATGCTGATTGGCATCGCTGGCGCCGTGGCCGCAGGTGTCGCCGTGATGCTTTGGTGGCAGGGTCCGAACTGGAGTCTGCTGTACGGCAATCTATCGTCCTCAGATGCGAGCCAGGTGACGCAGTCGCTGCAGACGGCCGGCATCAAGTACAAATTTGGTGACTCCGACGGCTCGATCATGGTGCCGGCGGAGAACGTGCACGATGCGCGGCTGAAGCTCGCCGCGCAAGGTTTGCCTGAATCGAGCGCCTCCGGCCTCGACCTGATCAACAAGGACAATGGCATTGGCGTCAGCCAGTTCATGGAAAGCGCGCGCTACCAGTACGCGCTTGAAACTGAGCTCGGGCGCACGATCTCGGCGCTCAAGAGTGTCGAGGCGGCCCGTGTGCACCTGGCCATGTCTGAGCAGTCCGCCTTCGTGCGCGATCGCCGGCCCGCCAGCGCCTCGGTGCTGGTGCAGTTGCGCCAGGGGGGCCGACTGGAAGCCGAGCAGGTCCAGGCCATCGTGCACCTTGTAGCCTCAAGCATCCCCGAATTGCAGCCTGAGCAGGTCACAGTCGTCGATCAGCAGGGACATCTGCTCTCATCGGCCGGCTCAGCCCAGGCTACTGCGACCGCTGAGCACTTTGAGGCGGCGCACCGCATTGAAGATACCTATGTCGAGCGCATCGAGCAGTTGCTGGTGCCGCTGGTGGGCGCCGGGCGCGTGCGTGCCCAGGTGACCGTCGACCTGGATCCAGGCGACAGCGAAGAATCCCACGAGCAGTACAAGCCCGAGAGTGCCGTCATTCGCAGCGAGCAGACTTCAGAGGAAACCAGCCACGGCGGTTCAGCCCAGGCCGGCGGCGTTCCCGGTGCGCTCACCAATCAGCCACCCGCGGGCGGCGTGGCGCAACCGGCCCCGGTCGCGGCCGCCAAGCCCGCAGTGCCTGCTGCCGGTGCGACGCCGGGTGCGCCAAGCACGACTGCTGCCAAGAGCACTGCTACGCCGGCGCCCGCGGCCGCGCCAGTGGAGCCCGAAAATACCAGCAAGCAGGAAACCCGCAATTTCGAGATTGATCGGACGCTCAGCTACGAACGTCATCCGGGCGGCCGCATCAAGCGCCTGACTGCTGCCGTGCTGCTCGATAACGTCCACAAGGCAGGAACCGGCGGCAAAGAAACCTCCGAGCCGATCAGTGCGGCGCAGATCGATGACATCACCCGCCTGGTCAAGAATGTCGTCGGCTACGACGAATCGCGTGGCGACAGCGTGAACGTGGTCAATGAGGCCTTCCACGAGGAAGCCCAGGCGCTGGCCCCGGAGCCGGTGCCGATCTGGCAGCGCCCCGGATTGCAGGAAGGTGTGCGCCTCGGTCTGGGTGCCCTGATCCTGCTGGCCATCGGACTCGGCGTGCTGCGTCCGATGATCAAGAATCTGACCACGCCGGCGCCGCAACTGGTCGACGCCCGTGCCAGCGCGGACACCGCAGGACCCAGCCCGCAGGGCTCCCTCGGCATGGCCAACTCCAATTCGGCCGCGAGCGGCCAGGCGCTCGCCTTTGAGCAGCAGATCGTACAGGCCAAGGGTCTGGTCGCGCAGGATCCCAAGCGCGTGGCCCAGGTCGTGAAGAACTGGGTGGGCGAACCGTGAACGATGCGCAGATGTCCCGATCGGGAGTCGAGAAGGCAGCCATCCTGCTGCTGACGCTCGGCGAGCAGGATGCCGCGCAGGTGCTCAAGCATCTGGGCGCCAAGGACGTGCAGCGCGTGGGCTCCGCGATGGCACAGCTCTCGGGTATCTCGCGCGAAGAAGTCGTCACCGTGCTCAGCACATTTTCCACCGAGCTGGAACAGCAGACCTCCGTGGGAATCGATACCGACGCCTACGTACGCAAGGTCCTGATGGAAGCCCTGGGCTCGGACAAGGCCAACAGCATCATCGATCGCATCCTGCGTGGTCGCAATGGACGTGGCCTCGAGTCACTCAAGTGGATGGAGCCGCGCGCGATCGCCGACATGATGCGCACCGAACACCCGCAGATCACCGCAATCGTGCTCTCCTACCTCGATTCTGACCAGGCAGCGCTGGTGCTCGCCGCGATGCCCGAGAACATGCGCGCCGATATCGTCACGCGCATCGCGACGCTCGATGGCGTACACCCCTCGGCGCTCAATGAGCTCGACGAAGTCCTCGAAAAGCAGTTCGCCGGCAACGCCTCGACCAAGTCCTCCGGGTTCGGTGGTCCCAAGGTGGCAGCCGAGATCCTCAACTTCGTAGGCACCGCAGTGGAATCCAAAGTGCTGGAGGAGATCAAGGGTGCTGATGAAAAGCTGAGCCAGCAGCTCCAGGATCTGATGTTTGTCTTCGAGGACCTGATCGGCATCGACGATCGCGGCATGCAGGAACTGCTGCGCGAGATACCAGGAGACAAATTGATTATTGCCCTAAAGGCCACGGATGAAGAGATGAGGCAGAAGTTCTTCAAGAACATGTCTGAACGCGCCGCGCAGATGCTAAAGGACGATCTCGAAGCCAAGGGGCCGGTGCGACTGAGCGATGTCGAAGCTTCCCAGAAGGAAATCCTGCTGACGGCGCGTCGCCTTGCCGATGAGGGCCGCGTGCAGATCGGCGGCAAGGGAGGCGAGGAATATGTCTGAGCAGGGCGCCAAGATCCTCTCCTGGGTACCCCCGGAAGTGAACGGACCGGTCGTCGGTTCGCGCCGCAAACTGGAGGACCTCTCGGCAATCGAGCGCGAAGCCTGGGAACGGGGTTTTGCCATCGGCCGCGAGGCCGGAACCGCCGCCGTGCAGCAGGAGCAGCAGCGAATGCTGGCCGACATGGCACAACGCGTGCGCCGGCTCGATGCCATTCTCGAATACATGGGCAAGCCGCTGCATGATCTGGACGCCGCCGTCCAGGAGCAGCTGGCTGGTCTAGCCGGCGCGATCGCGCGGGCGCTGATCCGGCGCGAACTCAAGACCCAGCCTGGCCAGATCGTTGCGGTCATTCGCGACACCGTGGCCCTGCTGCCCGCTTCGGCCCGAGAAGTGCGCGTGCATCTACATCCGGAGGATGCGGCGCTGGTGCGCGAGTCGCTGGCGGAAACCACCACGGACCGCGCCTGGACGATTGCCGAGGATCCGGTGCTGTCGCGCGGCGGTTGCCGGGTCACGAGCGATAACTCGACCATTGATGCCCGCATCGAGACGCGGCTGGGAGCGGCCATCGCTGCAGCGCTGGGCGATGAACGCCAGAGTGCCACTGGATCGAGCTCATGAATTCGGCGCGTGCCGAAGCACAGCAGCGCTGGACGCAGTCGCTGGCACTGAGCCAGCAGCGCGTGGCCGCGCTACCGCCGCCGAGCGTGGCTGGCCGCCTGACCCGCATGGTCGGCCTCACGCTTGAGGCCTCCGGGTGCCTCGCCGCAGTCGGCGATCGCTGCGAGATCGTCGGCGCCGACAATAAACACATAGAAGCTGAGGTTGTGGGATTTTCCGGTGAGCGGCTGTTCCTGATGCCCACCGGCGACATCCACGGCCTGAAACCTGACGCCCGAGTGCTGCCGATTGATCGGGCAGGTACGGTGGCCGTCGGACCAAAACTGCTCGGGCGCATCGTCGATGGTGCCTGCAAGCCACTGGATGGCCTGGGCCCGATTCCGACCGTGACCAACGTTCGACTGACCGGCACGCCGATCAATCCGCTGGCGCGCAAACCCATCTCGCAGCCGCTGGATGTGGGCGTGCGCGCGATCAACGGCCTGCTTACCGTCGGCCGCGGCCAACGCATCGGCCTGTTTTCCGGTAGCGGCGTCGGCAAGAGCGTGCTGCTGGGCATGATGGCGCGCTACACCGCAGCCGACGTTATCGTCGTGGGTCTGATCGGCGAGCGCGGGCGCGAGGTCAAGGAATTCGTACAAAGAATCCTCGGCCCGGCCGGACTGGCACGCGCCGTTGTCGTGGCTTCGCCGGCCGACTACCCGCCGCTGATGCGCATGCACGGCGCGTGGCTGGCCACGGCGATCGCCGAATATTTTCGCGATCTGGGACGTAACGTCCTGCTGATCATGGATTCGCTGACGCGCTTTGCGCAGGCACAGCGCGAGATTGGCCTGGCCATTGGCGAAGCGCCGGCAACCAAGGGTTACCCGCCCTCCGTGTTTGCACGGCTGCCGCAGCTGGTGGAGCGTGCTGGCAATGGTGACAGCGGAGAAGGCTCTATTACCGCCTTCTACACGGTGCTGGCCGAAGGCGATGATCAAAACGATCCGATTGCCGATGCCGCCCGGGCCATCCTCGACGGACACATCGTGCTGTCGCGCCGAATTGCTGACGGCGGCCGCTATCCGGCCATCGACGTTGAGTCCTCGGTGAGCCGCGTCATGCACGAGGTGGTGCCGGCACCGCAGCTGGCGCTGGCGCGGCGCCTGCGCCAGAGCTCAGCGCTCTATGAGCACAACCGCGATCTGATCGCGATTGGCGCCTATCAGCGCGGCGCGGATCCGCGCATCGATGCTGCGATCAATCGCTGGCCGCAGATCGAAACCTATCTGCGTCAGGACATGAACGAGCGCGTGACTTTCAACGAGAGCGTCGCGCAGCTCAATGCCGTGATGCACGACCCCGATACAAGCAAAGCCAAAGAGAATAAATAATGGTACGAGCCCAACGTCTCAAACCGGTACATCAGGCCGCCGAGGATGCGGAACGCCGCAGCGCGGCGCGCGTGGTCTCGGCCCAGAGCCGACTCACGGAAGCCGAGGGCCGTTGCCGGGATCTAGAGCAGTACCTGGGCGAATATCAGAACACGTTCCGGGCGAAGGCTTCGGCGGGTCTCGATGCGCGCGCCTTGCGTGCCTATCAGATCTTCATCGCCAAGCTCACCGAGGCAATCACCACGCAGCGTGGCCTCATTGCCCAGCTTCTCGTGGAAACGGAGCGCGAGCAGCAGCAGTGGCGCGAGGCGGCGACGCGGACCAAGGCTGTCGGCAAAGTGATTGAACAGGCCACCGCTGAGGCCAGCAAGCTTGAAGAACGCAAGGTTCAGCGCGAAACCGATGAGCATGCACAACGTCAACGAGGCATTCAATGAGTATGGCAGCAGCGGCGACACCCAACACGGCTTCGAATCCCCTCGCTGCGCTCGGCGGCAGCGCGCGCGTGCCGGATGACAGTGGTTCAGGTTCCGGGACCGGTTCCGGCGACAGCGGCGCGCCTTCATTTAATTCGGCGCTCGCTGCCGCGCAATCCGGCCAGAGCAGCCAGAGCAACTCCGGCAACGCGGCTCAGGCAGGCAGCAATGCATCCAGCGCGACTGCGGCCTGCCCGGGCCAGTCCGATGGCGGTGCATCAGATCCCTCGAACGCGGCGGCAACGGTCCTTGGCAATGTCGGGCCGGCATCGCCCACTACGACTGCCGCCAAGGTGGCGGCCAAGGGCATCGCGGCACGTGCGGCTACGAATCCTGGCGCGGCCAAGATGACTAAAGTTGCGCTGCCCGCTGTGCCGGGCGCCGCGCTCGAGCAAACCGCCGATGCCGATGACTCGCTGGCCGCGAGCAACATGCCGGTACAGTCCGCGGCTCGCGATAGCGAGTCCGCTGACGACGCCGTGTCAGCCAAAGATGCCTCGACCGATGTGTCGACCGCGGCGCCTGCAATTGCAGCTTCGACGCTGTCGGCCTCGATGGCCCAGTCACTGGCAGGCCTCGTACACCAGCTGCTCGCCAAGGACAGCCCCGCCGAGTCCGCACCGGTCGCGACGGCCAGCTCCGAGGCCGATGCCGCAGTGGCGAGCATCGCCGGCGCCGGCACGATGGCAGCCCGCACCGCGCTCGCTGCCGCCAGCCTCGCCGAGCTGGTGCTGACCAAATCAGATCCGGATAGCGATTCGGGCGCGGATCCGGGCGATGCAATCACTGCCGCTGATCCTTCGGGGCAGGGCGCAGCCAGCGCCGCTGCGCTCGCGGTTGCTGCCGGTACGCAGAGCCCTGCGACAACGGCAATTCCCGAGCGGGTCATCACGGTGCCGGTCCAGAGCAGCCAGTGGCCTCAGGCGCTGGGCACCGAAATCCGCTGGCTCACGGGCCAGAACATCCAGTCGGCCGTGCTGCGGCTCTCGCCCGACCATCTGGGGCCCGTGCAGGTCAACATCAACGTCAATGCCAGTCACGTCAGCGTCAGCTTCGATGCGGCGCATCCGGACACCCGCGCGGCCCTCGAGCAGGCCATGCCGCGTTTGCGCGACATGCTTTCAGGCGCAGGCCTGACCCTGGGCGAGGCCACGGTGCAGCAGCAATCGAGACAGGCGTCACAAAATCCGAACCCCGCAGCACGGAGTTTGCTCAGTGCCGCCGATACAGATGCACAGCCAGCTTCCGCGGTGCGGTGGAGCTCAGGGCTTGTGGATGAATATGCGTGACGTTGCGTACCGGCCGCCAGAAAACCGTCTGGCACGTCGCTTGCTCTGTCTAACGCAGCGTCTCTATTACTGAGTCTATTGGAACCGAATCATGGCGAAAGAAGCTAAACCCGCAGCCATAGAGGTTGCCCCAGGTGCCAAACCGGCCAAGAAGGGCGGCAAACTGCTGTGGATCATCATGGGTGTAATCGTGCTCGGCGGCGGCGGTGCTGCGGCCTTGCTGCTGACCGGCCACAAGGCTGCCGCGACCCCGGCGGTTGCGTCCGATGCCGATGCCGCAGCGGCTGGCCCGGCGACAGCGCCGCGCGCGCCACCGATTTATTACAAGTTTGATCCGGCCTTTGTCGTCAATTTTGGCAGCGAAGGCAACACACGCTACCTGCAGATCACCGTCGAGACCATGAGCCGCGATCCTGCTGTAGTCGAACAGATCAAGACCAATGAACCCGCGATCCGCAACGATCTGGTGCTGCTCTTCTCAGGCCAGCAATACGAGTCGCTGGTGACGCCGGAGGGCAAGGATCATCTTCGCCAGGCCACGCTCGATACCATTCGCAAAACCGTGGCGGGCGAAGGCGCCAAGGGCGAACTCGTAGAAGGCGTCTACTTCACCAGCTTCGTGATCCAGTGAGCATGGGCGCGGAAATCCTCAACCAGGACGAGATCGACGCGCTGCTCAAGGGCGTCGACACCGGTGCCGTTCCGGCGGCTACCGATCTGCCGCCACCTGGCGAGGCGCGCAATTTTGACCTGGCCACGCAGGTGCGCATCGTGCGCGGCCGCATGCCGACGCTCGAGATGATCAACGACCGTCTCGGCCGGCTGCTGCGCATCGGCATCTTTAACATGATCCGCCGCACCCCGGAGATCACCGCGGTGCCGGTGCAGGTCATGAAGTTCAGCGAATACGTCCAGACGCTGCCGATGCCCTCGAGCCTGAATATGGTGAAGATCAGCCCGTGGCGCGGTACGGCGCTGTTCGTCCTCGATCCGAAGCTGGTGTTCGCGGTCGTGGATAATTTCTTTGGCGGCAAGGGACGGCACACCAAGATCGAGGGCCGCGACTTTACCCGCACCGAGAGCCGCATCATCCAGATGGTGCTGCAGCAGACATTCGCGGATTTTCATGAGGCCTGGGCTCCGATTGCGAATCTCACTGTCGAATACCTCAGTTCGGAGATCAATCCGCACTTTGCCAACATCGTGAGCCCCTCCGAGATCGTCGTGATCACCACGCTGAAGATTGAGCTGGAAGGCAGCGGCGGCCTGCTGCAGGTTACGGTGCCTTACTCGATGATCGAGCCGATCCGCGACATCCTCGACTCGGGCATGCAGAGCGATCGCGCCGAGCGCGACGAGAACTGGATTCAGACACTGCGCGAGGAACTTGAGGATGCCGACGTGGAGTTCGTGCCGCTGATCGGCCACGCGCAGCTCACCGTTGGCAAGCTACTGGATTTGAAGCCCGGGGACGTCATTCCGTGTGACTTCGACGGACACCTGACGATCATTGCCGAAGGTGTGCCGGTGCTACGCGGCAGCTACGGCAGCTCGCGTGGTCAGCAGGCCATCAAGATTTCCGAGCGCCTGGCCAGGCGCCGACCCCCCGTATTGCAGAACATCATGGCAGGAAAGATATGAACGCACAGGTACAGACCGCGCCGATGGAGAATCTGCTGCCCGAAGGGCCGCCGAGCGGCGCCAACGGCGACATCAATCTGGATGTCGTGCTCGATATTCCAGTCACGTTGTCGATGGAAGTCGGTCGCAGCCGCATCAGCATCCGAAACCTTCTGCAGCTCAATCAGGGCTCCGTGGTCGAGCTCGATCGGGCAACCGGCGAACCCTTTGACGTCTATGTCAATGGCACGCTGGTCGCGCACGGTGAAGTTGTGGTTGTAAATGAGAAATTCGGTATCCGGCTCACGGATGTGATCAGTCCCGCTGAACGCATTCGCAAACTGAAGTAGGCTGCGGGCCCGCCGCATAATCCGGCGGCAGTTTTGATGCACCGCACGGTCCTGATGCGACCGGCGCTGTCCGATGTGTGAGGAGTTGATCTTGGCTGCAACTACGGCGACGAACACGGCGAATCAGGAGGATTCAGGCTTCAGCATCGTGCAGGCACTTGCGAAAGAGCTGTCAGCCGGACGCGTGGATCTGCCTTCCTTTCCCGATGCCGCGGCGCGCGTTCAGCAGGCCGTATCGGATCCCAATTCCACCAGCGAGCGTGTCGCGCGCGTGGTCAGCTCCGATGCCGGGCTCGCCAGCCGCATCATTACGATGGCCAACTCGGCGCTTCTGCATCGCGGAGATGACAAGGTCACGGATCTGAAAACGGCCATCACGCGCATTGGCTATCAGCATGTGCGTACCGCGGCGCTCGCCTATGCCTCGGCGCAGTTGCGTCGCGCGCCGGAGCTGGCGCACCTGCGCCCGGATCTGGAAAAGTGCTGGCAGGAAAGCATCCGCGTCGCTGCACTGGCCAACGCGATTGCGCGCGAGGGCCAGCGCGTGCGCA
>JBEKOK010000137.1:0-9680 GCA_049521875.1 Steroidobacteraceae bacterium
CGGCGACCGCGATCACGGCGACCAACGCCAGGGTCGAGTAAAACGTCACAGTCGACCATGGCGGCAACACATCGACCAAAGCGCGCGGATGGCCGGACACAATGCGATTGATTTTGAATACCACGAACGGCAACAGCCATAACGCTGCCACGCCGACTGCGCTTAGCAGCGTGCCCAGCCGGTCAAGGTGAAGACTACGCGCTGCCGGAAGCGTCATCGCGCCCGCCTCATTTGATGAATCCTTTGGAGCGCAGGTAATCCTCGGCCACCGCTTCGGTCGGTTCGCCGTTGATCTGCACACGGCCATTCAATTCCTGAAGTGATTCCTGCGTAAAGCTCTCCATCAGCGGCTTCACGATCGCGGCGATCCTCGGGTTGGCCTTGAGCACTGCCTCGCGGATGATAGGCACCGGGGCATAGGCCGGTTGATCGTGCTTGTCGTCGATCATGAGCACCAGGTCAGAGGCGACAATACCGCCGTCGGTACCGTAAACCATCGCTGCATTGGTGCCGTTGGTTCCCTCAGCCGCCGCCTTGATCGTGGCCGAAGTATCACCGCCCGCCAGTACGATCAGCTGATCCGACCGCATCGTAAATCCGTAGGCCTGTTCGAGCGAGCGCAGCGTCGAGGAATTGACGAATTCGGACGAACAGGCGAACACGACCTTGCCTCCGCCTGCTACCCAGCGGGCGAAATCGCTCATGGTAGCGAGCCGGTTCTTCCTGGCGACGTCGCCGCTTACGGCAATACCCCACGAGTTGCTCGCGTTGGCTGGAGTGAGCCAGATGATCTTGTTCGCCTGGTAGTCGAGTTGCGCGCCGCGCTCGTAGCCGCGCTTGAGATCCTTCCAGACCGGATCCGAAGCGACGTTGAAGAAGAACCCGGCATTGCCGGTGTACTCGACGTACATATCGATCTCACCGGCTAGGAGCGCCCTGCGGACGACCGGTGTGCCACCGAGCGTCATGCGATCGACCGTGGGAATACCATTGGCGTTCAGCAGCAGGCGGATCATGTGCCCGATCATCGCCGACTCGCTCGACAGTTTCGAGGAGACCACGACCGCCGCGTGCGCCGCAGGCAGCGCAGAAAAGATAATCACCGCTGCCAGAGCGAGCGACTTCAACAATCTCAAGATGGGCCACCTCCGTGCCATCGATCGGGACCGCCTCGCGACGGGCATCAATGCACCATGTCGTTTGCCGCCCGGCCCGTCAAGGTCCGCCTTGCGGCCCCAAAAAATGCAGTACGATACGAATGTGTTGTGGCCACGGCGCCATGCAGCTGAGGGCCGAATTTACTCACGGGCGATGCTGCATTCTCGGCTTACAACCATCTGATTTGTCAGGTCTTGAGGTCTTCAGCTCATTACCTTCGCTGTTCGACAGGCAACTTCGCCCGCCGAGGCCCCCGCGGCGCGGCCCGGGCCCACAAGTGGAGCTACTTTGGCTGATATAAATAAGGTGTGCGATCTGCCCGACCCGGCCTTCGCAGTGACGAGCGCGGACGCGCCCGGTATGCGACCGCTGGCCGGAGTTGGCTGCGCGTTGCACGGTGAAAGGCCATGAGCCCTTGCCAAGGCCACGCATGACTGCCCCCGGTAGCACGCGTGGATCGACGGGGCGGTATTCTGGACTTCGGCTCGCATGGGAGGGGCTGACCGGCCACACCGGCTGGTCCCAGGCTTGGCGCAAAGCGCAGCCGCGGCCCCGTTATCAGGTTGTGATTGTCGGCGGCGGCGGCCATGGACTTGCGACCGCGTACTACCTAGCCACTGAATTCGGCATTCGCGACGTTGCGGTTCTGGAACGAGGCCCGATTGGCCTTGGCAATGTCGGGCGCAATACCACCATCATCCGCTCTAATTATTTTCAGCCGGACAATGTGCGCTTTTACGAGTTCTCGCTGAAGCTCTGGGAAGGACTGGAGCAGGCGTTGAATTTCAATGCCATGGTCAGCCAGCGCGGCACGCTCAATCTGTTCCACACTGAAGCGCAGCGCGATTTATTTACCCGTCGGGCCAACGGCATGCGGCTGCAGGGGGTGGACGCTGTGGCACTCACTCGCGCGGAAGTTAAGGCGCGCGTGCCGCTGGTCGACCTCGACAACGGCCGCTACCCGGTATTGGGGGGATTCCTGCAACCGCGCGGCGGCACGGTGCGGCACGACGCCGTCGCCTGGGGCTACGCGCGCGCGGCGTCCGCGGCCGGAGTAGACATCATCGAGCAATGCGCGGTAACCGGCATTCGGCGCGACGGGCGACGTGTCACCGGGCTCGACACCACACGCGGTGCGATCGCCGCGGACACCGTGTGTCTCTGTGTTGCCGGGCATTCCTCACAGCTCGCCGAAATGGCGGGTCTCACGCTGCCTATTGAAACGCACGTACTCCAGGCCTTCGTGAGCGAGGCCATCAAACCGGTGCTCAATGTCGTGCTCACTTACGGTGCCGGGCATTTTTACGTGAGTCAGTCTGACAAAGGCGGCCTGGTATTTGGCGGCGCGATTGATGGCTACAACACCTACGCTCAGCGTGGCACATTGCCGATGGCCGAGGAGGTGGCGGGGGCGGCCATGACCTTGCTGCCGGAGCTCGCCCGCCTCCGCGTGCTGCGGCAGTGGGGTGGCGTGATGGACATGAGCATGGACGGCTCTCCCATCATTTCGAAGACGCCAGTTGACGGCCTGATCCTGAACGGCGGCTGGTGCTACGGCGGCTTCAAGGCCATCCCGGCTGGCGGCATGACGACGGCGCACCTGATTGCGCGCGGCGAGCCGCATCCGGTGGCCGCGCATCTGGATCTCGGGCGCTTCGCCTCCGGACGGACGATCGATGAACGCGGTATTGGTCCGTACCCGTACCTGCACTGAGCGCCGCGACGATGCTTCGGATCCCCTGCCCGTGGTGCGGTGAACGCGACGAAATCGAGTTTCGCTATCGCGGGGATGCCTCGAAGTCGCGCCCCGCTGCCGACGCCGGACTCGAAGCGTTCTCGGCCTACACCTATGCGCGTGAGAACCGCTGCGGCTGGCATCTCGAGTGGTGGTTGCACGTTGCCGGCTGCCGCAAGCTGATAAAACTTGTGCGCCATACCCTGACCCATGAAATCCGGGCGGTCGGCCGTGCCGAGGATCCGCTCACCTTGCCGCCGGAAGGCTCAGGCGGATGAGCGGTTCCCATCGCATCAGCCCCGGGCTGCTGACCAAGACCGCCACGGCCATTGAGTTTAGCTTCGACGGTCGTGCCCTGACGGGTTTGGCCGGCGACACGCTGGCCTCCGCCCTGCTCGCCAACGGCGTGCGGCTCGTTGGGCGGAGCTTCAAATATCATCGGCCGCGCGGCATCGTGACGGTGGGTCCGGAGGAGCCTTGTGCGCTGGTCGATGTGCTCACTGAAAATGGCCGGGAGCCCAATCAGCCGGCGACCACGCTTGAGCTCGTCGCGGGCCTCGTGGCCGAGAGCCAGAATCGCTGGCCGTCGCTCACCTTCGATGCATTCGCGATCAATGATCGCCTGAGCCGGTTTCTGCCCGCCGGCTTTTACTACAAGACTTTCATGGCGCCCGGCTGGGCCTGGGAGAAGCTCTACGAGCCGCTGATCCGCCGCGCGGCAGGTCTCGGTCGGCTGCAAGCGGCAATCAGCGAGCATGCCACGCCCGCCGAGACGGTGCACGAGCACACGGACGTACTGGTGGTCGGCGCGGGCACGGCGGGCCTCGCCGCTGCCGCGCATCTGGGCGGGAGCGGACTGCGCGTAGTGCTCGTCGATCAGGACGTCGCCCTGGGGGGCGGCTCGCTGCTTGATGCGCGCTGGAGCCCGTGGCGAGAGGCGATGCTCGCGAGACTCCAAAAGCTCGATTCAGTGTCTTGCCTGTCGCGTACCGCGGTGGTCGGCGCCTATGGTCACGGCGTATTTGGCGCGATCGAGACGCTGGCGCCAGCCGCGATTGCCGCCAGCGGCGGACTTCGAGAGCGCATGCGGATCATTCGCGCCAAACAGCTGATCCTTGCGTCAGGTTCGGTCGAGCGGCTGATCGCCTTTCCCGGGAACGACGTGCCGGGGGTGATGCTGGCGGGCGCGGCCCTCGGCTACTTGCGACGCTACGGGGTTGCGGTAACTCACCGGCCCGCGTTTTTCCTAAATACTGACGAAGCCTATGAGGCCGCGTTTGCCCTTGCGGACGCTGGAGTCCGTTGCGCCGGCATCATCGACGTGCGCCCGGCATCTAAAGCGGCAGACCGCGCCCGCGCGCGTGGCATCGAGGTACATAGTAATGCCGTCATCGCCGGGGTTGCCGGGCGCCGTTGCGTCCGGGCGCTGCGGGTCGCGGATGCCGACGGACGCAATCGCCGTACTATCGAAGCCGATGGCCTGCTGATGTCGGGAGGCTATTCACCTGCCAGCGCACTCGCCAGCCAGCTTGGCGCAGCGCTTGTGTGGCAGCCAGCCATCGCCGCCTTTACACCGGCACTTGATTCAGCGAGCGGGTACGTGGTGGGTGCGGCGCGCGGCTGCTTCGGGCTTGCGGCCGCGGCGCAAGACGGCGAGAAGGCGGCTGCGGCGATCGCCAAGAATTTCGGCAGGAGCCTGGGGACCCTCTCCCCAGCGCCTGAGCTGCCCGTGGAGCTCGAGGGCACGCCCATAGCAGCGGTGTGGGAAATTCCCGGTCGGGGAAAGGCCTTCGTCGATCTGCAGCACGATGTCACTACCGCTGACGTTCGGCTGGCGCGCCAAGAGGGCTACGAGCACGTCGAGCATATGAAACGGTACACGACGCATGGCATGGCGACCGATCAGGGGCGCATCGGCGGCCTGGTCGGCAATGCCGTGCTGGCGGCAGCGCGTGGCGTGCCGCTGGCCGGGATCGGGCAACCGCAACCGCGACCTTACCTGCAACCGGTACCCTTTGCGGCCCTCGCCGGCATGGAAGTCCGCGAGCATTTTAAGCCCAAGCGGCGGCTGCCACTGCACCATTGGCACGAAGGCGCTGGAGCCACCTTCGTGTCAGTCGGCCTGTGGCTCCGGCCACTCGTGTATTCAAAGCAGGCCGGGTGGGAGCCGGTGCTCAACGAGGCCCGGGCCGTACGCCGCTCGGTTGGCATCACCGACGTGTCGACGCTTGGCAAGATCGAAGTCCAGGGCGCGGATGCCGGCCGCTTCCTCGATTTCGTCTATGCCAACAGCATCTCGACGCTTGCGGTCGGCCGTGCCCGCTACGGCATCATGCTGCGCGAGGACGGCATGATGCTCGACGATGGCACCGTGTCGCGGTTCGCGCCGGAGCAATTCCTGCTGACCACCACGACCGCCAACAGCGCGGCCATTTTAGAGCACCTCGAGTTCCAGCTGCAGGCCAACTGCCCGACGCTCGATGTGCTGCTGGCCGACGTCGGCGACCAGTGGGCGCAATTCGCGCTGGCCGGGCCGCGCTCGCGCGAGGTGCTCGCCGCAGTCGTATCGGGTGTCGACGTCGCCAACGAGGCGTTCCCATTCATGGCTGCCGCCGAGGCGCGCTTCGCGGGCTGTGCCGGGCGGCTGTTCCGCATTTCATTTTCCGGTGAACTGGCTTACGAAGTGGCCGTGCCTGCGTCCCAGGCACAGTCCGTATGGCTGGCCGTTCTCGAAGCCGGGAAGCCATTTGGTATCAGTCCCTACGGCCTGGATGCACTCAATACCTTGCGCATCGAGAAGGGCCACGTCACCGGCGCGGAACTCAACGGCAACACCAGCGCCGATGACCTCGGCATGCAGCGCATGCTTAAGAAACAAGGTGACTTCGTCGGCCGGATGCTCTCGCAACGTCCCGGACTGTGCGCGCCGGAGCGCCTGCAGCTGGTCGGTGTGCGACCGGCCGACCCGGCGCGTCGTCTGCGCAATGGGGCGCACCTGGTGGTGCGCGAGACAGAGGCCACCAGCCTCGGCTACATCACCTCCTCCACACCGTCGGTCGAGCGAGAAGGCTGGGTTGGCCTCGGGCTGCTGGCCGGCGGCCGCGCGCGGATCGGGCAGCAGCTCATCGCCCGCTCCCTGGTCCACGGCGAAACCTTGCCGGTTGATATCGTCAGTCCGCATATGCTCGATCCGGAGAATCTCCGTGTCCGCGCCTGAGCAGCCTGCGGCGGGCGGCGAGGACACGCGCGTGCGCTTCGGGCCCTGCGCTACCGATATCATCGAGCTGGCTGCACGCCGCGGCCGGGCCGCTGAACTGGCGGCTGTTGCCGCACACCGCGGCCTGGCACTGCCGGCGTTCGGCCGGGCGACGGTCTGCGTCGGACAACTGGCCATTTCGACCCGCCCCGAACGCTGGCTGCTGTTGAGTCCGCCGGCAATACCTGGTTTGGCGCACGCCGCGTGGCAGGATGCATGCGCTGGCACTGCCGCGGTGATCGAGTTATCCAGTGCACTCGCGGTTTTCTACCTGGCCGGCGCTGACAGCACCGAAGTGCTGCTCCGCGGTTGCCGGCTCGACCTACACCCGACCGTGTTCCCAGCGGGTCACGTGGCCGCGACCACGATTGCCCAGGTGGCGGTCATTATTGTTCAGTTGCCTGACGCGCGCCTGCTGTTGACACCGGCGACTACGGCACGGCATTTTTCCGATTGGCTCGCCGCCACCGGCGCGCCGTACGGAATCAGCCAGACCGGCGCGGTTCCGTTTGCAGCATTATCCGGAGAGCAGTTTTCATGAAGTCCTCTGCCCGAGCAGTCATCATCGGCGGCGGTGTTGTCGGCGCCAGCACCCTGTACCACCTCGCCAAGATCGGCTGGACCGACGTGCTGCTGCTCGAGAAAAGCGAGCTGACCTCTGGCTCGACTTGGCATGCGGCCGGTGGCATGCACACCTTTAATGGCGAGGCCAACATATCCAGGTTGCAGAAGTACACCATCGACCTGTATCGCGAAATCGAGGCCCTATCCGGACAATCCTGCGGACTGCACCCGAATGGCGGGCTGATGCTGGCGGCGACGCAGGGCGAGCTCGACAGCCTGAAGCTCATCTGCTCGCGCGCGCGATACCTCGGCATGGAAACGGAGATGATTTCGCTCGATGAAGCCAGGCGCTTAAACCCCCTGATCGACACACAGCATTTCATCGGCGCACTGTGGCGAGCCGATGGCGGCCATTGCGATCCCTCGGGCACCACGCAGGCCTATGTCAAGGCAGCACGGCTCCTGGGCGCCTCGGTGGAACGATTCACGCGCGTTCTGTCGCTGTCACCGCGGAGCGACGGCTCATGGGACGTAGTCACCGACAAGGGCAACGTGCATGCCGAGCACGTCGTCAACTGCGGAGGGCTGTGGGCGCGCGAGATCGGGCACATGGTCGGGATCGAACTGCCGGTATTGGCGATGGAGCATCACTACCTGATCACCGAGGACATTCCGGAGCTCAAGGGTCGTGATAAGGAAATCGTCAACACGACCGACTATGCCGGTGAGATCTACATGCGTCAGGAACGAGCTGGCGCGCTGATCGGGACCTACGAACCGCACGGTGTTGTCTGGGCGCCGCTCAAAACCCCTGACGACTTCGCGATGCAGCTGCTGGCGAATGACGTCGAACGCCTCGCCCCCTACTTCGAGGTCGGCTTCCGCCATTTCCCGGCGCTGGGTCAGGTCGGCATACGCAAAGCCGTCAACGGGCCTTTTACCTTCGCACCCGATGGCAATCCGCTGGTCGGCCCGCTACGTGGCGTCAGGAATTTTTGGGTCGCCTGCGCGGTCATGGCGGGCTTCAGCCAGGGCGGCGGCATCGGGCTCGTGCTATCGCGCTGGATGGCAGAGAACGATCCCGGTCAGGATATCCTCTCGATGGACGTCGCACGCTTTGGCAAATTTGCTACGCCGAAATACACGTCAATCAAGGTCCCGGAAAATTATGCGCGACGCTTCCGGCTGGTATATCCGAACGAGGAGCTGCCGGCGGCCCGTCCGGTGCGCCGCTCGCCCATTTACGACAAATTGCGTGACGTCGGCGCCGTGATGGGCGCGAATTTCGGACTGGAGAACGCGCTCTGGTTCGCGCCGGCCGGCGTCGCTCCGGTCGAAACCCCCACCTACCGACGGTCGGAAGCCTTCCCGGTCGTCCGCGCGGAATGTCAGGCCGTGCGCCGGACGGTCGGGCTGTATGAGACCACCAATTACGGCAAGTACGAAGTATCAGGACGTGGGGCCCGGGCCTGGCTCGACCGCGTGTTCGCCTGCCGGATTCCTAGACCCGGCCGGCTCGGACTTGCACCGATGCTGAATCCAGCCGGGCGGATTGTGGGTGACCTGTCGATCGCCTGCCTTGCCGACGATCGCTTCCTGATCGTCGGCTCAGGGTTTGCCGAGGAGTTTCACCTGCGCTGGTTCTGGCAATCGGCTCCGCCCGCAGATGTCGACGTGCGTTCCGCCGCCTCAACGCTGTCGGGGCTGTCGATTGCTGGACCGCGGTCGCGCGAACTGGTGCAACTCCTGGTACGGGACGATCTTTCGCCGCAGGCATTCAAGCTGTTTGATGTCCGCGAGACAGCGGTGGGATTTGCGCCAGCGATCCTGACCCGCGCCGGCTTCACCGGTGAATTGGGCTATGAGATCTGGACCACGCCGGATTATTTTGCATCCCTGTATGACGATGTCCGGGAGGCGGGCAGTGAACTCGGGCTCGTGCATTTCGGCGGACGCGCATTGTCGTCGTTGCGACTGGAGAAGGCCTATGGATCCTTTAACAAGGATTTCCGGCCTGATTACACGCCGGGCGAAACCGGTCTCGATCGGTTTATCGACTTCAAGAAGGCCGAATTCGTCGGTCGCGATGCGGCACTGGCCGAGCGCGCGGCGGGCCCGAAGCGCCGCTTCGTCGTCATGGAGGTCGAGACACGAGACGCTGAAGTCATCGGCTACGAATCAATCATGAAAGACGGCAAAGCCGTTGGGTACGTCACCTCCGGCGCCTACGGCCATTGCATCGACCGTAGTCTCGCGGCCGGCTATGTGCCATCTGCGCTCGCCCGCGAAGGCGAGCGCTTCGATATCGATATCTTCGGCGATCTGTGCGGCGCAACGGTACGACTGGACCCGATATACGATCCCCAGGGCAGCCGATTGCGCAGCTGACTTCCGCCAAGGCGCCACCGGTTCGCGCTGCGTAAGGAATGAAATCGACGCAACTGGCCCATCTGCCACGTCACCTAGTTAATCCAATGGGGCTGCAAAGCTAACTGCAAGGAAAAAATATGGTCCTCTCCCGGGCACCTCATTGGCTAATTCACCCTACCAGACCACGTCGGCGATGAATCCTGGGTTAGCCTGCCACGCGCGATTGTCTGACTAACCACACCCACCACGTAGCGGTCGGCACGACCAATGGCCTCGATTAAGTGGCTTGAGTAATAAAAATACGATCCGCTCAACCGCTGTGCACTTCGGCACCGCTCATTTATTAGCAAGTATCTGAAATCTAGTGCGCCTGCAAGGTCCGTGAGCGCACCCAGCGCGAATGCACGTCGATGTAGACCTGCTCATAGAGCGCATTGACCGAACTCGCCGCAGGAAAACCGGCTGAGAACGCTGCAGCGTTCTCACCCAGCGCCAGCTCTCCAGCCCGACGCAGATGCTCGAGCAGAAAGCGCGGATCTTCATCGCCAATAGAGATGCGGATTGTGCTGGGCGTGATGTCCGCCTCGCGAAGCGCCG
>JBEKOK010000138.1:0-9639 GCA_049521875.1 Steroidobacteraceae bacterium
CACTGCACACGCATGCGGTGGTAAGGGCCGCGCGTCACTTCGGACGTCTGTGCGGCGCGGGCGCGTTCCTTTCCACATAGTCTGCGAGGCTGCGCAGCGAGCGGAAGATCTGATGATTCTCCTGGCTGTCAGCCTTCAGCTGCAGGTCGTAGCGCTTGGCGACGACAACGGCAATTTCGAGAATATCGATCGAATCGAGCCCCAGGCCCTCTCTATACAGCGGCGCATCGGGGTCAATCTGATCGGCGCTGATATCGAGATTCAGCGCGGTCGTGATCAGCGTCGCCAGCTCCTGCAGGATGGCGCCACTCTCAGGACTCTTCGGGGCAACGCGTGGACGCGCTGCTTCATCTACATCTGCCATCGAGGCCTTCCTTCAGTCGTGATCCTAGTGCCCTCCCGCGGAGACTCGCGGACCTGCACCTGTGCTCCTGTCCGTTCCGGGCGCAGGAGCTGCCTTCTTTATAAGTCCTTGGGCCCGCGACACCCATCATAGTGCGGCCAGTGTTGCGGTGCCGGCGCAGGCGATTATAACGAGCGAGTCGCCGTCTGTAACCATTTGGCACAGGGAAAATTCCATAAAAATCAGCGCTCAATAGAGGCCTGGGCACATCAAGCTCAGCCGGCCGCCCGCTGCACGGTTTACCGCTCTGGCGCTTGGCGTGGCTCTGCCCGTAGGATTCGCACCTGCTATGCACGTGCCGCACCCACCGCTGAAGCGCTACTACCGGACCGAACAGGAGCGTACCGCCTGGGTTCGGGGAATCTTCAGCCGTACGGCCGGCGATTACGAACGCATCGAATCGGCGATGGCCTTCGGCAGCGGCCCTTGGTACCGGCGCCAGGCCTTGCGCAGAGGGGGCCTAAGGCAGGGCATGCGGGTGGTGGATGTTGGCGTAGGCACCGGGCTCGTCGCGCGCGAAGCGGTGGCGATTGTCGGGGACCCCGTACTTGTGACCGGCGTCGATCCCAGTCCAGGCATGCTCGCCAATGCCAAGTTGCCCGCCGGCGTCAGACTGCTGGCGGGCGCGGCGGAGGCCATTCCAGTGGCCGACGGCGGCGCGGACTTTGTCAGCATGGGCTACGCGCTTAGGCACATTGCCGATCTGCCGGCGGCCTACGCCGAATTCTACCGGGTGCTGCCGAGTGGTGGCCGCCTGTGCATCCTCGAGATCACGCTGCCGCGCCAGGCCTTGGCGCGCATGATGCTTCGTGCCTACATGCGCGGCGTGGTGCCGGCGGTCGCAAGGCTCATGTCCCGCCACAGCGAGATGCCTGAGCTGATGCGCTACTACTGGGACACCATTGAAGCCTGCATTCCGCCGCAGATGGTTATCGAAGGGATCCGCGCGGCCGGCTTCATCGAGGTTGCGCGTCATATTGAGCTTGGCATTTTCAGCGAATACCACGCCCGCAAGCCTTAGGAAATACTGGTGCGCCGAGCTCGCCGCGCCAGCAGCAGCGGCAGGCGCAATGCAAAACCACAAAACAGTCTCAGGTGCATCCAGCTTAGCAACACGTTATCCCGCCCATAGCGGAAATGGGAGACGCCGCCATCTTCGGGTCTGAAGTAGCTCACTGGCGCCTGGATATTGATCGCCGGTACGCCGCGCCACGACAACCGCACGGCAGCCTCAACATCGAAGTCGAAGCGTCGCATCCACGGTTGCCAGCGCATGACGCGAATCAGCGGCGCAATCGGGTAGACGCGAAATCCAAAAAGTGAGTCGTGGATGCCCGCCCAGAGTGTCTCGAGGTTGGCCCACCAGTTCGAGATGCGCCGCCCCTTGACCCGAACGCTCGGTGCGCTGCTGTCGAACTGTGGCTCGCCAAGAATCATCGCGCCCGGATTGGCTATGGAGGCGGCCATAAACTGCGGGATCATCGCGGCGGGGTGCTGACCGTCGGAATCGAGAGTCAGCGCGTGAGTGAAGCCAGCCTGGGCCGCGCAGCGAAGACCGTGCAGAACCGCCGCACCCTTACCCTGATTGCGCGGCAAATGCAGCACGCACAATGCAGGATCCGCGGCCGCAAGCTGCGCGAGCTGTTCGGCAGTGCCATCATTACTGCCATCGACAACGACCCAGACCGGGGCCCAGCAGGCGCGGGCTGCCGCAAGTGTGCGGAAAACCAGCGGTCCCGGGTTATAACTCGGGATCAGCACCAGATGAGTCGTGGAAAGCGCAGGCATGGAGCGCCAAGTCTAACTGAGTCGCGCGCCTTGGCGCTCCGTCTGCCAGGTGCGTTGCAAAGCGGTACTCAGTTCCTGAGAGAAATAGACTTCCAGCTCGCGGGTGAAGGCGCGCACATCGGCGGGGGGGTCGAAGCGTCGACCGAGACGCGCCTTAAAAGTAATAGGAAATTGCGGAATCCGGAACAGCGGCCAGCCCTTGCTCAGGTAAGGCGAGTCGGTCTCAATGATTACCGTCTGCACCGGCACGTGCGCATGCTTGGAGATCGCGCCGACGGAGAGATGAAAATCGTTGATGGGGAAGCGGACGCTGCGTGTTCCCTCCGGGAACAGCAGCAGCACGCCGCCGCTCTGCACCGCTGAGACCGCCGCCTCGATCATGCGGCGCGGAGGTTCATTGGCGATATAGCGCGCCAGTCGCGAACCGGCGCCGAGAAAAATATTGCGCATCAGCGGCGCCTTCATCACACAGACCACGTTCGTGTGGCAGGTCGCCAGCAACACGGCGTCGATCATTTGTGGATGATTGGGCGCAAGAATCAGTGCCGATTCGTGGCGCAGCGTATCGACTTCACTTAGATCCAGCCGAAAGGCACCGATGGCGGTAATGATCAGGCGGTAGAGATAGAAGCCACGACTGATGCCAGCGCGTCCGAAGGCGGCGCCGCGCCGCGGCGAGAGAATGAAGTAGGCGGGCAGAGCGATTACCGACCAGGCCAGGCAGATCAAACCCAGCGATGTCAGCCCGATGTAGGCGATCACATAACGGCGCACAGCGGCGAGCGAGGCGGACACGGCCTTCATGACGCTACTCGCTGGCTTCTACCATGCGCGAGGATCGGCTGATCATCCACGCAAAGCCGACGCCGGCCGCCAGATCCTGGCGCCGCTGCACGAGCGGGCTATCGACGAAGCAGGCGCCCTCGAGATTCAGGTAGCGCGCGAACGCGCCTACCCAGAAGCGCGGGTAGCGCCGCGAAATGGCAGCTGTCAGTTCCGAGCCCGCGTAACCGGCGCTCGCGCTGTACTCGGGCCGATCGGGCGTCGCGTACTCAGGAGCGACCGAATAGAAGTACTGGTTATAACCGCGGGTGGCAAACAGCGGCCCGGCAAGCAAGCCCACGTTCCAGCCGTCGCTGCCTCCAAGATGCAGCAGGTCCACATTGATATTGGGAGCCAGCGTCCAGCCAATCGCCTGCGGCTGGGTGCTGACCGTCACTCCAAGTCGGGCCGGAATGCGTAAGTCGACAGTGATCGAGCGGTCGCCGGACCACCACAGGTGCAGGTCCAGAGATGGCCCGGTTTCAAGGATCGCCCTTAGGTTTGGCATGCCGGCGCGCGCCGGATCATCGCTACTGCTGACCGGTACCGAAGCACCTACGCTTACGTTCAGCGATACGCGCGGCTGATTCAGAAGAATGCCGTGCACCCCATCGCGGTCCGAGCGCAGAAATTCTCCGCGGTATCGCACGTAGGGCACCGGAATCGGGTAGACGCGAGTCGTGGCCGAGCCAGGATAATCACTGAACTCTACAACGCCAGCTCCGGCACCAAGCTCCCACAGCGGCTGAGGGTCGCCGAAAGCACCCAGCGGTGCCAGTGTCGCGAGTATCAGCAACAGCCCGCACGCGCGCTTCAGGCCTCCGGAGATGACGATTCTCAGCCTCAAGCGGTCCTCATGTTCAGTGGGCAGCGGGGCTGACCGCACCGACCGCCTCAATTTCCACCAGCAGTTCGCGCCGACAAATGTCGGCCTTGAGGAAAATGATCGGCGTCTGCGCGTCCAGGAAATTCTGAAGTTCGTGGGTTATTGCCGGCAGATCCTGGGGGCGTCGGACGTACACCTTGTACGAGAGCTGCCGGGCGCTGTAGTCATGGCTTCCATTCTCGTCCCGGGCCGTGGTCAGTAAGGTGTCGATGTTGGCCAGTGTCTCGCGAGTCTGCGCTGCGACGTTATTCGGATGAAGGGTCTCGTAGCCCACGATGCTGGCGGTTCCGGAAATCAGCAGTGGTGCGCCCGCGGTCTCTGGCAACTGTGCCGCCCGGGAGAACAGCGGGGTGCGCGGACCAAACTTGGCCGGGTAATGATAGGCGCTGACCTGACGCGGGTTCTCAATGGTCCGCATAGCGCCCTTACTGGCAATAAAATAAATGACGAGCGGGCTGCCGGCCTGGCTACCGAGTGCCGAGGCCGCTGGGACATTCCTCCAGCATTGTTCGGCGCGTTGCTGAAAGCTCTCCTGCCGTGCGCTATTGAATTGCCAGTAGCGCTCCCCCTCGCCGGCAGACTGATTGATCGCAGAGACGTAATTCCAGATCCGCACCAGATGTGGATAGCCCAAGGCATCGAGAGCCGTAAAGATCTCGGCATAGGCCTGCGATGTGGTGCGCTCCAGCGCGCTTGCACCCGCATGGCCGTTTGTCGCTGCATCGGACTCCGGCACTGCGATGCAGCCAAACAGCAACTGCCCTGTGCTGCGATAGCGGACCGCACCGATCTGACCGCTATGCATCGGTCCCGGTGCGCGCCAGATCTCGCATGTACATGGCTGCTCAGCCAGAGGAGGTAGTGCCACCGTGACCGATGGGACTGGCAGCGGCACAGCATCGGGCGGCGGCCGTCCGAACTGCGCCACTCCCAGTACATTGTCCCACCAGCTATCGCCGATCATCGGCAATTGCTCGTAAGTCCGGAATTCAACGCCGAAGCCTTCAGATCGGATCATTGGCCATGAACCGGAACCTTGTGGGGTTCAGTCTGTATATTGCGGCGCCGTTGCCGCGCGGCGCGCAGCGAGCGCGGAAGATTTAGCAATGAAAAGGTGTAGTAGAGCCCCTTGAACAAGCGTAGCGACCTCCAGATAGGCGCATTGCCGTAGATGTCGCCGGCGAGCACCGATAACAACGCTTCCTTGACGCGCATGACATTGCGCGGATGCATGAACATGTCGCGCATCGTCGGCGTCGTGATTCGATAGATAAACCAGGAGAATACCCGCGGACCGTGGCGCATGGTGCGGTCGAATTTCTTCAGGGCCGCAGCCGCCCGCTCCGGCTGGCGCAGGCAGTTATCGACGGCTTCGGTGCCGGCCTCGGCACTGTGCATCGCCAGCCATACACCGGAGGAGAAGACCGGGTCAATGAACGCATAGGCGTCGCCCAGCAGCAGATAGCAGTCGCCATGGCTGCGATCCGATGTGTAGGAGTAGTTGCCTGCTGCCTCCACGTCCGTCACGAGTGTCGCATTCTTCAGGCGATTGGCGAGCGGAGGGCACAACGCAATCGTGTCCGACAAAAAGGTCTTTAAATCACCGCTGCGCCGCTTCAGATAGTAGGGCCAGACCACCGCGCCGACACTCGTAGCGCCGTCGGCGAGCGGGATAAACCAGAACCAGCCATGATCAAACCAATAGAGGGAGATGTTACCAGCGCGCTTGCCTTCATAGCGCTCGGCACCATCGTAATGCCCGTAAAGGGCGGCGCTGTTGTGCCTGCGATTGCGCTGCTTGGTACCAAGCCGGTTGGCCAGGAACGTGTCGCGCCCGGAAGCATCAAGCACGAACCGGGCGCGCCAGGTCACCATGGAGCCATCTTCATTGCGCGCGCCGATCAGGGCGCCACCGCCATCGGCTGCGGGCAGGAAATCGACCTGGGTCACGCAACAGTTCTCGATGACTTCCGCGCCCACTTCAGCGGCACGGCGGATCAGAATTTCGTCAAACTCCGAGCGCCTTACCTGATACGCATAGGAATGCGTGTGGTCCCAGCTCTCCGAGAATTCAAAGGTCTCGCCACGCCCATGCCAGGGCGATATGAATTCCGCGCCCCATTTAGGCATGCCGATGGCGCGGATCCGCTCAGCAACCCCCAGTCGCGCAAATAAGTCGAGGTTGGCAGGCAGCAGTGACTCGCCGATGTGGAACCGTGGATGACGCTCCTTCTCCAGCAGCGTGACCTGATGACCTTTCTCACGCAGTAATATCGCCGCGGTTGATCCGGCCGGACCACCGCCGATGATCAGCACTGTAGTGTCGCGGGCGGTCGCTGAGGTAGCGGGATTTAGCGGCTGCGGGTTTTCACTCGGGCTGGACATGGCTCGGTAGTCTCTCGCTATCATCAACGGTGGTCTAAGTCACCTTGCATCACTGCTGTGCAGGTTGCCCCTGCAGCGGGCGGCGCAGCCTCGTGGAAGTGCGCGGCCTCTGGCGCGGCGCAAATAATACAGTACGTGGGTACCAGTCGGCGGACAAATCCAGACCTGCCGCGGGCTCGCGCCGAGGAAAGCCCCGCCGCGCGCCCGGCTAGCCGATGGCGCAGGAAGTAGGGCAGTCAACCGAGACGGCGGAAGTCGTCTGCGAGGCTCCGGAACCGGGGAGAGCGGCACTTGGCCGCTTCTAACGATTTGCGGGAGGATCAAGCTCTGGCGTTGCGAGCAGCAGCACATTGGCAAATGATTGGGCCCCAAGCATCGGAATCTCCGTTACGGCGAAGCCCGCGCTGCGAAGCAATTCCTTCCACCCGCTCAGGGTACGAAAGCTAAGTGCGGCGCGGTGGCGTCCTCGAAGCCGCCAGATCGTCGCGTCAACCCATCGGCTCCAGGTGAAGCGCAGGCCACCAGCGGCATCCCCGATACGCAGGAGTAGGACACCGTTGCCCTCCAGCGCCTCTCGAGCTCGACCGATCAGCTCTTTCTGCTCGCCGGGATCCAGATAGTGAAGTACATCGAGCATCATGATGGCATCAGCACGGTGCAGCGTGGCCGTGCGCAGGTCCCCGCACTCAATCTGCGCCAGCGCTCCCAGCGCGCGCTGCGCGTGGTGGACTTCGCGTCCATCAATTTCAATGCCCCGTATGGAAACCGGCCGCGCGGGCGCAGGCCACGCTAGCGGCCAGTGCCCCTCGTCATGGCATCGGTTTGCGGCATCCAGCCACGCGGCGACGAGCCCCTGACCGCAACCTAGGTCGAGCAAGCTTGCAGCCTTGGGCATCAACGATTGGCTGAGGAGCGTGGCAAATACCGGGTCGGTGCTCAGTTTGCCGCGAGCAAAGTAATACGCGAACCTGCCACAGGGGCGGAACATTTCGGAGGCGCGTTTCACCACGAGCCGCAGCGCGGCCTCGGGCGTCACGACGCGATGCCCAGCGCCGGCACTGTTGTTGGGCTCAAGCTGCATCACTGGGCTTGTGCGTGGTGAAAGCCCGAATTGTCGCCTGCAGGCTCGTACGTGGAAGCGCCGGCAAAGCGCGCCTGCGAACCCAGTGCTCTATGATAAACATCAGTGCAACGAGCGGAGCCGCAGCGAAATTTGCAAACGCGGACCAGATAGATAGTGGCGCCGTGAAAAACAGCACGAACAGAGCTGTCACCATGGCGCAAAAAAACACGGTCCAGGCGATCGTGACACGGCGTGCATAATCGCGGGCGTCGGCCGGCAGGGTGCCGTGCACTGTCAGTGCGAATTGAGTGCACAGGGGTACGCGTCCCCCGAACAGGGTTCGCCCAAAAACCAGGCCCAACAAACCGTACGCTCCGAGCTGTTGCGCCAGGTAGATCCACGGATAGTGGTGCTCCAGCTCGCCACGAAATCGAAAAATCAGCAACGCCGCAATCGCGCAGCAGCCCAAACCCAGCATGCGTCCATCCGAGCGCCAGGCGATAGTGGCGGCGATCAGCCACAGCGGACCAGCCGCGAGCAGCAGCCCCAAGCCCTGATTGCCCGGCTCCGCGTTGCTCAGGTGGGCAAGCACCGCGTACAGGATCGCTACCGCAGCTGCGAGCACCAGCCTGAGCACGCGAGATGCTCCCGAACTCATGTGCAGATTATCCGATGATCGCGCTGCACGCGATTCAGCGGCCCTCGAGGCATGAATGCACCGATCAGGATATTCACGCCGAGTCTGGTTGGTAGGAGAGCCAGTAGCCGACTGGAGTCTTGGTCGAGCTGCGTGCGTCAAAGATCATTGGACCTGTACTCGACGCGCTCCACAGCAGCGTGTTTGCCTGCAATTCTATCCTGCGACCGGAAGTGTCGTGCCAGACCCCGGAGACTCGGGAAAAGAGTCCACGATGCAGCGCTGGCGAGTCCCAATCCCGCCCCACGTGCATAGCCTCCAGGCTGCCGCGGCCACCGCGGCACATGAGGTTCAGATCATCCGTTGGACCGTCAATGAGGCTACAGTTCGGCGGGTTCCCACCATCAAAGAAAAACGGCGCTGAAGAGCCGTCGAGCTTCAGTACTTGGGAGTCGATACTCAGAATGACTCCCGCGCCCTCGATCACCGTAAACCACCGCTCGACCCCTGGGAAGGCTGAGAACGGACCGCTGCGGTCGATTCGAGCCAGGCTGACTCGCACTCGCCACGCCTCCGGGTCCGAAGGCCATAGCATCAGTTCACGAGTCTGACCGCCGCCGTTGCGCCACGGCTGCGGTGTCAGATCGGGGGCGTAGATAAGACGCGGCTCTGGGTCGCTGGACATCGGAAGGTAACTTTACCTTATCGGAGTAGTCCTTCCACATCAATGTGCTGGAAGCCATCGCTGTACTGTATCGGAAGATCGGCACACCAGCGTTCGATTTGCGGCTTGAATAAGCCTTGATAGGCGGCCCAGTAGCGCAGTGTCGTGCCTGAATTGTCGACCGCCATATTGACGGACAGAGGTTTACGAAAGATTAAGTAATCGCCCGCAGAGGTACTGATGACATCGCTGTACGCGTTGTCTGCAAGGCTACTGAGCGCGCGATCAAATTCGGCACCCTTGCTGCCGGCGGCGATTAGCCTTCCATCTGGATAGTCGCCCAGCGAAGAGTCATCGCTGTATTGCTCCATCAGGTGTGAAAACAGCTTTGCTGGCGAACTACTGGCCTGCAACCGTACGCGCAGTTGCTTGAGCAACTTATGGTTGCCGCGGCGTTTCTGTGCTGTCACCGGGTTGCCACTGGCATCGGTGTATGAGCGGAATATATACAGCACGGAGGAGAGGTGTTGAGCCTCCACGAATTGAGTGACGCAGTCATCTGAGCATTGCTCGCCGCTTGAGCCATACAGATGTGAGAACAGATAGGTGCTCAGGCGGTCGATTTTAACCAGATACTGGAACTGGGCTTCAGAGCCATACATGGATCCCACGATGCGCAGGTATTCGGAATAACTGCCATAGATCTTGATGTTGTCCTCGCGCACGCGCGCCTGTGCAGCCACATCCTCGGGGGTCAGCTGGATGCCATTCGCGGCCGCCTGTGCTTCTATCGCGGTGTCGTTGCAGACATAGGCGGTAGCGGTATGAAGGAAAGACTCCTTCAGCGCCACACCATCCTGCTGGGCGTTCCAATCGGTGATGGCGCTCAGGCCATGAGCGCTCTTGTAATAGCGGCCTAGATAGGCGAGCCAGAATCTGTACTCGCTCCAGTACACGGGCCGCGAACCGACGGTAAGCACCAATGCATCGT
>JBEKOK010000139.1:0-9474 GCA_049521875.1 Steroidobacteraceae bacterium
GGTCAGGTAGCTGGGTTGACTGACGATGACATAGTCGACTTTGCCGGCAACGCCTGCGGCCTCGAGGTAGCGCTGCCAGTCATAGTTGCCTGCCAACGAACTTAACTTGCTGATCTCAATCTTGTTGTAGGTTTTCACCGGATCCCGGTTTTCGACCTTGGTCCACTGTGCGCGCGCGAGTTCCGTCTCCAGAGCGACGATGGAGGAGGCCTCGGCACCGGCATCGTGATCGCCAACTCGCGCCAGCGAAGCCTCGATGTAGGCCTGATACTGGCCGCGAGCCTTCTTTAGCGCCACGTCATCGTCCTTGAGATAGTAATCACGATCCGGCAGGCCGAGACCGTCCTGCGCCAGGTCGGCGACGTAGCGTGTCGAATCGCGATTATCCAGATGGATGTTGGTGCTGTACGGGACGGTGACTCCCATCTGTTCGAGATGGGCAACCAATGCCGGGATACCGCGCTTGTCTTTCAGCGCGGCAATGCGGACAAATTCCGCGGCCAGAGGCTTTGCGCCGAGCTTGTTCAGTCGCCCCTCGTTCATGAAGTCGGCGTACAGGAGGCCAATTTTGGCCGCTTCAGTCTGGGAGGTGGGATCCGCGCTCTTGCTGGCCGCCTCAATGAGTTCACGAAGTTGCGTCTGTGTCGTATCGCGCAACGTCCAGTAGGAGCCGTAGGAGGGCAGATCCGCCGGGATCTTTGCGCTCGCGAGCCACTTGCCATTGACATACTTGTAGAAGTTATCCTGTGGCCGCACCGCTGGATCATTATTGGCGGTGATAATGCCCGAGGGTTGAGTTGCCGGTGCCGCTGCGGCCAGTACGATGAAGGCCAGTCCGGCTAGTGTTGCGCGTAAGCTGACTGCTGACATGGAAGGACTTCCCATTTGAATTGGAGTGATGGCACGACGGCGGAGACCCAGACGCCGTGAAGCCGAAGATCAGCTTCAACGCCCAAGCGCGTACCGTAACGCAGGTTTAGGCGGACTTTAGCGCGCTCTGCGCTTCTGGGCCAGTGCCCCTCGACGCGGTCGCCGGCCTGACATCCGCCCGCTTATAATAAACCCGCGGCACCAGCAAGGTCGCCGCAGTTCGCAGCTTGCCCCAGATCCGGTCCGGGAGGAATTGATTCATGCGCTATGAGATTTCAGGCACCACGATGCAGACAGTGGCCGTAGATCTGGCCGCCGGTGAAACGCTTTATAGCCAGACCAATTGCATGGCCTGGATGTCCGATGCGATTCAGATGCAGACACATACCGGGGGAGGACTGTTTGCCGGCATACGCCGCAGCCTCAGCGGCGGCAGCCTTTTCATTACCGAGTTTACGGCACAGGCCGCGGGCCACATTGCCTTTGCGCCACGCTTCCCCGGCACCATTATTGCCAAGACGCTGGCGGCAGGGGAATCACTGATCTGCCGCAAGGAGACTTTTCTATGCGCCCAGAAATCGGTGGCGCTGGAGATCGCCTGGCAACAGCGCATGGGAGCCGGATTCTTCGGCGGCGAGGGCTTCATATTGCAAAAGGTGACCGGCCCTGGCGTGGTGTGGCTGGATCTGTCGGGCGAAGTGGTGGAGCGCGACCTTGCTCCGGGTGAGCGCCTGCTGGTGCACGCCGGCCACGTGGGTGTCCAGCAGCCCACGATTCAGTTCGACATTCAGATGGTCCGCGGCTTTCGCAACGTGCTGTTTGGCGGGGAAGGTTTGTTTTTGGCAACGCTGACCGGGCCAGGTCACGTCTGGTTACAGAGCATGCCCATCATGAATCTGGCGGAGGAGGTCGGCCGGTACCTGCCGCACGGCAATGTTGGGTCCAGTACGCTCGGCAACGTCGCCGGAGTGGCCGCGGTTGGCGGCATACTTGGCGAATTATTTGGTGGCGGCAATAACAATGGTGGCAACTGATTTGCCCTTGGTGCGTAGCGGTGTGCGTGTCACGGCGACAGCGGGATTGTGATTGCGCTGGGCAGCTGCAGATCCTGCGAGAGCGCAATATCAGCCACTGAGCGGCCCACCGTGATCCGATAGCGGCCGGCTCCTGCCTGCCAGGCCTTCGCATCGACATCGTAATAGGCAAAGGAGCGTGCGTTCAGGCTCACATGCACCCGGCGCTTCTCTCCTGGCTTGAGAAATACGCGCGCAAAGCCCTTGAGCTCCTTGGCGGGACGTTCTACCGGCGCTGGCGTGTCGTCGCCGACGTAGACTTCTCCAATTTCGGCTCCGGCGATCTTGCCAGTATTGGTGATATCAAATGCGACGTCATACAGCGGATCGCGATCGCGATGCTTGGCCGGCGCATGCGGTCTGATCTGGAGATGGTCAAAACTGAATGTCGAGTATGAGAGACCGTAGCCGAAGGGGAACAGTGGCGCGACTCCGCTGTGCTCGTAACCCCGATAGCCGGTAAATATGCCCTCGGCATAGTTGATCTTCTGCGTCACAGGATCTTCGAAGTAGTAATTGGCGGCCGAGGGTCCGTCACTCACTTCGCGTTCCCAGCTGATCGGCAGTCGGCCGCTGAAGTTGGCCGCTCCAAAAAGCAGGTGAGCCAAAGCGGTACCGCCTTCTTCGCCGGAGTACCAGCCCTCGATAATCGCAGACACGTTATCGAGAAAGCCGCCCAGCGCCACACTGCCGCCGGAGGTCACGATGACGATCGTGTGCTTGTTTGTCGCCGCGACATCACGGATCAGCTCATCTTGTCCAGGGGGGAGTTGAAACTCCCGATCCTGGCCCTCGCCTTCGCTGACTGCGTCAAACCCTACGGCGACGATGGCGACATCGGCCTTTGCCGCCATCGCCTTTACGGTTGGGTTCACAAAATCATCTTCATCGACAATTGCGCATTGGATGAAATCCGAAGCTGTGGTGCGGGTCGCGCTGTGGAAATGTTCGATGACAATCTTGTGGGGCTCAGCGCTCAGCTGGACTGTCGCATGACGCATCGTTGCCTTGAGCGCCAGCGAATCATCCAGCACCACCTGACCGTCGACCAGCAGCCGGAATCGATTGCTTTCCTGTATTGCCACGATGTAATTGCCTGGCCGGGCCGGAGTGAAGTAGCCGGTGAGGCGCACGGAGGATGCGACCGTCCCTGTCGCGAGGAAATCCGGGTTCGGATTGGTCGCAACGCCACCGCCCGCAGTCGATGTACCCGTGACGCCATTGACGTCAGAACCCACTTCATCACCGCCCGTGAGGATGGGACGCAGCTGGCCCATCGTAGCGATAGGTTCAACAGTGGTTGCGATCGGACTGCCTGCGAGGGTGTCGTTGGCGTAGGTCTCGAGCGTGACACCGCGCGTGCCTCCAGTGCGATTGATGGTCAGCACCGTCGCACGCGTCATCTGCGCCAGCGTCCGCACCCCGCGCTGATAGAGCACCTGAACGTTTGGGCCCAGATAGTCACTGAGGGCAGTTAGCAGGCTGACCGCGCTGAAGGTCTGCACCTGGCCGCTGCCGCCGCCGGTCGGTATGCCCGGATAGGCATCAGGGCCGATCAGTGCAATGGTGCGAATGCGCCTTCGGTCAAGCGGCAGCGCATGCTGGGAGTTCTTGAGCAGCACCATGCTTTCTTCGGCCGCACGAAGCGTGATCGCGCGACCCGTTTCGTTATAGCGGGGCACGGAGATATCCAGCTGCGGCTGATCAAGCCACCCGAAGCGAACTGCGACCCGGAGCAGTCGTCGTACCTTGTCGTCAATGATCGCTGCCTGCACCGTGCCTGAATTGAGGGCGGGCAGAAGCACTGTCGGAGTCATGTACAGGCCGCGTGGCATCTCCAGATCCAGTCCGGCGTTTGCGGCGGCGACACCATCATAGGTGGAGCCCCAATCGGACATCAGCAGACCATCAAAGCCCCATTGGCGCTTGAGTACCTCGGTGTCGAGGTAAGCGTTCTGGCTCATGTGCTCGCCGTTGACCAGATTGTAGGCACTCATCACCGCGCCAACATGCGCCTCGCCGACCGCCGCTTCAAAGACCGGCAGGTAGATCTCCCGCAAAGTCCGCTCATCGATAATGCTGTCGGAGTTGTGCCGGTCATACTCGGAATCGTTGGCCACATAGTGCTTCACAGTCGCGCTGACGCGCTCGGATTGCACGCCCTCGATATAGCCAACGGCGATCCGGGAGTCCAACCACGGGTCCTCGCCAAAATATTCAAAATTACGCCCATTCAGCGGGCTGCGATAAATATTGACGCCAGGTCCAAGCAGGAAATTTGCACCGCGCGATCTCGCATCACGCCCGATCTGAATGCCCACCTGGCGCGCGAGTTCGGTATCCCAGCTCGCCGCCAAGGCGATGCCGGCGGCGTAGGCGGTCGACGGGTTTGGGACGTGCGCGCCTACCGGCCCATCGCTCATGTAGAGCGCCGGAATGCCGATTCGCGGCAGTCCGGGCGTACTCATCATCGCGTTGCCGGCAATGAGGCTGAGCTTCTCCTGCATACTCATCTGTGCCAGCAGTGAATCGATCCGTGTCTCGATACTTGCTGGATCTGTCGAGGGGTTTTCCGCCGCCCAGGTCCGCAGTCCATGGCATGCGAGCACTGCGCATAAAACAGGCCAGCGAATCGACATCGGCAACGCTCTCCCTAAGACTTGATATTTTCGGTAGCCGCGGCTCGGTATGAACCGTCCGGCCGGCAGCACTCTCGCTACCCGCACTCAGCGAGCGGCGATTAAGCGGACTGCATAGTGCGGGATTGGCACAGGTCGGTAAAGCCCGACCGGTGCTGAACAGGCACGTGAACTCATAGGGCGCTTGCATCCACAACCGGTGCTACTGCGTAGTTGCTGTTGAGGATGCTGCCATCCGGATGGCGCTACTGCAGCGCATCGAATCTGATCTCTGACGGCGACTGGCGAGACATAATGAGAATTCATTCCCTCTGGCTTTCCGGCATGCTCCTGGTAGGCATCTTACTGGCCGGCAGCGCGGGGGCCATGCCTAGCCAAGCCAACGACTGGAATTTTAAGGTGCTGCTCGATGGCAAGCCGATCGGCTCCCACCGCTTTCAGGTGACCGAGCAGGGGATGTCAACCAGTCTGCTCAGCGAAGCGGACTTCAGGGTGACGGTTATGGCGGTGCCCCTCTACCGGTACCGTCATGTTAGCCACGAGACATTCCAGGGTGATTGCCTTCAGAGTCTGGAGGCGTCCACCAACGAGAACGGAACCACTCAGGACGTGCGGGGGTCAGTAAGCGATGCCGCGTTTGTGGTGACGACGTCACAGGGTGTGACAAGACTTCCATCGTGTGTGATGACCTTTGATTACTGGAATCCACGCATACTGCAGCAGTCCCGGCTACTTAACCCGCAGACCGGCGCCTACCTTCCGATAGTCGTCACGCGCCTGGGATCCGAGATTCTTGCCGTCGATGGCAAGTCCGAAATGGTCGAGACGTATCTGATTACCGCCGACACGATGAAGATCAAATTGTGGTACTCCGCTGACCAGCGCTGGCTGGGTCTGGAAACTGCAACCCCGAACGGGCGGCTCATGCGCTATCAGCTTCGCTGACGCGCCGCGTGCCCGGTTTGGCCGCACGTGCCGCGACGCGCGCATCCCTGGCCGTTAGAATCCGTAGTCAATATGACCGGTGACAGGAATTCCGAAGGGTGAAGATCGGGCCGTCCAGCGCCGCGTTCCTGCTGTGCGCGCTGCAATGCGCCTCGGGTGGTGAGGCCGAGTCGAGTACTCGTGCAGATACTTTGATTGCGGCCTCGAAAGAGGCCAGTGGGGACTCGGTCTGGAATCGAGCCGTCTTGTGGCACGAAACCGGTCGTGTGAGCGCTGGCGGCCTCAGCGGGCAGTATGAAGTCTGGGCCAGTCTGCGCTCGCTGCACAATGCCCAGCACTACGAGCTCGGCCCGGTATCCGGAGGCAACGGCTGGGACGGTACCCAAGCCTGGACCACGGACTCCAGCGGAGAGGTGCGGATCGAGACCAGTGGTGAATCAGTAGCTCAGGCTAAACAGGACGCCTACCGCGAGGGGTACGCCTTCTTCCTGCCGGGACCCTTTGAAGCGCAGCGTGCCTATTTAGGTCAGCGCTCCGCCGATGGCATGGACTTCGAGGTCATTCGCATCACGCCGGCCGATGCCGAGGCGTTTGAAGTGTGGTTTGATCCGCTGACGCATCTGATTGAGCGGGAAGTGCAGGTCACAGGTGGCCAGCCGCACACCTTCATCTATTCTGACTTTCAGCGCTTTGATGGGTTGCTGCTACCGCGCAAGACTATCGATCGGGTCGGGAACGATTCGCAATTCGATACGGTCAGCGAAATCACCTCGCTGAGCCTGCTGGACGCGGACCAGCCCGAGCGCTTTGCGCCGCCCTCGTCCCCGGCCAATACGGCGCAATGGCCCGCTGGCAAGAGCGCGATCACCGTACCGTTCAAGCTGCTTAACAACCACATCTACCTGCAGGCATCGATCAACGGTAGCGCGCCTCGACCGTTCTTGTTTGACACCGGCGCCACCGATTTCATTGAGGCGGCGGCGGCCAAGGCACTGGGCGTGCGAATGGAAGGTGCATTGGCAGGCGGTGGCTTTGGTGATGCTATCGCCAAGTTTGGTTTTGCCCGGATTCAGAGCATTTCGATCGGGGGCCTGGAGCTCAAAGATCAGGTCTTTGGCGTTGATTACTCTCCTGGCTTCTCAGAACTCGAGGGCAAGGATGATAAATTCGCCGGACTGCTTGGCTATGAGTTTGCCAAGCGGGCGGTGATCTCGATCGATTACGTGGCGTGCCGCATGACCTTCGCCAGGCCGGATGCCTTTCAGGCGCCGACTGCCGCGGTCCAGATTCCCTTTACCTTCAATGCGCATGTGCCGGTGGTTACGGGCCTGCTGGATGGGGTGAGCGGCGAATTCGAGATCGATACGGGCTCGAGGAGCGCGCTGAGCATCATGGTGCCGTTCGCAAAGGCCAACGATCTCATTGACAAGTATCGTGCGATCCATAGTGCCATCGTCGGTTACGGCGTTGGCGGGCCCAGTCGCGCTCTGCTTGCACGCGCCGGTGAACTGACAATTGGGGGTCTCACGATCTACAGCCCGGTGACCGAGATCGTCACCGACAAAGGCGGGGTTGCCGCATCGACCCGAACCGCCGGCAACATTGGGGGCGATTTGCTCAGGCGGTTTACCGTGACGCTTGATTACGGCCGCCAGCTGCTGTGGTTGGAGCCCAATGCGCTGGCCTATGGGCCGGATGTATTTGACCGATCAGGACTGTGGATCTCACGTGCTCCGAACGGCCGTACGGTGATCATGGATGTAACTACCGACAGTGCCGCTGCGCAGGCAGGCCTGGTGGCCAATGAAGAGATTCTTGAGGTTAACGGCCGGGCCGCCGACCGAATACCCATTGAGCAGTTGCGCGAGCGCTTCAAAGGGCCTGTGGGCACGCGAATCTCGCTGCTGATCAGAAACCGCACCGGACGGCGTCCGGTGACCATTACACTCGCCGAGCAGATCTAAAGCGCGCCGATATTGCCCGCTACCACATCAGATCGTCGGGGACGATAAAGTCCTGATAGTCCGGATCCTTCGCATCCACCGCGGTTGAGGTTGTGGCTTCGACCTTAATAGCCGCGCTCGGATCCCGTTCGCGGATGCGCTGCGCTGCCGCCTCCGGCACCAGATCATAGCGATTATCGCTGCGCACTATCACCAGATCCCCGCCCAGGATTGATGCGCGCAGCACGGGCGTGACGGCGATGCGCTTGATCTTCGCGCCATCGACGAAGTTGAACCAGTCTTCGCTCTCAACCGGCGCCACGCGGTGCTGTTCGACAAGCTGGCGGACTTCGGCGCGCCGCGCCCGGCGCTCGGCCTTCTCAAGCTGCTTGCGATTCAGCGCCTGATCGCGCGCGGTCTTCTCGGCCTGCGCCTGTTGCAGGCGACGTTGCTGCTCGGATACCGGCGGCGGCTTCTTTCTCGAGACCTGCGGCGCCCGCTTGTGCTCGGTGGCGGCGCGCGCCTGCTTCTCGGAGACCAGGCCAGCCTGGATCAGCTGGTCGCGCAATGACATGCTCATGGTGGTGAAGCGAGGATCGGTAAGTGAATGGGCGGCTATGTTAGCAAGCCGTATGTGACATTTGCAGTGTGGCGATGGCGCGCCGCCCACCTGGGCGGTCAGTCCCGAAAATTCTCGAACTGCAGTGGCACCTCGACATCCGCTTTGCGTAGCAGAGCCATGGCCTCCTGCAGGTCATCGCGCTTCTTGCCACTGACGCGCAGCTTGTCGCCATTGATCTGGGCCTCGACCTTGAGCTTGGAATCCTTGATCTTTGCCACCAGTTTCTTGGCAGCCATTTGTTCAATGCCCTGGCGGACCGTGATCTTGCGGCGCGCTCCGGCCAGGTTGACTTCCACATCGCCAAGATCGAGGCAGCGTGCGTCGATGCTGCGGGCAGCCAGGCGCAGCCTGAGGATGTCCAGGATCTGGTTCAGCTGATATTCACTGGGCGCAAACTGCATGATTTCAGAACCCGTGAGCTCGTAGCGCGCACCCGTCCCGCGCAGGTCATAGCGCTTTTCAAGTTCGCGCTTGGCCTGATCGACCGCGTTGGTCAGCTCATGTAGATCGACTTTGGAGACGGCATCAAACGAGGGCATGCTGAGCGCAATCCATGCAGGTCGGGCGGCCATTGTAGACCGCTCCGTCCGCACTAAGCCACGCGCAGCAGACTCAGGCGGTTTCGGCCTCGGCGCGCCAGCGCGCCTTGGCTTCGGCCTCGCGCCGCTCAGTCTCGATGTGTTCCAGGATGCCCTCGACATCGGGCCGGCTGGGATCATGCACGTACAGCCCGGTAAGTACCGTGTCTGGCTTGAGTTCACCACGCTGATAGATGCTCCACATTTCCAGAGCATAGTCGCTGGTGAGCAGTTCAGGCGCCGCCCGCGCAAATGTTGTGCGCATGTTATTCACATCGCGCTCAAGCATGCGAAACGCGCTGTTGTTGGCGGCAGCATTTACCGCCTGCGGCAGATCGATGATGACCGGCCCACTGCCGTCGACCAGGATATTGAATTCCGACAGGTCGCCGTGGATCAGCCCGGCGCACAGCATCAGCACAATCTGCTCGATCATGAACTGGTGCCAGAGGCGGGCTTGCTCAGGGGAAATCTCGACGTCATTGAGTCGCGGCGCCGGATGGCCGGAGGCATCCCGCACCAGCTCCATCAGCAGCACACCGTCGTAAACGCCATAGGGCACGGGCACCCGTACACCAGCGGCTGCCAGCCGGAATAGGGCCTGGATTTCCGCATTCTGCCATTCCGCCTCCTGCACGCGACGTCCATGTCGGCCATGCTTTCCGAGTGCGCGCGCGTCGCGGCTTCCCCGGGTCTTGCGACCTTCCTGGTAGCGAGCGAGGTTGTGGAAGCCGCGCTGCTCGGCCTGCTTGTACACCTTGGCGCAGCGAACCTCCTTGCCACAGGCGACCGTGTAGACCGATG
>JBEKOK010000140.1:0-9458 GCA_049521875.1 Steroidobacteraceae bacterium
GTGGCTGATCAGAAGGCAGCCAGCCATCCGTTGCAGATCCGCAGCATTGCGACCGAGATTCGTGAGCGCGGCCACGGTTACCGGGCCGAGGTCCTGACGCAGGAGCGCATCGCCGCTGCAGATTCGGTACGCGCGGCCCTCGGCCTCGGCACCCGTCGCACGACCGTATTCCACTCGCTGATCGTTCACTTCGAGCGCGATCTGCCCGCGCAACTCGAAAATCGCTATGTCAATCCGGCGCTTGCTCCGGATTACCTGACGATGGATTTCACCGCGACGACGCCGAACGAGTACCTGATGGAGGTAGCACCGCTGCAGCGCGTCGAGCACGCGGTGCGCGCGGTGCAACCCGATGCTGCAACGCGCCGGCACCTCGCCATGGGAACCAAGGAGGCGGCGCTGCTGATCGAGCGCATTACCTGGAGCCGCGGCGAGCGGGCCTCGTATGCCTTGCTCTATCATCCGGGCAACCGTTTTGAGTTGCGCGGTAATTTTGATATCTGAGCCATCGACTCTGGATTAAGGGGACTTGATCATGGATGCACCCACCCGCACCGACACGACCCGCAAGATCCGCGCTGCCCATGGCACGCGACTCGAGGCGCGCAGCTGGCTGACAGAAGCCGCGCTGCGGATGCTGCGTAACAACCTGGACCCTGAGGTCGCTGAGCGGCCTGAAGAGCTGGTGGTCTACGGCGGTATCGGCCGCGCGGCACGCGACTGGGAATGTTTTGATCGCATTGTCGATACACTCAAGACGCTGGGTGATGACGAAACACTGCTGGTGCAGTCGGGCAAGCCGGTCGGCGTATTTCGTACGCATACAGACGCGCCGCGAGTCTTGATCGCCAATTCCAATCTGGTGCCGCACTGGGCCACGTGGGAGCACTTCAATGAGCTCGATCGCCGCGGCCTGATGATGTACGGGCAGATGACCGCGGGCTCCTGGGTCTACATCGGCAGTCAGGGCATCGTCCAGGGGACCTATGAAACCTTTGTCGAGATGGGTCGGCGCCACTACGGCGGCGATCTGGCCGGTCGCTGGATCCTGACCGCAGGATTAGGCGGCATGGGCGGCGCCCAGCCGCTGGCCGCGACGATGGCCGGGGCCTCGATGCTGGCGATTGAATGCCAGCCCAGTCGTATCCAGAAGCGCCTGGACACACGCTACCTCGATGCGCGTGCCGACACGCTCGATGAAGCACTGGCGATGATTCAAAAGGCCGGCAGCGAGCGGCGGCCCATATCGGTCGGGTTGCTGGGCAACGCCGTCGAAATCCTCCCCGAGCTTCTGCGCCGCGGCGTGCGCCCCGATGCGGTGACTGACCAGACCTCCGCTCACGATCCGGTCAACGGCTATTTGCCCGAAGGCTGGAGTCTCGAGCAGTGGGAGGCCCGTCGCTTCTCAGACCCGGATGCGGTCGCTGCGGCCGCGCGCGCTTCGATGGGGAAACATGTCGAGGCGATGCTCGAGTTCCAGCGCCGCGGCATTCCGACCTTCGACTACGGCAACAACATCCGCCAGGAAGCCTTCAACCAGGGCGTGAAGAATGCTTTTGATTTCCCGGGATTCGTGCCCGCCTACATCCGGCCGCTGTTCTGCCGCGGCGTCGGTCCGTTCCGCTGGGTAGCGCTGTCGGGGGATCCGGAGGACATTTACAAGACCGATGCCAAAGTCCGAGAGCTGATCCCCGATGATCCCCACCTGCATCGCTGGCTCGACATGGCGCGAGAGCGTATCCAGTTCCAGGGGCTGCCGGCGCGTATCTGCTGGGTGGGCCTTGGCCAGCGGCATCGCCTGGGACTTGCTTTCAACGAGATGGTGGCCCGCGGCGAACTCAAGGCGCCGATCGTGATCGGTCGCGATCATCTGGACTCCGGTTCGGTAGCGAGCCCGAATCGCGAGACTGAGGCGATGCAGGATGGCTCCGATGCGGTGTCCGACTGGCCGCTGCTCAACGCCCTACTCAATACCGCGGGCGGCGCCACCTGGGTGTCGATCCACCACGGCGGCGGCGTGGGCATGGGTTACTCGCAGCATGCCGGCGTGGTCATCGTGGCCGATGGGACCGAAGCGGCGGGGCGGCGCCTGGCCCGCGTGCTGTGGAATGATCCGGCCACCGGCGTGATGCGTCATGCCGATGCCGGCTATACCGAGGCCATCGATTGTGCCCGGGAGCAGGGTCTGAAGCTGCCGATGGTGAATTCGTGAGTCAAGCGCGCGCCGAGCGCACGTGGCTGTGGAAGCCGGGGACGCTCGATCTGCCATTGCTGCGCCGCCTGCGCGAGGAACCCGTGCGCGTGCAGTTGAGCCGCGCGGATCTGGCGCGGCTGCGCCGTGGCGAGGCAGTCGTGGAGCGGCTGCTCGATCAGGATGCGACTGCCTACGGGATCAATACCGGATTCGGCCTGCTGGCCCAGACGCGCATACCGCGTGAGCAGCTGCGCCAGCTGCAGCGCAACCTCGTGCTCTCGCACGCCGCTGGCGTTGGCGCGCTGCTGCCCGATGAAGTCGTGCGCCTGATCATTGCGCTGAAGATTGCAAGTCTAGTGCAGGGTTACTCCGGCATCCGCGCTTCCACGGTACAGGCATTGTGTGATCTGCTGGCTCACGGGATTTATCCCTGTATACCCGGACAGGGCTCGGTCGGAGCCTCCGGGGATCTGGCGCCACTGGCACATCTGTCCGCGGCGCTGATCGGGGTAGGTCAAGTGCGGGTCGGCGGCCGCATCCTGCCGGCGGCACGCGCGCTGGCCAAGGCCGGACTCAAGCCGGTGGAGCTCGGACCCAAGGAAGGCCTCGCGTTGCTCAACGGCACGCAGGTGTCGACTGCGCTTGCGCTGACCGGTCTGATGCAGATTGAGGACGTGTTCTGCGCCGCGCTCGTCAGCGGCGCGCTGTCTGTGGATGCCCTGAAGGGCAGCGACGTGCCTTTTGATGCGCGCATTCATACGCTGCGTCGCCAGCCGGGTCAGCAGCGCGTGGCAGCGGCCTTTCGCAAGCTGCTCGCGGGCAGTCTCATCCGCGCGAGCCATGTGGAGTGCGATCGAGTGCAGGATCCCTATTCTTTGCGCTGCCAGCCACAGGTCATGGGCGCCTGCTTCGACCTGATGTCGAATGCCGCGGCGACTCTGGTGCGCGAGGCCAATGCGGTCACAGATAATCCGCTGGTCTTTCCCGAGGACGATAGCGTCTGCTCCGGTGGCAACTTCCACGCCGAGCCCGTGGCCTTCGCCGCCGACCAGCTCGCGCTGGTCATCGCCGAGGTCGGCTCGATCTCGGAGCGGCGCATCTCGCTGCTGGTCGATCCGAAGATGAGCGGCCTGCCGGCCTTCTTGGTAAAAGAAAGCGGTGTGAACTCCGGCTTCATGATCCCGCAGGTCACGGCCGCGGCGCTGGTGTCTGAGAACAAGGCGCTGGCGCATCCGTGCAGCGTCGATTCAATTCCGACCTCGGCGAACCAGGAGGACCATGTCTCGATGGCCACTCACGCCGCGCGGCGCCTGAGCCTGATGGCAGCCAATGCCGCCGCCGTGATTGGCGTGGAACTACTGGCGGCGGTGCAGGGCATTGAGTTTCACCGACCGCTGAAGAGTTCCGCCGTGCTTGAGCGGGCAGTAGTGCTGGTGCGCTCGCACGTCAAACCGTACGTCAGCGATCGCTTCATGGCGCCGGATCTGGAAGCCGCGAGCGCGCTGGTGGTCTCCGGGCAGTTTCGGGACTGGCCGGTTGGAGTGGGTCTGGATGGCTGAGAACTCCGCTGCGTTCGAGAGCGACCCGGGGCATTCACCGCTGATCGTCTCGATGCCCCATGTGGGTACCGAATTGCCCGAGGCGCTGCTGCCGCTGCTGACCGATGCGGGCCGTTCTGTGATCGACACGGACTGGTATGTCGATCGGCTGTGGGCTTTTGCCATACGCACCGGCGCCGGTTGGGTACGCGCCCGCTACTCACGCTACCTGATCGACCTGAACCGTCCGCCGGATGATCACTCACTCTATCCCGGCCAGACGACGACGCCGTTGTGCCCGACCGAAACCTTTGCCGGTCAAGCCATTTATGTAGGCGCCGGGCCCGATGCGGCAGAAGTGAGCCGGCGCCGTGAGCTCTACTGGCGACCCTATCACGAGGCCTTGCAGGCGCTGATTAAACAACGTCTCAAGCAGCATGGCTTTGCGGTGCTTGTCGATGCACACTCAATCCTAAGCAGCGTGCCGCGACTGTTTTCAGGCCGGCTTCCCGATATCAACGTGGGTAGCTACGGCGGTCGCAGCCTCGGCCGGACGGCCGAGCGGAACGTGGTCGCGCTGCTTGAAGCCCAGTCGCGGTTCACGCACGTGCTCAATGGCCGCTTCCAGGGTGGTTACATCACCCGTGCGTACGGACAGCCATCACAACGCGTACACGCAATCCAGTTTGAAATTGCGCAGTGCGCTTACATGGATGAGACGACCGGCGTGTGCTCAGCGGATTCGATGGCCCCGCTGCAGGCGTTGCTGAAACAGATGCCCGAGGCCTTGCTGGCAGTGGGTCGCGAGGATTTGTATCGCCCGCAGCCGGCCTGAGCGTTGCGCTGGGTTTAGGCCGGCTTTGAGCGGCGCAGTGGTGCGCCGAGGCGCGGCCCGGGTAGCGTCCGGTCCAGGTCTGGGGCAGGTTGCGGCCTGAGGGTCTTGAGTTCGAGCGGGATGTGGCCTGCCCACACCGGCCACGCATGATCGGCCTTGGGTTCATCCGGCGGTCCGCTGCGGACCTTGGCGCTGGCGGCCAGAATGGGCATCGACAGGACATCGGTCGCCGCCAGCTCCTTGCGCTTGGTGGGCCGCAGCTTCTCCCAGCGACCCGGCAGCCAGCGACGCATGAACAGCTCGAGGACCTCGAGCTTGCGGGCGTCCTCGGCAATGCGCTGCGGCTGCCCGAAGCACATGACTGAGCGGTAATTCATCGTGTGGTGGAACGCCGAACGCGCGAGCACCCAGCCATCGAGCAGCGTGACCGTCAGGCACACCGGAGACGGCGCGAGCTGCGTGCGGATCATCCGGCTCGCGGTGCTGCCATGCCAATAAATGTGGTCGCCGATCCGCCATTGCAGCGTCGGGGTCGCGACCGGCCGGCCCTCGACCACGTGCGCGATGTGACACAGCGGCGTGGCATCCAGGATCGCATTGATCATCTCACGGCGGTGCGTGCCGAGCCTGGGGCTGCGGCGCACACGCGTGAACTCCTGTGGAACTGATTCCGAAGTCGATGCGCGATGCGGATCTGCAGTCCTCTTGCTCACGCGAATCCTGAAGGCCCCTTAGGCCTGGTTGTCGGTCGTCATTGCCGGCTGCCTAGCGCAGGTAGGACAGGAACACTCCGCCCGGATCGTGCTGGGCGCGGATCTGCTCGAGGCGCGCGCTGGCCGCCTCGGACAGATAGCGCTGCTGCGGACGCGCCAGCATGTTCTCATCGTTCATCTGTCCGCCAACGGACAGCGACTCAAGACGGCGCATCTGTTCGACGGGCCAGCGGGTCATGCGCTCATCCTCGGCCGGATCATCCCAGATCGAGTAGGCCGCGAGGTAGATTTCGCCTTGCACCGACATGGCCATGTCGGGCAGCGATTTAGTCGGACCCCAGTTGAACCAGAACACATGCGAGCGCGGCGAGGGCAGGTCGGTGAACAACTGCCGCAGTTTTGGCACCAGCTCCTCCGCACTGGCGTTGGTCCATAAGTTGTCCGCGGCAAAGCGATGTCCGGCAGGATCCGCGCTGTAGCCGCTCACGTAGCGCTCATCGATGGTACTCGCGACCCGCTCGCGCTTGCGGAGCGCCTTATCGATGACCGGGCAGGTGGCGAGCAGCGCGAGGGCTTCATCGGCCACATCATCGCTGTCGGTGAGCGCGAGCCCTGCGACGGTCAGTCGCGGCGCGGTCCAGTTGCCCTGCTCATCGTGAGCCGAACAGACGATGACGAGCTCAAGGTAAGGCGGGACCTGCGAGGCGATCGAGCGCGCCCAGGTGAACACGGCTTCCAGCTCATCGGCTGAATAGGTGTAGGCGCTGACCTTGACGACACTCGGCAGTGCATGCGCCATCAACTGAAAACGCGTCACGACCCCAGGGAACCCGGCACCCGAGCCGCGCGCGGCCCACAGGTAATCACTGTGCTGCGTATCGTCAGCCCGGATCAGCTCGCCGGTGGCCGTAACGACATCAATCGCCTGGATATGCGCGCAACCGTTGCCCCACAGCCGCGAATTCCAGCCAAAGCCGCCGCACATGACAAAGCCGCTGATTCCCGGTGTCAGATGATGCGCGGTCGGCACGATCAGGCCCCGAGCCATCAGCTGGCCATTGAGGATGGAGCCCAACACGCCAGCGCCGGTCCAGACGCTGCGATTGGGCACATCGATCGCGATGTCCTGCAGGCGCGAGAGGTCAATCAGCATTGCGCCATCACGCATAAAGGCACTCGACCAGCTGTGCCCGCCGGCGCGCCGGCCGACTTTCAAACCGTGTGTCCGTGCATAGCGCACCGCGGCCTGCACGTCCGCGGCGTTCTGGACCTGCACAATGACGGTCGGATAACGCTCAGGCTTGTTGGCACGCCAGACCGCGCTGGCACGTGCCTCCTCATAGCCGCTCTGGCCGCGCCAATAGACATCGCCTGTGATCGCCGCCTTCAGTTTCAACTGATCGCGCGTCAGCGCCGGTGCGGCACGCGAGTTCGCCGCCGAGGAGACGGCGCTGCCAGCGAGCGCAAGTCCGGTGAGCAAGCGCCGACGCGAGCGTGATGAGGGCTGATCGGTGTCGTCGCTCATGCAGCGGATCCGCGCTCCAAAGGATAGGCAGATTATCGGGGGCGTGGTGTGATTCGTCGACCGTTAATTACCCGAGCGGGGAAATGGCGGTCACCGATCGGGGCGGAGAAAAGAGCGTGGCAGGCGTCGGTGCGACACCTGCTACGCTCTTGCGGGCAACGCGTTCAGCTGGTACGCGCGTAGCTGAAGGTCTCCTCGAAGGTCTTGTAAGGCGCGGGCACCTTCACCTGCATGATCGGGCGATCCGGGCGCCAGCCACCCGCCGCGCCGATACCTACATCGGTGGGCAGATCAGGCTTAAGCCGCTCCGGAATCCAATCGAAGCGCGTGCGCATGTTCTCCTCCACGACATCATTGTCCGTCCAGGCCTTGCCGATCGGTGCGCTGATCAGGCCATAGACCATGAAATGCCAGAGTTTCCAGCGCCCGTCGACGTAGATGAAATCACAGGCGCGCCGGCTATAGCCGGTGCGCGGCTGGAAACCCTTGGACGGACTGCCAAAGGTCAGCGCCGAGGCCGACAGCCACAATCCCTTGGCGGTCTTCAGATCCTCGGCCACCTCGATAATAGGTGTCGTGTTGGCATACAGGTGGGTGGCACCGTTGCGCAAAGTGCCTTCAGTGGAATTGCCGATCAGCAGGCCATTGACGGCGCAGAACTTGCGGATCCCTTCTTCGCCATAGTAGAAGCCGAATCCGACATCGGCCTGAACATCCTTTTCGCTCAAAGCGAACTCATCAAGGGAATCGCCGACACGGCCGAGGGATTCATAGACCGTATAGCGGCTCATTGTGTTTTCGACCTGGCGCGCGGCAGCGGCCTGCTGCGCCTGGCGTTCGGACATCTGCCCGCTGGTTTCGGTGCGGCGCACTGGTGTCGCGGCCGCTGCGGCCCCGGCCGCAGCCAGACCCATCAGACCTGAAGTGACGATCGAACGACGCTGGATATCCATGGCACCCCCCTCAAGGTAGTTCTGGATTTCCGCGGACGCGCCATTTCGGCAACCTGTCCGTGGCCGGTTGCTCGCAGTAGAGCGCCGCTTGTTGCGGCTACCCTCTTGAGCGGTCCGGTTCAAATGTAATGGATTTGACCCGCAAGGCTTTTTTGAGCCCTGGTACTCCTCCTGTAACCACCGCAAGCCCTGTGGCCACGCCACCAAGAATGCGCGCGCGAAGGGATTATGGCAATTGGACTTTGGGTATCGAGCTGCCCCGGTGCGCGCTTCAACAAGTGAGGAACCCGATCAGGGCTGGCCCGCACCCGCGGTGGCTCTAAACCAGCTCCTCATCGTAGGCCAGCACCGCATCGGCGCCGCGGACCACGGTCGCCGCGAGCCCGGGTGCTGCCGTGAGCAGGTGGTCAGCATAAAATCGCGCCGTCGCCAGCTTGGCTTTATAGAACGGCGCTTCGGCGTGACCGGCGGCGAGTTCGCGCACCGCCACCTGGGCGGCGCGTGCCATTTGCCAGCCGCCGGCGACGAGGCCGAACAGCTGCAGGAACGGGACCGCGCCGGCGCTCGCGCGACGCGGGTCGGTGCCATAGCTCGTGGCCACAAAGCTGATGGCTTCGGCCAGCGCATCGACGCCTGCCTGCAGCGGCAGCGCGATCGCAAGCAGCTGCGGATCCGAGCTTGACTGCAATTCCGCCAGCACGGCACGAACGCGGGCGATGAAATCGGCCGCCGCGCGGCCGCCATCGCGGGCAATCTTGCGACCGATCAAGTCGTTAGCCTGGATGCCGGTGGTGCCCTCGTAGATCGTTGTGATCCGGGCATCGCGCAGGTGCTGCGCGGCGCCCGTTTCCTCGATGAAACCCATGCCCCCGTGAATCTGTACACCGAGCGAGGCGATGCTGACCGAATTCTCGGTGTTACAGCCCTTGAGCACCGGGATCATCAGATCCGAAAAGGCCTGCGCGCGGGCCCGTTCGGCCGCATCCGCTTCGGCGTGCGCCGAATCGAGCGCCGCCGCGACCGTGCAGGTCAGGGCGCGCATCGCTTCGATCTGCGCCTTCATCGTCAGCAGCATGCGTCGCACATCGGGGTGGCGGATGATCGGCACGCGCTTGGCATCCTTTGCGCCCAGTTCCGTGCCCTGAATGCGCTCGCGCGCGTACTGGCGCGCGCGCTGGAAGGCACGCTCGGCAATGCCCACGCCTTCAACGCCGACCCCAAAGCGCGCCGCGTTCATCATGATGAACATGTACTCAAGACCGCGATTTTCTTCCCCGACCAGCCACGCCGTGGCGCCCGCCGGTCCGGTGCTGCCGGCGGCAGGATGTGCGCCCCAGGAAAGCACCGCGGTCGGACTGCCGTGGATGCCGAGCTTGTGCTCGATGGACACGCATTGCACATCATTGCGCGCGCCGATCGAGCCATCGGCATTGACGAGGAACTTGGGTGCGACGAACAGCGACAGGCCGCGCACGCCCGCGGGTGCCTGAGGCGTGCGTGCCAGCACCAGGTGAATGATGTTCTCGGTCAGATCGTGATCGCCATAGGTGATGAAGATCTTCTGGCCGCTGAGCCGGTAAGTGCCATCCGGCTGCGGCACGGCGCGCGTGGCCACGGCCGCCAGATCGGTACCGGCCTGCGGCTCGGTCAGGTTCATCGTCCCGCTCCACTGGCCGCTGATCATCTGTCGCAGATAGACA
>JBEKOK010000141.1:0-9432 GCA_049521875.1 Steroidobacteraceae bacterium
AAGCATCGCAGCAAGGCCCGGCGCGCAAGCGGCAACCACACGCGACGCCCTGGCGCTCATCGCCGCATCGCCACGCCGGAGGTGATTGCGGCGTGACCCGCTGGCGCTGTGACCTAGGACATGTCCACCCCCTGGATCACGGTCAGATCGGAGAAGTAGGCCACCGTGTCCGATCCGACCCAGAGCGCCACATTGCCCAGGGCAGGCGCCAGCTTCAGATCCTTTACGATCAGGCACGGCTCGCGGGCGCCATTGACGTAGAAGCTCGCCGTCGCGCCGGCGATCTCGATCTTTATCCGCGTCCAGGCGCCCGCGGCCAGATCGACATAAGATTCGTACATTCCGGGGTTTTCGTCCCGCAGTCGATTCCAGGGGAAGTCGGGCAGGGCGCTGTACTGGACCGTATGGTTGCGTCGCACCTGATCTTCGGCGCGCCCGTTGGTCATGCGCAAATAGAAGGTTTCGTATTGCCGCCCGCCATCCTGCACGCGAAATGCGACACCCACGAATCCACGTGTGCCAGCCTTGGCACCCATGCGCGGAAACCCGGCGACGTTCAGTTCGATTGTCCCGTCGAGGAGGTTCGACGATCGCACAATCGCCAGTATCTCGGCGCCACGCGGTCCTGCCGACTGCCCCTCCTCGTTGACAATCCGCAAGGCGTGACGTCCGCGATAGTCGGACACACTGGCGTGAATCCTCACCGGGTCGGCCCCGTCTTCGTTGATGCCTCGAAGCTCCAGTCCATGCAAGGAATCCAAGTGCCAAATGGTCGCTGGCTGCGGCAATTCAGCGCTGAAGCTGCCTTCAAGGCCGGTCGCAACAGCCGTTTCTCCCATCGCGTTCCAGAACAACGCCGTCGCAATCGCAATTCCTGTCACGTGCCACGCTCCCGATCTCTTCACGCTATGCCCAATTCCCGTGAAGCGGCAGACCGCCGCCTGCACGATCTCTGCCTTTAGCTGCATACAATGCATTGCGGGTCATCCCCGAATGGTCAAAGCAATGCAAGACGGCGAACGCGGCAAAATCCTTAATGTCGTTGGATCAACCGGCAAGGCGAAGCCTGGCGCAACCCGGGGGTGCCCGAGCTCGACCGTGGTATAAGCCAATTGCCCTGTGGATGAAAGCGCGCTGAGCCAATGAGGAAGATTTTCAAATTGTTCTCCGCGCTAGGAGCCAAGAATGAAGTACACGCGCCGAACTCTCGTGAAGCTCTCGATGGCGGCTCTCGCCGGCCTGAGCGTGGCCAGCCGCGCTAAAGTTATGACCACCAACTCCGAAGTTCCCCCTAAACCGCTGAGAATTCTGATTTTAGGCGGCACCGGATTTATCGGACCGCCTCAAGTGCGCTACGCGTTGGCGCGCGGTCACAAGGTCACAGTGTTCAATCGCGGCATGAAATCTCAAGCGTGGCCGGGCGAGGTAGAGCAGCTGATCGGAGATCGAAATGCGGGGGAATTGACGCCACTGCAGGGGCGCGAATGGGATGTATGTATCGATAATCCTACGACCCTGCCGCGATGGGTCCGGGATGCAGGTCAGGTACTGCACGGTAATGTAGGTCAATACATATTCATTTCGACGGTCTCGGTCTACGCTCAGAACGATAAAGCGGAGGATGAATCCGCGCCTGTCGCTGCCTACACGGGTAAGGATGCGATGGCCGAGACCCAGGAGTCGGTTCGCGCCAGCGGCGGGGCGCTCTACGGACCACTCAAGGTGCTTAGCGAGCAGGAAGCCGAAAAGCACTTTCCTGGAGCGACCACAATTATTCGCCCTGGTCTTATTGCCGGGCCGGGAGATGAGACCGATCGCTTCACCTATTGGCCCGTACGTCTGGCCCGCGGCGGGGACGTTCTTGCGCCCGGCGACGGTCGCGACCCGGTGCAGTTCATCGATGTCAGGGATCTATCGGAATGGACTATTCGCATCGCAGAAGCACGCGTCGTCGGCACCTTCAATGCGACGGGGCCCGCGAATCCTCTTAATATGCGCGACATGCTGCGGACAATTGCATTGGCCATTCATTCAAAGGCTCACCTGACCTGGGCGTCGGCGGATTTCCTAGAATCCGAACAGGTTTCACCATGGCGCGACATGCCGGTGTGGGTGCCAGGCACTGGGGACACCGCCGGCTTCGCGCGACGCAACATCGACAAAGCCAAAGGTGCCGGGCTTGTCTATCGCAAGCTAAGCACCACGGCGGTGGACAACCTCGCTTGGTTCAAGCAACAACCCGCAGAGCGCCAGGCGATGCTGAAGGCTGGTGTCTCTGCTGAACGCGAGGCCAAGCTCCTGGGCCTTTGGAAAGATCAAGCAAAGTTAGGCGCGTGAGTGTTGTGAAATAATCAAACAGAAGATGAATAACAATCCTCGGCAGCTATCTGAAGCGAGATTTGGGTTTTGCCGATATCCTAGATGCAGCTTTTGCCCTTGCTTTTCTGGGAGATCGAGGCGCCACACTTTCCGCTGACACGAAGCTGCAGGCTATACGCAAAGTTTGTTCAAGTTCCGCGTTCGAGATCCTCGACAACCGAATGAGCATTGTCGGGTGTGTGGCGTAATGATCAGTGACGTAGTAGAGCGAAGGATGGCTCTTGAGTAATTTCTTACGCTGTTCGAAACCCATTGCGACGACGGCGCTGTTGACTTCGGCCGACTTGTTCACGGGCGTACAGGCCAGCATCCGTCCATTCAGCTTTAGTGCCCGCACTCCGTAGTAGATGCTGATCTTGACCTCGGGTAGCTTGAGTCCGAGCTCAATCACGGTATCCATGTTGGAATGCGCGCCGCCCATATTGAAGTCTCCGCGGCGATTGCTCGTTAGAGGTATGCGACCGGCGAATTAGCACCGCATTTAGCCAAGTGTAAGCGCTCCTCAGACCGATGTGACACTGACGGGAGTCTGAGAATACGCCAATTCGCATATCGCAGCTTTCCCTGACATAAGGCGTGTCGGTATTGCACCTCCAACTTGGTGGATAGTAGCCGAGTATAATTTACGGACAATCCATCGAATGCCGCTCCCTCTGCGGGATGGCTTTAAGCTAGTTCTTCACCGGCTCACCCCCAGTTCTGGGGACGCCGCATCCGCGCTGCATCGAGTCCAGTAGTGCATCCGATTTGCGAGACTGCGATCCCCATGCCCTGGGGCTGACAGACAATGCGCTTTTCACCTACAGACAGAACGCGACCCGCCGAGGAGCATGGGGGCATGTTCAAAACGAATCATGGAGTCGCGTGTGCCGCAGTGTTGCTGAGTGCAGCCATTGGGGCAGGTATCGCTGGCTGCACCGGCAAGGATGGTGCCCAGGCTAGCAATACCTCGCAGAACCCGCCGCCGGCTGCGCCCGCGAAGCCGCTACCGGACCGATCGGGGCGGCCTCGAGTGGGCGTTGCGTCCATCTATGCAGGCAGGTTCGCAGGCGGAGAAATGGCGAACGGGGCCCCGATGGATCCCGCTGCCGACAATGCCGCTAGCCGAACGCTACCCCTGGGTACCATTGCCAAAGTCACCGACATTTCGACGGGCAAGAGCGCGGTTGTCACCATCGAAGACCGTGGCCCGTATGCGAAAGGTCGCTTACTCGATTTGTCTCCGAGTACAGCGCGGAAGATTGGAATAACACCAAAGAAAGGGATTGGAAGAGTTCGCGTCTCGCCGATCTCGGTACCTATGCCCGACGGCAGGGTGGCGGCCGGTGTTGCCGCAAAGGATCCGGAAGTGACCGCTCTAAGATAGAGCTAATTGCGGACGCACTCGGCTATTAAACGTATCTAGCATCGCAACAATGCGGGCTGTTACACCGTGGAGCGAAATCCTTATCTGATCCGGCGCAAGCGAGATATAACAACTCTCAAGACGTGGGAGGGGATTCGTGCGACGCTTTGGTACGCGGATTCGCCGAATCAGCGCCTGGATGCGGTATCAATAAATTCGATTCGCTCTAACTTCCCATTGCGCTAAATATGCCTGAGACGCCGAATTCCCCAGTTGGCTCAGATTCTTCAGCGCCAGCTGTAAGACTGAGCGCTTGACCAGTCAGGAATTTGCCACATTGGGCGCTCGGAGCTGGCCTCGCAAACAGGAAACCTTGGGCGAACGAACAGCCGAGCTCCCGTAGTTTCTCGAGCTGCTGCCATCCCTCGATCCCTTCGGCCACGACCTTGATGTTCAAGTGCCGCGCCATCGCAATGATGGCGCCAACGATCGCTAGATCGCTCAAATCAGTGACCAGATCGCGTACGAAGCTACGATCGATTTTCAGATAATCAACATGCCATTGCTTCAGATAGCTTAGGCTCGAGTAGCCAGTACCAAAATCGTCGATAGCCATCCCGACGCCTAAATCACGAAGGCGTGACAGCGCGTCACGTCGAGTTGAGCCGTCGCGCCCCTCGCGGCGCTCGAACATGGCACTCTCGGTGAGTTCGAGCTGCAGCAGGCTGGGACTGACTTGATACCTGCGCGTGAGTTCGACGATCTTCTCGTGAAGATTCGAGCGCTGCAACTGCACGGCGGAGATGTTAATGGAGATTGGCACAGGTGACATACCCGCGCGCTTCCAGCTGCTCAGATCCTGCACGACATGCTCCAAAACGAATTCGCCGATCGGCACGATGAGGCCAGTTTCCTCGGCGATATCGATGAAGCGACCCGGAAGAATTGAGCCTTGATGAGGGTGCTCCCAGCGCAGCAGCGCTTCGAGCCACACGACCTTTTGAGATGATATCTCAACGATCGGTTGATAGTGCACATCGAGATGCCCGCCCTCAAGCGCGCCACGTAAGCTGGCCTCAATAGCCACGCGCTCGCGCAGCTTACGCGCCATAACAGGGTTGAAGAGCTGGCAATTATTGCGTCCGCGATCCTTTGCCTGATACATCGCGGTATCGGAATGACGCAGTAACTCTCCCATGTCGGCGCCGTCTCGCGGAAATAGGCTAACGCCTATGCTGACGGTGGTCACAAGGGGACGCCCATCCACCAATACCGGCGCGCTCAGCGCCTCATTAATGCGCGCAGCCAGCTCACTGACGATTTCGATGCGCTTGATTGCTTTGAGCACGACGATGAATTCATCGCCGCCCATGCGCACAACCTCGTCCTCTTTACGTACGGTGTCTCGAACCCGCTCCGCGACCGTTTTCAACAGCCGGTCCCCGATCTCGTGGCCACGTGAGTCGTTGATATGTTTGAACCGATCCAGATCCAGAAAGAGCACGGCTAACATCGTGCCGGCGGCCCTGGCCTCTTCGATTGCGATCGGAAGGTGATGCGCGAGATAGAGTCGGTTAGGTAGGCCGGTCAATTGGTCGTGATGAGCCAGATGGTCCAGGCGAAGCTGCTTCTCAAGCAGCTGCGCTTCGATCTTGCTCTTGAGCGTCACGTCGGAAGTGGTAAGCGCAAACATGGGCCGCCCGTCGAGCAGCCAGCCGTGACCGACTGCCTCCACTTCAGGAGATGAGCCGTTCTTGCAAAGTTGACGAAGCCTCAGTTGCAGTGGCAGTCGCGGATCATGATTACGGAGTCTTTCCGCCAGACACTCAGCATCTGATCTGTTATCTGCAAACAGCTGTGGCAGCCGCAGACTCTGGAGCTCGGATAATGAGTAGCCCAAACTTTGCTGGAGGGCGAGATTCGCGTCGATGACCCGCAGGCTAATAGCATCCGCTATCAGCGTGCCGGTGGGCGACTGCTCCAACATCGCGGCATAACGCCGGTCAGGACCAGCGCGTTTTCGATAGGTTAGCAGCCAGAATCCAGACAGCCCCCCGGCGGCGATCGCAATAGTCGACACGACTGTAAGGGTGATGAGCGACACGCCTGTCACCGTCGCACGTGTATTAATTGCACCGACGCGAGAGGTTCCATTAAACAGCTACTTCGTCAACGTTCAGTTGTAATCGCTTGATTCTCGGCACAAATGTCGCGTGCGTCACGAGCGGGTTCACAGTTTGGCGTTCCGCTTATCAATTAGCCGAATGCGTGAGAATTGATGGCAAATCGTTGGCCGCTTTTCTATTCGTTATCGCGGTTAGTGCTACGTAAGTGCGACCTGCATCACAGGAAGCCTGTCGTATGGCCGAGCGTACAGGGACGCTCTAGGTCGCCGTGCAGCCTGGTCGGCGGCCGCGGACAAACCCATCATCTGACTCACAGATCCTATCCGTCTGCACGAGCTCTTTGTCGCTGCCACCCACGATGCTAGAAACTTGGTGCAAGCACCTTTTGACAGAATGCAGTTGAGGAGGCTCGACTACACCATTAAATGCGGGCGCGTACATGGCGATGCGGAAGAACTGGTAGCGGCCCGAGCGTCGCGGCTTCAAATCAACGGAGGCCGGGACTGGAGTAGCTCTGTTTCCACATTGAGTAAGGGCCGTCGAAGCGCAAGGTACTCAAAGATGCGCGCTCGCTCGGTGGCTCGCGCTTTCGCGACTGTGGTAGCCCAAGCGGTAATTACCATGACCGGCAGCCGATAATCGTCCCGGTGTAGCTCGCGAATCCAGGTGTAAAGTGGCCGTAGCTTGGGCTGCTTTACCCACCACGGGAGTTCATCCGGCAGCCACAGTCGAGCGTGATTTAAGTGCTGCAGGAAGCGCCGCCTCGGCGAGCTCGTCTGCCCAACATACTTCACATCCCGAATGTCGCGCGGGTCTGAGAGGGTGTAGATTGCCGAGCCCTGGGCCACTTCGCAGGATTCGTCGTGGAGTTCCGCCTCCGTGTGGGCACGAAATCGCCGCCGCAGATTGGCGGCACTGCATACACTCTTGATATCCTCAGGCGATCGGAGGTCTGCAGATCGAGTCGCCTTCATGCTTGACGCAGCATATTGCAAGAACCTCCGAATCGCGAATGTGATTGCTGGTCCCGCTACAGCTAGAGCCGCGCGCCGGTCTGACTAAAAGCCGGCAAGTTAGAGCTCACTCCACTTGCAAATTGTATGCCTGTAAAAGTTGACCTCCATTGTCACAGAGCGCGCAACTTTGAGAGTGCCGGGATCGTGTACTGCCAGAGCGCCTCATCGTTAATTGCCTGCGCTTGTCAACTAATGCAGCAATTTCCCGACATGGCCAGGGTCAACAGGTAGGACGGCGGATCAAAACTTAACCATCACCCCCGCGCCCCAGATGAATTCGCGGGTGCGAAGGTCTGGAAACCAAGTATTTCCTGGACCGCAGGTTGTGCTCGGCGTATTCCCCGTAAATCCGGTCACTGTGCCCGATCCACCTCCAAGACAGGCGAACTCGTTCGGCGGCTGACCGCCAGGGTTGGAGTTGCCATTGCCCGTTGGAGGCGTCACGCCGCCCTGACCCGACCAGTAAGGCACGTCCGAGTGTCGGAACGTCCCTTCGGTCCACCAGGTGATCCAGTCTGAAGGCATGTATTGAAAATTGAGTTGCGTATCCCATTGATAAAGCTTCTGCCCGGGATTCTCGGTGAAATACGGGGAACCGGACGGCGCCGTTGCTCCATTGATGGGTGGGAGCAGCGCAAGATATCTGCCTGGATTATTCATCGCACCGCCGCCTATTGTGACCGCGTACTTGTTTTGGTCCCACCACATGCGGTTATAGGCCATTACGCCGAGGAAAGTTTCTTTATCCGGTCCGCGCGAGCAGCTCGTGCCACCGCCGGATTCGCAGCCGGCGTCCCACGTCAGTGAAAACGCCATCTTGGAAATTCCGGAAGAAGCCTTATTGTCGTAGTACTTGTAGAGCAGGCTGTCATCCTCGTGAATGCGCTGCACGTGGGCCCAGTTGATATAGTTTCCTGTGCCTGTACAGCTACCAATGTCCGCGTTTGGATTACCACCGTTGCAAGCCACTCCATTGCCACTGGAGAGATTGTCCTCGCCCATGGAATAGGTATTGAATACCATCTTCATGTTCTCACTCGGAATCCACAGAATCTGTCCGCCAAATCCCGGGCGCTGGTTGAATTTGGCATAGGACTGCCAACCGTTGATCAACCAGGGTTCGATCTTAAGATTCTGAGTCGGCCAATACTGGATCCGCAGCCCGTTGAAAAACCACGGCGTGTTAGAGGACACAAAGGAGGGCTGGTAGGTCCAGTTATCGAAGTTGTAGTAGCTGAATAAGCCAATGTAAGAGACAAAAATACCGGCGTCGACGTTTAGGCCGTGACCGACGTTGTCCCAGTGATAGCCGGCGTTGGCTTCGGACAAATACTTGTAGGCGCCATTCAAATCCCACTGTCCGACGCCAGCGCTTGCATCATTGCGCGGTGTCGTTACCGCAAACAGACCCAACATGGAGAGAAAGCGCGCCTGGACGTTGTGCCAATGAAAGTTGCCGCCAAGACTGACCTGTTCAACCTGGAATTCGCCCGAACGGAACTCCTCGGTCGAGCCGACGATCGTGTGATCGGCCGGATTGTTGAAATCCTGTAGATAATTCGTATCGAAGCGGATTTCCGGCGTGAAGAACTTGGTGTCAAATATTGGCGTAGTCTCTCGCGTGTTGCCATTCATCCAGCCAATGTCCGGGACGTTGGCCAGCGGTGTGACGGTATCCACGGCCGGAGCAGGGTCAGGCGCCTGCAGCGCCTCGGGTACGTTGGGCAGCCTCGCCGCGAGCGCGGCTGGCGCTGGCGTCGGTGCATTGGGCATCGTTAGCACGAAATCCGAGCGAGCTGCTGCATTCGCGGCAATGGTGACGGATACCGAGGCGTCTGGAACACCATCAACATGCGCGGTGATTGACCAGGAGCCCGCTGGCAGGTCCGCGAATGCATATAAGCCGTCGGACCCGGATAATGTGGCGCGTATCGAACTGCCATCAGATTTCCTGGCTATTACCATCGCACGCGGCACCGGGCTGCTGGATGCATTTGTGACTAAACCCACGATCGCTCCGGCACTGGCCGCCACGTCCGCTGCCAATATGGGCAGAGACATTAGCCCTGCCACCATGACCGATCCGAGGCACCGTCTTACGTGGCTTCCGCTGTTCATAGATGCGTCTCCCATATGAGCTGAACAACTGTTATTCCGGACAAGGCGTCGCCCTCGGTCCTCTCCCCGTTGCAGCAGATAGATTTAAACAGAGTGCTCACAGGCAAAGATGTTAAAAAATGCGTTAGAGCCTTCACTCGAAAGCACACCAAGTGCTTCATTGGTCAGCCGCAACGCAGCCGCCCTGCATAACTCCATCGCAGCACGATTCGAAGGAGCACTAAATGGCTGGAATCCGGTGGCACGCGAGATTTCGCAGATTGGGCTAATCTGCTAAGTGTGCCTGATGAGATTTCAGCGCTGACTGAATGTCATTCAGGTGGCTTGCGGCGGCCTCGTTGAGGCCCGCACTGCAATCCTTGGCGATACCGCGCAACTGGCCCTTGAGCCATAGCACTTCACCGGCCGTGTACACTGTTCCATCGCTCGCTACCACGCGCAATTGACC
>JBEKOK010000142.1:0-9400 GCA_049521875.1 Steroidobacteraceae bacterium
GCAACGCCCGGTACGGTGCTCGGCCCGTACTACGTGCCAGACTCACCGCAAAGACCGTTCGGCGCTTCACTGATTGATACGGATGACGGTGGTCAGCACCTGCATGTCGCCGGAACCGTCAGTTCGGTCGGTGGCGCCCCGATCGCAAATGCCCTCGTGGATATATGGAGTTGCGCATCGAACGGGTTGTACCCGGCTCAGGACCCAGCCCAATCCGCCAGCAATTTGCGGGCCTTGATGCATACCGATTCTCTGGGTCGGTTCGGCTTTATCGTGTTGCGCCCGACAAATTATTCCATACCGATGGATGGGCCTGTGGGTGAACTGATGCGGGCCGCGGCGCGTTCTCCAATGCGTGCCGCCCATGTGCATCTCATTATCTCGGCTTCCGGCTACCAAGGTGTTACAACCCATCTCTTTGATAGCGAATGCACTTATCTAGCGTCGGATTCAGTTTTCAGTACCCGAGAATCGCTGATCCGGAAGTTCGTAACCAACGCCGATGGCAGGCTAAGTGCAGTGTTTGATGTACGTCTCGCCCCGCTGAGTTCCGATCCGGCGTCGAACCCGCGCTAAGCAATCTGCGCCCATAGCCTGTGCTTTGGGCGCGCACTTGTCCCATTCCCAAAATAGTGAGTTCAGGAGACCCCGTACCCAAACCGTAGCCCAGCCAGTCCAGGGTTCCCAGGGCTAATCCCTTCCGAGGTTTTGAAATTCACGGTTCGCTCAGGCTTCTGGGGTCGCACCTGCTTCATGGAACAGGAGTTCGCGAGCGGGCTCCGCCCGCGATCTAAAACGCACCGCACTCCGTGAGACTAATAACTCCCACCGATTCTTGATGAAACAGCTGCCGATAGTTCTCCGAAACCTCAGCCACCTTGGCACGTACCTCAGCGGTGTCGGCGGTTGCGATGACCACAACTTTCGTCGGGTCCCGACTCACTGAGTGAGACTTCGGACTGAGCCACTGGCCGTAAGCATCGTAGACTGTAAATCCGTCGGGGAACTGCGGAGTAACAGTACGCCTGAGAAACAGGTTCCACTCCTTCGTCGTGACCGGACGACGATGCGGAACGCTTCGGCCGAAGAACATCTGGATTACGAGCATGGGCTTCTGGTCTGGAAATGGGCAAGCCGCCTCCTGAGCGCGTGAGGTTCCTGCACTCGCCGTGACAAGCAATAGGGCGAATACGGCAGTACGCCTTTCGTAACGAATGCGCCAAGTTCGAAACCTATGCCCTGGGGTCTGGGAAATCATTGAGTCGCTCCTGGCCTCACCCGCTTCGGCCGCACGTCAGACTGATGAAGAATACACCGGCGCTCGGATGACCCGCGGCCGGTCAGCTTTGGATGTCGATGGAGAGTACTATTGCTCAGATGCCAGGCCGGCACCAGTTCAAGAATCTGCCGCGCGAAGTACCATTCGCCTGACGGTTCCATGCGGTAGATGGCAGCACACCTAGGCCAACGCCGCCATTCGCGCTTGGAAGCCTAAAGGCCGCCACCCTGCCGGCCCGGATGTCCGCTGAGCGTCCGCGACCGCATGACCTGGGCCGAGAAGTCACACTTCCCGATCTCGACCACAGGCCTGCGTCTCCCTAAAACTTGGCGCTGATCGTCAGGTCAAAGTCACGTGGCGGCTGCTGAGTGAGAAAATCATTGCCGTAGAACGGGATATCATTAGTCACATTGCGCCGGTTGGTCAGATTGTAGATCGAGAGCTTGGCCTTGTAGTTCTGAAAGCTGTAGAAGACGGCCGCGTTGAGCGTGTACTGCCACGGAATCGTCGGCGACTGGTAATAGCCTTTGGAAGCCGTCAGGGAAGCGAGCAGCGCCGGCGGCAGGCCACCGAAGCCATCGGCAACCGCATTGGCATTCGTTGCCGCAAGATTCAGACGGCCGGACTGCGTGGTCTCAACGGTTCCGGTAACCTGGACATTCGCCTGCGCACCCCAGCCCGAGTCGGTTTTATAGTTCGCAAGCAGATTGAACAATTGCTGCGGCACACCGGGATCCTGGAAGGTCTGGCCCGGCGCGAACACTGCGGTCGTACCGAGGCCATCATAATTGATGCCAGGCGCCGCCGGAAAATTCCAAAAGCCCGCCGGCGAATCAAGGGTCGTGTGCAGGTAAGAGTAGCTCGCGGTGGAGAAGAACTTAGGATTGGGCTGGAAGTTGAGCTCGATTTCGGCCCCTTTGATGTGCGCCAGAGTATTGTCAGCGGCCGATGGCCCATTCGAGACCGAGCGCTGCTGGTAGAAGCCGGCCATCGAAACGAAGAGAGCCTTATCCAGCAGGTCCAGCTTCAAACCCGCCTCTTCTAGCAGCGTGTGTTGCCGCAGGTACACGGTCGGATCGACGGCCCAGGTGGCGACCGCTCCGTCGTTGGCCGTCGGCAGCACGTATTCGGCCTTGTTGTAGGTGGCATAAGCCGAAAGGTGGGAAGTCGGGCTGTACACGACGCTGACATTGCCGTTGTACAGGCCGTACCAACCGGTCGATGCCCTTTGAGGCAGGCCCGTGCCGAACGTGTCGGGGAACGGGTCAGAGTAATCGAGCTGCACCACGTCTTCACGCAAGCCATACAGCATGCTCCACTGCGGCGAGAATTGCAGACGGTGCTCAAGAAAGATCGCAGCGTCCTGGAGGTTGGAATCGACGGAGCCGTTCTGCTGAACATACGGAATGCGGCCACTGATGCCCCACTGGTCATGACCGAATGCCGCCGGGTACAGAATCGCCCCGGAATAGTAGTTAATTAACGGGTTCAGCACCCAGGTGTCCGGATTGGCGGTCAGATCGAAGACACTCACGGGCTCGTTCAGGAAGTTCTGGATGTCCAGCACATGCGCATAGCGATAGGTGAATCCGGTGTCGACTTCCTGGCTCACCGCGCTGCCGAACTTGAACTTGAAATCAGTCTTGTTCTCGATCGTCATGCTGCCAATGGCGGTGTCGGCGTAGTAGTCCTCGGTCTGGTTGTAGCGGTTCATGTAATCGTAAAAGGTATTGTTCGTGACCGAGAAATTGTCCGAGGCGTTATAGGTGGCAATGACCTGCCCCTTGATGTGCTGCGCCTTGGCCCCGGTGCCATCGGGCTCATCAATGATGATGCGCCTGTTCAGCGGAACGTAGCCGGTATAGTTGTTCTCGGTAAAAGCGTAGTCGATCGCTTCAATCGCACTGGGACCCCCCACGGGACCACCGGCCAGATACAGGTCGTTGTCGATCAGCGACTGGTTGACCCGATTAACACCGTCGTTTTCACGGTAGGTCGTGGCCTCATAATCGGCCGTCATCAGTAAGGAGAAATTCGACGATACCTGATCCAGCAATGCGGCGAACACCGACTGCTGGTGGAAAAACATGTCGTAGTAATAGCTGCCGCTGTCATCCACCTCGACACTCACCCGCCCTGCCAGATTACCGCCCAGGGGCCCGCCAACATCCGCGGTGGCGATGCGCTTTTGCTGACTATCGAACTCTAGACTGAAATCCTCGGTGGATTTGGTCAGTGACGGCATCTTCGTGACGATATTGATCGAACCGCCGACGCCGGCCCCGGCTCCGCCCTGCACGCTGGCCGGGCCCTTGACGATGTCGATGGAGTCGACACTGTTGAAACTGATCGGTGCGCCGTAGCCGTTCAGCGTGAAGCTGTCGCGCATGCCATTGAAGAACATGTCGGCGTACTGACCCCGGATGCGCGGCACGTTCGGCTGGCCGAACGAGGCATCGGAATAGCTGCTGGAAGTCAGGTACGAGAACCCGCCAGGATTATTGACGTTCAGTGCACTGAGCTGCGCGCTAGAGAGCAAAGTATTGTTGCGCGGTGTGTCCATTACACCAAGGTCCAGACCGTAGGCCGAAGTCGACGTCACGGTGGTCGGGAGGATCAGATCTCCGCGCCGGATGCCGTTGACGACAATTTCATCGAGATCACCGGTGCCGAGCGCCTCCGTGGTCGAGGCGGCCGGAGTTGGCGCGGCCGTCGGTGGGGGTGTCTGGGGTCCGGCGTCACTATCTGCAAACGCGAGATTCAAGCTCAGCGGCGCCGCCGCCAAGATCGCGGTCATTAATCGAGCCATCGTAACTCCCTGACTTATATATGGGGTCAGAACGATTCGTTCTGCCCTTTGTATGGAGCTATGCAGTTTCTATACCAGCGAAGTCCAATAGACCGCCTGCAGCCGAGCGGACATCGGGAGGGCAACTATGACTTTGAAATCAAGTTGATCCCGGTTTCCGTCTCGAATCGGCGCTCAGATCCCCAGCCTCGCCGTCCGCGCCATGGTGCCACAAAATGATGCGGGCGCATCTAGGGTCGCACAATTTCAGAGCGCCACGCTCTGGCGGGCTCGTGCCGGAGTTTGAGGTAGGCGTTGCAACAACCCGTCGCGCAGGCATGCCGCCCGGCGGATGTCGTGATAGACACTCCGCTTCTCGATGCAGCCATCGAATCGAACCTAAGCCAGTGATTGCATTTAGTTTTCCACCCTGTCGACGGACTCTTCGAACAAGATGGTGGACACACAGTGGACCCGCGGCCGACGGCTCATGAATCTTGCGATTAGCGCGATCGTACGTGGCTGATCTCGCTCAGACTGGCCGCTTGGCGATCACCCTCACCATGCCGGCAGGGCCTGGCTCTTGCCGTACCTGGAGGCCCGGAGATTCGAGCGCGAGAACCACCCAGTCGATCGATAGTCGAAGTTTTCGGTATGCGCTAACGCGCTGCCGCCAGCCAGCACCATCCCTTTCATGGAGGATGTCGTGCACCGTAACGGTCTCGTCCCCGTATTCCAAGAAGCAGCTCAGTATGCGGTCTGTGTCATTGCGCACAGGAATGAAGCGATTCAATTCGCCGAGCGACGCCGAGTAATCGCGGAACGTGGCAACAAAAGTGCCGCCCGGCTCCAGACAATCCGCAACATCGGCAAATAGCTGCTCGACGGATGCCCGTTCCGTCAGATGTGTCAGCGTATCTCCCATGCACACGATCAGAGCAACCGGCGATCCGACGTGTCGTTTGAATGACGTCAAATCCTCTCTTAATGTTGTGATCGCACGCGCGCCAATCTGGCCGCGCAAGACCTCCAGGAGCGTTTCGGAGTTGTCGACTGCCAATACCGAATACCCGAGATTCGCGAGTGGAATGGAGTGCATGCCAAATCCGGCACCCAGGTCGATGGCCTGTAGATTCTTTTTGGGTCGCAGGCCGAGCGATTCCAGTTCGGCCTGGCCGCGAGCGATCGCCGCTTCCATTCCACCGACCATCCATAGATAGATGGGCGCGAGATGGTTTTCGTAGTGCTCGGTCACTGACGACATGAAGATCACTCGCTTCTAGGTGTGGACAATGGATTTTGCCGACAATAAGCCTCGTCGAGAGTCGACATCACGGGCCTGTAGATTCGGACATAGCACCTCAAAGCCTACCGCAGGTCAATGCGATACCGAAGTCCCTCCAGACTGCCGTATTGCTCTGGCTTGCGGAAGTGTTCGATCCTGACCGAAGCGGCGCCAAATCCTCATTCGCTTTGATTCCTGCGCGCAGATCACCTCGCGGCAGCGACTACCCGCAGGTGCCGTTGTCGCAGCACCGCCGCAAAGATCACAACACATACGGCGAGCCCACTCATAACTAGCTCAGTCTGCGCCGCTGGGATGAAAGCAAGTACCACAAAGACGCCAACCATCCCAGCAAGCACCGCGTAGCTCAGCCAAGCAAACAGCCAGACTTTGAATTTGAGCTGCATCCGCTGCTTCTCAAGGCGTCGGCGCTCGCGTATCTGGGCTACGGCGACGATCAGCAGTACGAACAGCTGGACACTTCCCGACGTACTGACGAGCAAAGTGAAAATGTCCTTGCGCAAGTACAACTGCGCCAGCGCCGCTAGAATGCCCGCAAGACAGCTGATCAGGATTCCCGCACGGGGCACCTTGTTGATCGCCGTGCCGGCGAGAGACCGCGGTGCATCGCCGCGGGTCGCCAGCTCGTGGAGCATTCGCGAGGTAATGTAGATCCCTGAATTAACACAGGAGAGCACCGCGGTGATGATGATGATCGACATCACCTTGCTGCTTCCAGGCACCCCGATCGCATCAAGCGCACTCTTGAAGGGCGAGACACCGATCGCGATCGAGTTCCAGGGCAGGATGGCCACGATCACCGCGATGCTCAGTACGTAGAACAGCAGAATGCGTAGCGCCACAGTGCGCGCGGCACGGGCGACATTCGCTGCCGGATTGGCGGACTCGGCGGCCGCAATCGTGGCCACTTCGCTGCCCATAATGGAAAACAGAACCACCGGTACGGCGGCGAACAAACCGGCAACACCCATGGGCAGAAAGCCCCCATGCCCGAGCGCGGTGGTGAGCGCGACCCGCGGATGCAGGATCCCGACGAACGTGGCGCCGATGACAATGAACACTGCGATGGCCGAGACTTTGACCATCGCGAACCAGAACTCGAATTCTCCGTAGGCCTTCACGGAGCATAGGTTGATGATCGCCAAGACCGTCACCAGACCAACGCTGATGGCCCACATCGAGGCATCCAGACCAGCTGACTGCAGCAGCCGGGCGCCCGCCACCGTTTCGGCGCCGACGGTGAAGACCCAGGCGTACCAATAGAGCCAGCCAGTCGCAAATCCGGCCCAGTGGTCAAGCGCATGGGCTGAATATTCAACGAAAGAGCCGAGACCGGGCTTGGCGACTGCCATTTCACCCAGCATGCGCATGATGAAGAAGATCAACAGACCGATGACACCATATATAAGAATGACGCCCGGGCCACCCTTAGAAAAGGCACTGGCGCTGCCGACGAACAATCCCGCGCCGATGATGCCGCCAAAGGAGATCATCGCCACGTGACGCGACTTGAGGGTCTGAGCGAGTTCGGTCTGGGCAGGCGGCGTCGCGGCGCCTGCGGGAACGTCGATCATCGCGCTCAGCCCGCCAGCGCCGCATCAATTGCCTCACCAAATCTATCCACGATGGTGCCGATGTGGCTGGGCTCAACGATGAAGGGCGGCGCCAGCAGCACGTGATCCCCATGGACTCCATCAATCGTCCCACCCATCGGATAGACCATCAGGCCGCGTGCCATGGCCTCAGCCTTGATACGGGCATGTAATTTGCGGGACGGATCGAACGGCGCCTTGCTCTCCCGGTCGGCCACGAATTCCACACCACGGAACAGGCCGCGCCCACGGATGTCGCCGACATGGGCATGATCGCCCAGCCGCTCGCGCAGCCGACGGTCGAGCAGCTCGCCCATTGCGGCCACGTTCGCCAGCAAGCCATCACGCCGGATGACATCTTGCACCGCCAGTGCCGCGGCAGCTGCCATCGGATGACCCATGTAGGTATGGCCGTGCTGAAAAGCTCCTGAACCATCCCGGAAGGCATTGAATACATGCGCCCTCATCAAGACCGCCCCGATTGGCTGGTAGCCACCGCCAAGGCCTTTGGCAATGACCAGCAGATCGGGAACGATGCCCTCCTCCTCGCAGGCATGGAGCCAGCCTGTGCGCCCCATGCCGCACATCACTTCATCCAGAATCAGGAGCACACCATAGCGATCGCAGATCTCGCGCACGCGTTTGAAGTAGTCTGCCACTGGCGGCACAGCACCGGCCGTAGCGCCGACCACTGTCTCGGCCACAAAGGCTATGACTGAATCCTTTCCCAGGGCCAGGATTTGATCTTCGAGGGCCTGCGCCGCGCGTGCTGCATAGACCTCTACGCTCTCGCCGGGCCGCTGGAAGCGGTAGGCGAAACAGGGCTCGATGTGATGGGCCTCGATCAGCAATGGCTCAAACTGTCTCTTGCGCCACGCGTTGCCCCCGACGGCAAGCGCGCCGAGCGTGTTGCCGTGATAGCTCTGGCGTCGCCCAATGAGGTGGCGTCGCTGAGTCTGGCCGGTCTCGACGAAATACTGGCGCGCCATCTTTAGTGCAGTCTCGATCGCCTCCGAGCCGCCGCTGATCAGGTACACATGATTAAGATCGCCCGGCGCGTCGGCGACCAGACGATCAGCCAGGCGCTCCGCCACCTCGGTAGTGAAAAAGCTGGTGTGAGCGTAGGCGATCCGATCCAGCTGCGCGTGCAAAGCGGCGATGACGTCCGGATGCCCGTGGCCCAGGCAGGACACTGCGGCACCGCCCGAAGCGTCCAGGTAGCTCCGGCCGACGCTGTCCCAAATCTCAATGCCCTGGCCACCCACGGCCACGGGCATCTGCGCTCGGATCTGTCGTTGCAGCAGATGAGTCATTGGGAACGTCGATCAGATCTCAAGCAGGTACCCGCTCTGATAGCCACCGGCGGCTCGTCGTAGCTTGAACTACGCAGTCAGGTTAGACCATAACCCGCATGCCTGACAGCCCCTAGTGGAATCTGCAGCCAAAGAGCAATGCTCACTCTCGATGCCATTCAAATCGGTAATCCAGCTCTGCTCCCCGCCCGCTTTCATAGGCCAGATGCCCGATCAGCAGGGCGAAGGGCTCAGTGTAGCGGGCCATGTTCAGCAGCCCCGCATCGATCGGATCAAATCCAACATCGCGGATAAGACCCGCTGTCAGTTTCTTTGCACTGGCATCATCGCCGCAATAGACCAGGCTGGGGCGCCGAGGCCGCTCGCGATTTTCGAACACATCAAGCAGCACCTCGCTGGGGACCGTGTTGAAGGCTGAAACGACCCGTGCCGAGGGCAGTCGCATGGCAAGCGCCTCGGCACCCGAACTCGTGTGCGCAATCACGAGCGCGGAGTTGTCATCGTTCATTGGCAATGAGCAGGTGACCAACAGCTTTCCGGAGAGGTCTCCTGCCTGCCGCAGCACTTCCTCGAGCTGCGACCAACGCACAGCCAACAGGATCGTCTCGGCATCCTGCGCCGCTTGCCGCAGCGTGCCAGCGCGCGCACTCGGATGCGCAGCCTGCGCCAGTCGCTTGAGCTTGTCCTGACTGCGGGCGTAACTGAAGGTGACTTCATGGCCGGCGCGCGCCAGCAGCGTCCCCAACTTGCCGCCCATCAGACCAGAACCGAGAATGCCAATCCGCAATGCTTGCTCCTGTATGCGCCTACACCGTATCAGCGACTGGTCATGCGTTCGAGATGCTCTGGATAGCGGGCGCCCTGGACCGCGATCTTCGAAGCGGCGTGCTCAATCTCCTGCAGGTCGGAGGGCTCCAGGGTCAGTTCAGCCGCCGAAACGTTCTCGCTCAGTCGTTCGGTCTTGGTCGTTCCCGGAATCGGGACGATCCAGGGCTTCTGAGCCAGCAACCACGCGAGCGCCACTTGCGCTGGCGTGGCCTTCTTGCGCGCAGCGATGGTGCCCAGCAGATCCACGAGGGATTGATTGGCCTTGCGGGCTTCCGGAACAAAGCGCGGCAGATG
>JBEKOK010000143.1:0-9346 GCA_049521875.1 Steroidobacteraceae bacterium
GTGCCAGCCCGGTGCCAGAATGTAGTAGTAAAACAAGGCCATCAGCGCCAGGCCATCAACTGCGACGAGCAGCGTCTTGCCAGTGATGCCAACATGGTCCATCAGCACCGCCACAGCAATTAGAACGACCGCCACCGCGATCGGTATCTCCTGCAGCATGCCGCGGTTGCGCCGGCGCATTGCCTGCGGCCTCATGGCGACTCCTCCTCGCACGGCTTGGGTACGACGCCCGCAGGCGCACCCGCCAGCGGATCCGGTATTCGCTCGGTAACGAATTGGCGAATGAGCTCGGCGAGTCGCCGCACACCCGGGCCGGCGTAATCCCGATCGGCCATCACCAGATAGAGCGCGCCCCAGCGCTCCGCGCCCTCGCGCAGTGGCAGTGGCTTGAGCGTGCCGGCAGCGAGTTCGGCGCGGATCCAGTCCTTCGAGAACCAGGCGAAGCCCAGGCCCATCGTCGCCGCGTGGATCGAGGTCGCCTTGTTACTCATCGTCAGTCGTTGCTCCGCGCCCAGCCAGGCAATGTTCCGGTCGCGGCGGCTACCCGAATCGCGCAGCACCAGCTGGCGGTGCTTGCGCAGATCCTGCAGCGTGAGTTCCCGTCCGAGCTGATGCAGCGGATGATCGGGGTGCGCGGCGGCAATGAAGTTCACCGTCAGCAGCACATCGCCTATGAAACCCGTGGGGACCTGCGCGCAGATCGCCAGCTCGACCTGGCGCGCCGCGAGCATCTCATCTGTGCCCGAGAGCACCGTTTCATACAGCTCGATGCGGGTCTGGTCTCGCTCCTTTGAAAAGGCTTGCAGGATCTCGAGCATCAGCCAGGTCGGAAAAGCAATCTCCGCGGCGAGCCGGATCTCCGGCTCCCAGCCGGCGGCGAGGTGCTTGGCGGCACGCTCCAGGGTGCCGGCTTCCTCGAGCAGCGCGCGGGCCCGGCGATACAGCACCTCACCGGTCGCAGTCAGCAGCGCCTTGCGGCCGCGGATCTCGAACACCTTGACCCCGAGCAGGCGCTCGAGTTTCTGCACCGAATAGGTCACTGCCGACTGGCTCTTGTGCAGCGCGGTCGCGGCCTGGGCGTAGCCACCCGCTTCCACGACTGCCTGCAGCGCCCGCCACTGTTCCAGCGAAATCCGCTGATGCTCCATATCTATCTTATAAATCGATTGGTATGGCGAGATTATTGTACTTTTAAATCAACTTATCAAATAGTTAAATCCATGGCACGGAACGACGGGCCACACTGCTCTTTAAGGAGACAACCATGCCTACCCTACTTCAGATCAACGCCAGCATCCGCTCGGGCGCCGGTGTGTCCAGCAACCTTGCTGATCAGTTCGTGCACGCCTGGCAGGCAGCTCATCCGGGCGCCACGGTCAAAATCCGTGATCTGGCCAGCACGGCGGTCCCGCACCTGGATGCGACGCGCTTCGATGCCTTCCTCGCGCCGGCCGCACAGCGCAGCGCTGAGCAGCAGGCAGTGGTCGATTTCTCCGATACGCTGATCGAGGAGCTCAAGAGCGCCGACACAATCGTCATCGGGCTGCCGATGTACAATTTTGGCATCCCCTCGCAGCTCAAGGCCTACTTCGACCACATCGCCCGCGCTGGCGTGACTTTCCGCTACACGGCACAGGGTCCCGAAGGTCTGCTGACCGGCAAGCGGGCCTACGTGTTCGCGACCCGAGGCGGTCGTTACGTCGGCACACCGCTCGACTCCCAGAGTCCTTACGTCCGCGACTTCCTGGCCTTCCTTGGCATACGCGAGGTTGAATTCGTCTATGCCGAAGGGCTGCATCTGAGCCCAGAAGCCAAGACCGAGAGCCTCGAGCGCGCCGCAGGGCACATTGCGCGGCTGGCCGCGTGATCGCACTCACCAAGTCGCACGCATTGAATTAGAATCCGTCCCCAACCCCTGCACACCTGAAGGAGCAACTGTCCATGAAATCGCTCATCGCCCTCGGCTTTGCCGCACTGCTCAGCACGACACTCAGTGCCGCACCGATTACCTACGCCGTCGACACCAGCCACACCTATGAGCGCTTTGCCTACACGCACATGGGTTTCTCGCAGCAGGAACAGCGCTTCGACAAGACCAGCGGCAGCGTGGTCTACGATGCGGCGGCGAAATCTGCCACGGTCGATATCACAATCGATGCGACCTCGGTCAGCACCGGCTCGGCCCTGAACGAGCACATCCAGGGCGCCGACTTCCTCGACACCGCGAAATTCCCGACCATCACCTTCAAGTCCACGTCGGTACAGTTCAACGCGGCCGGCGAGCCAGCGAGCATCACAGGCGATCTGACCATCAAGGGTGTCACCAAGCCGGTGACGCTCACGGTGACGCACTTCAAGCATGCGCAGAACCCAATGATGAAGAAGGATGAGATTGGCGCCAACGCCACGGCGACAATCAGCCGCTCGGACTTCAATGCCGGCAAATTCGCCCCGCTGGTGGATGATCAGCTGCTGCTGACGATCGCCTTCGAGGCGCAGGCGCAGTAAGCAACTCCAGGCTCTTGCGTCCGGAAAAAAAGCCGCTGCGGGCAACCGCGGCGGCTTTTTGGTCTGAGCGGGATCGATTGAGTTAGGCGGCGCTGGCTGGCAATTTCAGTTGAGCCACCGCGGCGCGCGCCAGCGGGCTCAAGCCTTCACCGCCGGCCGCCAGATGGCGGATGATGGCCGTGCGCATGCGCGGCTCCCAGAACAGCTGCAGGTGATTCTGGATCCTGCCCACCGCCGCGTCGGCGCCGCCATCGGATGCAAAGAAGGTCGCGATGTCATTGGCCATCGTGACCAGGTGCTCGGTATCCACGCCTTCTAGCTCACGCCGCCGTTGCCGGCAATCTGGCGCTGGCCTTCGCGGACGGCGCGCGCCTCGTTATTACGTCGCTGCCATTCTCCGGGCTGCGAGACCTTCACGACCTGTACGGCGGTGACTTTGTACTCGGGGCAGTTGGTGGCCCAGTCGGAGTTTTCAGTAGTCACCAGATTGGCGCCGGATTCCGGGAAGTGGAACGTCGTGTAGACGACGCCTGGGATCACGCGTTCGGTCACAGTGGCACGCAACACGGTATCCCCGGCACGGCTGGTGATACCGACCCAGTCGTTATCGCTGATGCCCCGCTCCTCGGCATCATGCGGATGGATCTCAATGAGTTCTTCCGGATACCAGACCACGTTCTGGGTGCGCCGTGTCTGGGCACCCACGTTGTACTGGCTGAGGATCCGCCCGGTGGTCAGCAGCAGAGGATAGCGACCATTGACGCGCTCGCTGGTCGGCACGTATTCCGTCACAAAGAAGCGCCCCTTGCCGCGCACGAAGTGATCCACATGCATGGTCGGCGTACCCTCCGGGGCCTGCGCGTTGCAGGGCCACTGGATGCTGCCCAGGCGATCGAGCTTCTCGAAGGAGACGCCAGTGAAAGTCGGTGTCACGCGTGCGATCTCATCCATGATCTGGCTCGGATGCGTGTAGTGCATCGGGTAGCCGAGCGCATTCGAGAGGCCCACGGTCGCCTCCCAGTCGCCCAGGCCGGCCAGCGGCGGCAGCACCTGGCGCACGCGCGAGATGCGTCGCTCCGCATTGGTAAAGGTCCCGTCCTTCTCCAGGAACGAAGCGCCGGGAAAGAACACGTGTGCGAAGCGCGCGGTTTCGTTCAGGAACAGATCCTGCACGATCAGGCATTCGAGCGAGCTCAAGGCCGCGGCGACATGCTGGGTATTCGGATCCGATTGCACGATGTCTTCGCCCTGCACATACAGGCCGCGAAAGCTGCCATCGAGCATCGCATCAAACATGTTCGGAATGCGCAGGCCCGGTTCCTTGTCGAGCGGCACTTTCCATACATCCTGGAACAGCTCGCGCACCGAGTCGGTCGAGACGTGGCGGTAGCCGCTGAACTCGTGCGGGAACGAACCCATGTCGCACGAGCCCTGCACGTTGTTCTGGCCGCGCAGCGGATTGACGCCGACGCCCTCGCGCCCGAGGTTCCCGGTGGCCATCGCCAGGTTCGCGATGCCCATGACCATCGTCGAGCCCTGGCTGTGTTCGGTCACGCCCAGGCCATAGTAGATCGAGCCGTTGGGTCCGCGGGCATAGAGACGTGCAGCGGCGCGCACATCGGCGGCCGGCACGCCGGTGAACTGCTCGCTCTGCTCGGGAGAATTGCGCGGCTCGGCGACGAACGCCTTCCAGCGCGCGTAGGAGTCGGCCTCACAGCGCTCCGCCACATATTCTTCGCGCGTCAGGCCTTCGGTGACGATGACATGCGCGAGCGCATTGATCAGTGCGACATTCGTGCCCGGGCGCAGCCGCAGGTGGTAGTCGGCCTGCACGTGCGGGGAATGCACCAGGCCGATAACGCGCGGATCGGCGACGATCAGGCGCGCACCCTGGCGCAGCCGGCGCTTCATCTGTGAGGCGAATACCGGATGGCCCTCGGTCGGATTGGCGCCAATCAGCAGGATCACATCGGTTTGCATGACCGAATCAAAGTTCTGCGTACCGGCCGATTCGCCCATCGTGTTCTTCAGGCCGTAGCCGGTGGGCGAGTGACACACGCGCGCGCAGGTGTCGACGTTGTTGTTGCCGAACGCGGCGCGCACCAGCTTCTGCACCAGGAAGGTTTCCTCATTCGTGCAGCGCGAAGAAGTAATGCCACCGACCGACACGCGACCGTACTTGGCCTGGATGCGCTTGATCTCGGAAGCCGCATAGGTGAAGGCCTCCTCCCAGCTGACCTCGCGCCACGGGTCGGTGAACTTGGCCCGGATCATCGGGTGCTTGACCCGATCCGGGTGCGTCGCGTACCCGTAGGCAAAGCGCCCTTTGACGCAGGCATGGCCGTGATTGGCATCGCCATCGCGGTTAGGCACCATGCGCACGACCTTGCCACCACTGAGCTCGGCATTGAGCGAGCAGCCCACGCCGCAATAGGCACAGGTGGTCTTGATCGAGCTCTCCGCCCGGCCGATCGTCGCCAGGTTCTTCTCGCTCAACGCCGCGGTCGGACAGGATTCGACGCAGGCGCCGCACGAAACACATTCGGACTCGAGGAAATTCTGGTTGTTGCTGGCCGAGACGCGCGAGGCAAAGCCACGGCCGCTGATGGTCAGCGCATAAGTGCCCTGCACTTCTTCGCAGGCCCGTACGCAGCGCGAGCAGGCGATGCACAGGTTCGGATCAAAGGTGAAATACGGATTCGAGGTATCGCACGGTGCGCCGGCGTGCCCGGCACCGCCCTCGCCATAGCGGGTCTGGGTGGTGACACCGGTCAGCGCGGCCGCAGTCTGCAATTCGCAGTGTTTGTCGGCCGGGCAGCCGTCGCAGTCGAGCGGATGATCGGAGACATAGAGCTCGACCACACCGCGACGCAGCTTTGCCAGTGCCTCGGTCTGCGTTCGCACCTTCATGCCCGCGGCCACTTCGGTGGTGCACGAAGCTGGATAGCCCTTGCGCCCGTCAATCTCGACCAGGCACAAGCGGCACGAGCCGAAGGCCTTGAGCGAATCGGTTGCACACAGCTTGGGCACCTGCACGCCCGCGAGCGAGGCGGCGCGCATGATCGAGGTGCCGGTGGGCACGCTGATCGGCTGACCATCAATTTCGAGGCTGACCTGATCGGTCGCTGTGGCTGCCGGGGTACCGCGATCGGTGTAGTTGAGCGAATACATAGTTAGTGTGTGCGTCCTGCCGGCCGGCGCCGGAAATCCTCACCAAAGTGCTTCAACGCGCTGCGCACTGGGTAGGGTGTCATACCACCCAGCCCGCACAAGGACCCATTAAACATCGTGCTGCAGAGATCTTCCAGAAGCGTGATATTCCCTTCCTGATCAATGCCTTGCGAGATCCTGTCGATGACCTCGGTACCGCGTGTCGAGCCAATCCGGCACGGGGTGCACTTGCCGCAGGACTCGAGCGCACAGAACTCCATCGCATAGCGGGCCATTTCCAGCATATCGACCGTGTCATCAAAGACCACGACCCCGCCGTGGCCGAGCAGGCCGCCGGCCGCTGCCAGCGCCTCGTACTCAAGCGGCGTATCCAGTTGCGAGACCGGCAGGTAGGCACCGAGCGGGCCGCCGATCTGCACCGCGCGCACCGGCCGGCCACTGGCGGTGCCGCCACCGTACTCCTCGATCAGTTCGCGCACCGTCAGATCAAAGGCGCGCTCGATCAGGCCGCCATGGCGCACATTGCCGGCCAGCTGCAGCGGCAACGTGCCGCGCGAGCGCGCCTGCCCGAAGTCGCGATAGGCAGCCGCGCCATCGCGCAGGATCACCGGCACGCTGGCGAGCGTAATGACATTGTTCACGACCGTGGGCTGGCCGAACAGACCCTTGATCGCGGGCAGCGGGGGTCGCACGCGCACTTCGCCGCGCCGTCCTTCCAGGCTCTCGAGCATCGAGGTTTCTTCGCCACAGATATAGGCACCGGCGCCGACGCGCACTTCGAGCTCGAAACGCCGGCCACTGCCGAGTACGTCTGCGCCCAGATACCCCGCCTGGCGCGCGGCGGTGATGGCCTCGTTCAGCGTCCGGTGGGCGTGGGGGTATTCGGCCCGCAGATAGACGTAGCCCTGCGTGGCGCCGACCGCCAGACCGGCAATCGTCATCCCTTCTATAAGAGTCAGCGGATCGCCTTCCATCAGCATGCGATCGGAGAACGTGCCCGAGTCGCCCTCATCGGCGTTGCAGCAGATGTACTTCTGCGTGATCTTCTGATCGTGCACCGTCTGCCACTTGATGCCGGTCGGGAACGCCGCGCCGCCGCGACCGCGCAGGCCCGAGTCGGTCACTTCCTTGACGATCGCGAGCGGCGCGAGCTCCAGGGCGCGCCGCAGTCCCCGGTAGCCTTGATGCGCGACATAGTCCTCGATGCTGACCGGGTCGATCACGCCCACGCGTGCAAAGGTCAGTCGCTGCTGGCGCGCCAGGTACGGCAGCTGGGTAATGTCGCCCAGCCGCAGCGGATGCACGCCGCCCTCGAGGAAGCCGGCGCGAAACAACCCGGGCACGTCCCCCACCTGCACCGGACCATAGGCAACGCGCACGGCGCTGGTGACTACTTCGACCAGCGGCTCGAGCCAGAACAGTCCCCGCGATCCGTTACGCACGATGCGCACCGCAGCGCCGTGAGCGCTCGCCGCCTGGGCGAGGGCTTTGGCCACCGCTTCGGCGCCGAGTGACAGTGCCGTGGCATCGCGCGGAACGTAGATCGTGACCGCTGCACTCATGCGGGCTGCACCAGGGAAGCCAGCAGTTCATCGATGCGCGCCGCGCTGACGCGACCATGCAGCTCGCCATCGAGCATCAGCGCCGGGGCGCAGGCGCAGTTGCCGAGACAGAAGACCGGCTCCAATGACAGCAGGCCATCGCCGCTGGTCTGGTGCCAGTCGAGGCCGGTGCTTTGCTGCACGTGTGTGGCCAGGGCGCGGGCGCCCATCGACTGGCAGGCCTCGGCGCGACACAGCTGCAGCACATGCCTGCCCGGCGGCGAGTGGCGGAAGTGATGATAGAAGCTGAGTACGCCGTGCACTTCGGCGCGCGAGAGGTTGAGCATCTCGGCCAGCGGCGCGACCACGCTCGAAGGCACGTAGCCAAACTCGTGCTGCACGGCATGCAGCACCTCGAGCAGCGGCCCGGGTTTGCCACGCAGCGGCGCCACCACACGCTCGAGATGCGCGCGCAGCTGTTCTTCGGTTTCGCTCATGTGCTCTTGCCGCCCCCGCGACTCAAACGCCAGCCATTGGCATAAATGTTATATCCCTCGCTACGCAGGAAGCCAATCAGCGTAATGCCCGCAGCCTGCGCCAGATCAATGGCCAGGCTCGAGGGCGCGCCGACCGCCGCCACGACCGAGATGCCGGCGGCCATCGCCTTCTGCAGCAGCTCAAAACTCGCGCGGCCGCTTAAGATCGCGATGCAGTCCGCGAGCGGCGTGTGACCCGCCAGAAACTGGGCACCGGTCAGCTTGTCCATCGCATTGTGCCGGCCGACATCCTCAAATACACCGCACAAGGCACCATCGAAACGAAACAGGCCAGCCGCATGCAGGCCGCCGGTCTGAGCAAAGGTACGCTGCTCGGTACGCAGCCGCTCGGGAAGCGAGCGCAACAGCGCTTCATCAAGGCTCGCCGTGCCGGTCACCGGCAGCAACGGCAGCGCGTTGATGGCCGCGATCGAGGCCTTGCCACACACCCCGCAGCTCGAGCTCACGTAGAAATTGCGCTTGAGCTGCTCGAGGGGCGGCGCCAGGCCCGCACGCAGCTGCAGGCAGATGACATTCGGGTCGGCCGGCAGCGCCGCCACCGCCTCGACATCCACGCGCTGGCGGATGATGCCCTCCCCGAGCAGAAACCCGCAGGCGAGCTCGCCATCCGCGCCCGGCGTGCGCATCGTCACGGCGAGCGTGGTGCCCGGCGCCGGCAGCGCGGGACCGCTGAGCCGGATCTCGAGCGGCTCCTCGACCGCGACGCGGTCGGACTGCATCGACTCCGCATCGGCACGGACGGCACGGATCAGCACCGAGTGACTCGTAAGGTTCTCCGTGCTCAACGTGCCCTCCTATGCGATCAGGCCAGCGACTCCAGAGCATGGGCGCGGCGCGCCGCCAACACGGTATTGAACATCAGCATCGCGATCGTCATCGGACCCACGCCACCGGGGACCGGTGTGATGTGCCCCGCGACCTCTCGAACTTCATCGAAGTCGACATCCCCGCACAGCTTGCCATCACTCATGCGGTTAATCCCGACATCGAGCACGACGGCACCGGGCTTGACCATAGCGCCCTTGATCAACTTGGGCACGCCGACCGCCGCGACCAGAATGTCGCCCTGGCGGGTCATCGCACCCAGGTCGCGCGTCTTGCTGTGGCAGATCGAGACCGTGGCACCGCGTGCCAGCAGCATCATCGCCACCGGCTTGCCGACGATATTGCTGCGCCCAACGATCACGGCGTGCTTGCCTTCGATCCCAAGACCGCACATCTCCAGCATCTTGACGCAGCCGGCCGGCGTGCACGGCTCGAGCACGCGTTCGCCGGTCACGAGGCCGCCGACGTTTTCCGGATTGAAGCCATCCACATCCTTGGCAGGATCGATGGCCTTGAGCACCTTGGTGACCGCGATGTGCTTCGGGAGCGGCAGCTGCACCAGGATGCCATTGATGGCCGGATCCGCATTCAGCGCGGCGATCTTGGCGAGTAGATCGGCCTCGCTCAGGGTGTCAGGCAATTCCAGCGAGCGCGAGACGATACCCACTTCGGCACAGGCGGCAATCTTGTTGCGCACGTAGACGCGCGAGGCCGGGTTCTCACCCACCAGCACCACAGCGAGAC
>JBEKOK010000144.1:0-9337 GCA_049521875.1 Steroidobacteraceae bacterium
GAGGAGATCGCGCTGAAAGATGAGTACTTCATCTCACGCAAGCTCTATCCAAACGTGGATTTCTACTCCGGCATCATCTACAGCGCGCTCAACATCCCGCGCGCGATGTATACGGTGATGTTTGCGATTGCGCGCACCGCCGGCTGGGTCGCGCACTGGCTGGAGATGATTGGCGATCCGGCGATGCGCATCGCCCGGCCGCGCCAGCTCTACACCGGTCCCGTGCAGCGTGACTACGTGCCCTTCGAGAAGCGCGCCAAAAGCTAGGCGCTTGCGCCGACCAGCTGTTCCAGTTCGGCGGTATCCGCGCGTCGCATCGGGCGACCATCGACCGGACTGACCGGCGCCTGGCGAATCCCGTCGGTCGGAAATACCGTGAGCTCGACCATCTGTCGGGAGAGCTCAAAGCGCAGGCCCGGGTAAGCGCGGAAGCGTGCCGCATCCAGGCGCAGCCGCCGCTCGGTCACCTCGTGCTCAACACCGCGATCGAGCAGTCGCAGCGCCACCGTCTCGGCGCGCTCGGCGAACAGATGCAGTTGCACATCGGTATGCGCGGTCGCCGTGCCGCTCAAGACCGGCCCGACCAGCCGTGGCTCGAACTCCGAGAACCACTGCATCACCTGCAGTGCCACTTCGCGCTGCGCCTTGAGCGTGACCCCGTGCGTATCAGCGGCGAACAGGCGCTGATATTCCATCAGCGCATCCTCGATCTCGGTATTGCGGGGTAGCACCGCCTCATCGGTGATACCGAAGCGCTCGGCCGCCTTGCGCTTGGCGGTCAGAAAGTCGTGGACTCCGTGTTCCGACATGATGCGCGCGGCCTCCTGGGCAAGAGCCCGCCGAAGGTTGCCGCTGCGGGGAGATTGGCGACGGTTCATGCGCTGTTGCCTACTCTGTTCAGAACCAAGGGCGACTAAAACAATGGTCCACTGCTCTCCGGTACGGGCGGCACGGGTGTCGTCGGTAGGCCGCTGCTGGTACCCGGCACTGCGTTGGGTGGCAGATGGTCGGCCAGGAAGTACTCTTCCTTGGATTCAGGATCATTGGCCGCGGCCAGCAAGCCGGTGCGCGTCGAGACCCGCAGCGTCAGGATCCCCTCCGGCTGGGGCCGTGGCACATCCGGCACACCGCGCAGCGCCTCGCGCATGAAATTAACCCAGATCGGTACCGCCGTGCGGCTGCCTTGTTCGGTTTCACCCAGCGAGCGGTCCTGATCGAACCCCACCCAGACCGTGGCGACGATATGCCGGTCAAAGCCGTTGAACCACGCATCGCGCGAATCGTTGGTGGTGCCGGTCTTGCCACCGATATCGTTGCGCCCGAGGACACGTGCCCCGATGCCGGTGCCGCGCTTGATGACATCGCCCATCAGATCATCCATCAGCCACGCATTGGCGGCCGTGATGATACGTGGCGCCTGCTCGGTCGGCGGCACGAGGCCCGGCAGGCGGGCGAAGCCATCGATGCTGTCGGCTGTATCGCCGATGCTGTTGGCCGGTGTCGCAATGGGCAGTGTCGGCCCCGCTGCGCTCGCTGCTGAAAAGACCGGCAGCTGCGCCGGTGCGGCGATGCGAGTGTCCTCGGCCGGTGCCGAGGAATCCGAGTCGTCGGCGGGCGAGCCTTCCGTGCCCGCGGCGGGCGCCACAGCCGCCGCGGCGGCCGGGCAGTCTTCACACACGCGCTTGGGCGCGGCGCGGTAGAGCACGGTGCCATCGTCGGCTTCGATCCGGTCGATGAAGTACGGCTCGACCTTGTAGCCGCCATTGGCAAAGGTGGCGTAGCCGGTCACAACCTGGATCGGCGGCACCTGCAGTGTGCCGAGTGCCAGACTCTCGCTGTGAGGCATCGCCGCCGGATCGAATCCAAAGCGTGCCGCATAGCTGATCACTTCATCCGGTCCCATGCTGCGCAGCAGGCGGATCGAGACGTAGTTACGCGAATGCACCAGTGCCTCGCGGAACGGCATCGGTCCGCTGAACTCGCCGCCGGAGTTCTTCGGACGCCACGCCTCCTCGGTGCCCTTGTCATTCACCCAGGCCGGCGCATCCATGATGATCGAGGCGGTCGTGAAGCCATGCTCGAGCGCCGCTGAATACAGGAACGGCTTGAATCCGGAGCCGGGCGCGCGCCGCGGCTGCGTGACACGGTTGAATTCATTGCTGTAGTAATCAAAGCCGCCGACCAGGGCCGTGATCGCCCCATCATCCGGATCAAGCGCCACCATCGCGCCTTGTGCCTCGGGCAGCTGGGCGAGCACGGCGTTGCCCTTGCCGTCGCTGATGACATAGACAATGTCCCCGCGATGCAGCACCGAGTCGGCCTGTCCGTTGCCGGTGCGTGCCCAGGACAGTCCGTCCCAGTCGATCTCGGCGAAGCCGCTGCCGCGGATGTAGACGCGCGCGGCCTTCGGTGCAATGGAGACCACGAGCGAGGGCTGCAGGATCGCCACCTCGCTGACGCCGCCGAGCAGCGCATCGAGCTGCGCCGGTGTGGCACCGGCATCGAACTTCACGTTCTGCAGCGGACCGCGATAGCCGTGCCGGCGATCGTAGTCGAGGAGTCCTAAGCGCAGCGCCCGGTTCGCGACCGTTTGCAGGCGGCTGTCGATCGTCGTGATGACGCGGTAGCCGGCGTTGATCGCCACTTCACCGTAGCGTGAGACGATTTCCTGCCGGACCATTTCCGCGACGTAAGGGGCCTCGACATCGTAGCGCGGCGCGTATTCGCGGGCCTGCACCTGCTCGGCGCCGGCGCGCGCGGCGGTCGCGGCATCAATGAAGTGGTTGGCCGCCATGCGCTGGAGCACGTAGTGGCGTCGTCCGGCCGCGGCGCGCGGATTGCTCGCCGGGTTGTAGCGCGAGGGTGCCGGAACGATGCCGGCCAGGGTTGCCATCTCAGCGACCGACAGATCCGAGAGCGACTTGCCGAAGTAGACCTCGGCAGCGGCGGCGACGCCGTAGGCGCGCTGGCCAAAGAAAATCACGTTCAGGTAAGTGTTGAGGATCTCCTCCTTGCTGAACTCGCGCTCCATGCGCAGCGCGACGAACACCTGCTGGAGCTTGCGGCGCACCGTGCGGTCGGGCGTCAGGAACATGTTCTTGGCCGCCTGCATCGTGATCGTGCTGGCGCCCTGCGAGAAATCTCCGCTCTCCAGATCGGCGAACAAGGCCCGCACCATGCCGCGATAGTCGATGCCGCCGTGCTGGAAGAAGTGCTCGTCCTCGGCCGCGAGGAAGGCTTCGCGCACCAGCGGCGGGATATCCTCGTACTTGACCGGAATGCTGCGCCGCTCACCGATCTGCTCAATCAGCTCGCCGTTGCGCGCGTAGACCCGCAGCGGTACCTGCGTTGGCCCGGTACGCATCGCGGCCACGCTCGGCAGCGAAGGATATAGATAGACATAGCTACAGACGACGGCGTACAAGGCCAGCAGGCCAAGCACCACCAGGGACGCGGCGACTCCGACAGCAACACGGATCGTGCGGGACTTCACCTAATCTCACTCCAAGTGTTGCGTTGTGGGTCGCGGCCGTGCTGAAGTGCCCGCCGTCGAATGGGGTCTCGTTTTTCTGAGGTATTCAATAGGGTACATGCCTGGAGGTGTCTTGGACGCCACAGGCAGGCTCGAACAAAAAACGTGAGTCGGCTCACGTTCAATTTAACCAATGACTGATATATATTCGCAGCATTACGATCCGCCTTCACCGCTTTGGCGTGTATCTTACTGAAAAGGAAGGAAAAAGTGTTCCTGTTCTCGCGTAAGTACCGCCAGCTACTCGGGCTGGACATTACCACCTCATCGATAAAGCTGATTGAGCTGTCGATGGCCGGCGGGCAATTCCGCGTTGAGGCCTACGCCGCGGAACCGACCCCGCCTAACTCCATGAATGAGAAGTCAATCGTCGACCCGCAGTCGATTGGCGACGCGATTGGACGCGCGGTTAAGCGCTCCGGCGCCAAGAGCCGCGAGGTCGCGATCGCGATCAGCGGCGATGCGGCGATTACTAAGGTGATTCAACTGCCGCACGGCCTGCGTGACAGCGACATGGAAGCCCAGGTCGAAATGCAGGCCGACCAGTACATCCCCTTCCCGATGGATGAAGTCAGCTACGACTTCGAAGTCCTCGGGCGCTCTGATAAGGACTCCGAGTCGGACGACGTGTTGCTGGTGGCTTCACGCACCGAGAACGTCGAGCAGCGGCGCACGGCCGTGGCCGCTGCCGGGCTGTCGGCCCGGATCGTCGATGTCGAGGCCTTCGCGCTCGAAAACGCCTGCAAGCTGATGACCCACCAGATGCCCGACGGGGGCATCGATCACGCCATTGCGGTGGTCGATTTCGGGGCCAGCAGCACGACCTTCAGCGTGCTGAAGAACCTGCGCGTGGCCTATACCCGCGATTTCGCCTTCGGCGGCCAGCAGCTGACCGAAGAGATCATGCGTACCTACGGTCTGACGATGGAAGAGGCCGGCCGCGCCAAGAAAGAAGGCGGCCTGCCGGGTAACTACCAGACCGAAGTGCTCGATCCGTTCATTGATGACATGACGCAGCAGGTCAGCCGCTCGCTGCAGTTCTACCTGGCCTCGGGCAGTGGCCGCGAGCAGCCCGAGAAGATCCTGATCTGCGGTGGCTGCGGCAACGTTCCCGGCGTCGCCGATGTCATCCAGAGCCGTGTGGGTATCCCCGCCGAAAAGGGCGATCCGCTCGGCCAGATGAAATTGTCGGCGCGTGCCCGCGCCCAGGCCGTGCAGCGTGATGCGACGGCATTGCTGACCGCCTGCGGTCTGGCCCTCCGGAGCTTCGACTGATATGCCACGCATTAACCTACTTCCCTGGCGCGACCAAGAACGCAAAGAACGCCGGGTCAGCTTCCTGGTCTGGCTGGGTTTCTCGGCGCTGGCCGCGGCCCTCGCCTGCGTCGCCGCCTACCTGCTGTTTGATTCGCTGATCAACGCCCAGAACCAGCGCAACCTGCGCCTGCAGGGCGAGATCAAGACGGTGGATCGGCAGATCGAGCAGATCAACGATCTGGAGGCGCAGAAGCAGCGCTTCATTTCGCGCATGCAGGTCATCGACAAGCTGCAGCGCTCGCGCTCGGAAGAGGTGCACCTCTTTGATGAGATCGCGACCACGATTCCCGACGCGACCTACCTGACCAGCTTCACGCAGGACAATCGCAAGCTCAAGTTCGAAGGTATCGCGCAGTCCTCCACGCGCGTCTCGGCTTTCATGCGCAACATCACCGCCTCGCAGTGGATGCGCAATCCGGACCTCGAGGTCGTCGAGGTTAGAAGCGGCAACGGCGTCGGCAGCGTCTTCGTGCTCAATGCCGAACAGGTCAGCCCCACGGCGCCGGCGGATGACGCCGACAAGACCGCGACCAAGCCGAAGCGGGGTGGTTCATGAACTGGCTGCAAGAACTACGCTCCCTCGATCCGCGCGACCCAGGCCGCTGGCCGCTGGCCGTGCGCATGGGCGCTGTCGTGATCTGCTTCCTGGTGCTGGCCTTCATGGGCATCTATTTCTTTGTCTGGCAGGGCCAGGAGCAGCAGCTCGAGGGTCTGGAGAACAAGGAAATGGCGCTGCGCTCCGAATACCGGGACAAGCACGCCAAGGCGACCAACCTCGAGATCTACAAGCAGCAGCTGGCCGACATCGAGAAGTCCTTCGGCGCGATGCTGCGCCAGCTCCCGAGCAAGACCGAGGTCGATAACCTGCTGGTCGACATTTCCCAGACCGGCCTCGCGGCGGCGCTCGACCAGAAGCTGTTCCAGCCGCAGCCCGAGATCCGGCGCGACTTCTACGCCGAGCGGCCGATCAAGATCCGCTTTACCGGCAGCTACCACCAGTTTGGCCAGTTCGTTAGTGGCATTGCTGCCCTGCCGCGCATCGTCACGCTGCATGACGTGCAGATCAAGGCAATCAACAACGTTGGCTACGACCAGCTGACGATGGATCTGACCGCCAAGACCTATCGCTACCTCGATGACGAAGAGCTGGCTGCGGCCGAATCCGAGAAGCGGGTCAAGCGGTGAACGCTCGCATGAGACAGGTCAGCGACATGAGACACCAGACTTCACTGTCCTGCGCGCGCGGCACCTTCGTGGCGCTGGCGATCGCGGGCGGATTACTGCTGGCGGGCTGTTCGAGCCGCGATGCGGATCTGGACAAATTCATCGAGCAGACCAAGCAGGCTCCGGGCGGGCGCGTCGAGCCGCTGCCTGAGGTCAAGCCCTACGATTCCTACAGTTATTCATCGAGCGCGCTGCGTTCGCCGTTCGTGCCGGGTTCTTCGGCCAACGCGAACAACACGCGCACGAGCGATCATCGCAACCGCGAGTTCCTTGAACAGTTCTCGCTCGATACGCTGCGGATGGTCGGCACGCTCAATCAGGGCGGCCAGTTCTATGGCCTGGTACAGGCCAAAGACGGACGCGTGCAACGGGTGCTGGTGGGCAATCACATGGGCCAGAACGAAGGCCGGATTACCGCCATCACACCAACGAAGATTACTTTGACTGAAGTCGTTCCGGACGGGCTTGGCGGGTACCTGGAGCGACCCGCCGCGCTGGCGCTGAACGAGTGATGCGCAGGGAGTACATGAGAATGAATCGATCGACCCTATTAACTAACCTGCGCTATGCGCTCGGCATACTGCTGCTTGGTGCCGCTGCGGGGCTAGCCGCTGCACCAGCGCTGGCCGCCGATGCCGCGGCCCCGAACCAGCTGCAGTCGATCGACGTGCAGACTCTGGGAGGCAAGCAAGTCCAGCTGACGCTGCATCTGACCGGCCCGGCACCCGAACCACTGGCCTTCACGATCGACAAGCCGGCCCGCATCTCCCTGGACCTGCCCAACACCAGCCTTGCTCTGAGCTCGCGCCGCATCGATGTGCGCCAGGGCGGCATTGATACGGTACTGGCCGCCGAGGCCGATGGCCGCTCGCGCGTTGTCCTGAACCTGGATCAGCTGCAGCCCTACACGACGCGTGTCGAGGGCAATGATGTGATCGTGACGGTTGGCGCTACCGGCCTGAGCGCGGCAGCAGCACCGGCCGCAGTAGCCAGCACAACGGCTGCCGCCAGCGGCGGCCGCATGATTCGTAGCATCGACTTCCGGCGCGGCGAGGGTGGCGTTGGCCGCCTGATCGTCAAGCTGTCCGATCCGCGCACGCCGGTGAGCCTGCGCCAGCAGGGCAACCAGATTTTCATCGACTTCAGCGGTACCGATCTGCCCAAGTCGCTGCAGCGTCGCTACGACACCGCCGACTTCGCGACCCCGGTGACGGGCTTCGATGTCGAGCACATCAACAACGACACACGCATCGTGTTGACGGGCCAGGGCGAATTCGAGCAGCTCGCCTACCAGTCCGATGACCAGTATGTCGTCGAAGTGCAGCTGCCGAAGCCGAAGGTCGCCGCCGCGACGGATGTGAAGGAGTACAAGGGCGAGAAGCTCTCGCTGAACTTCCAGGACATCGAGACCCGCGCCGTACTGCAGCTGCTGGCGGATGCCAGTGGCCAGAACATCGTGGTCTCCGACTCCGTCACTGGCAGCGTTACGCTGCGCCTGCAGAGCGTGCCCTGGGATCAGGCGCTCGACATCGTGCTGCGCGCCAAGGGCCTCGACAAGCGCCAGCAGGGTAACGTGATCATCATCGGTCCGACCGCGGAACTCGCGGAGCGCGAAAAGTCCGAGTTGGCTGCCAAGCGCGACGTACAGGCATTGGCGCCGATACACACTGAATACCTGCAGATCAATTATGCGAAGGCCTCCGACATCGCCGCACTGCTGAAAGTGACCGGCAGCAATTCGGTGCTTTCAGACCGCGGCAGTACCGCGGTCGATACCCGCACCAACATGCTGCTGATCTCCGATACCGCTGATCGCATCAGCGATGTACGCAAGCTGGTGGCCTCGTTGGATGTTCCGGTGCGCCAGGTGCTGATCGAGACCCGCATCGTGATCGTCAACGATGACTTCACGCGCCAGCTGGGCGCCGTACTGGGTGTTACGGGGACCGCTTCGGTCGGCAACAACGGCCTGTTCGAGACTACCGGCACCGCCGCGGGCACGGATCAGGGCCTGAGCAGCGCGCTGTCGAACCTCGCGACGACCGGCTCGGTCTATCCGGTGACTGTCCCGACGGGCACCAACGCGCAGAACCGCTATAACGTGAACCTGCCGGTCTCGAGCCCGGCCGGCAGCATAGCCTTCATGTTGCTCGGCAACAGCAACATCGTGGACCTGGAACTGTCGGCCGCGCAGGCCGAGAGTCGCGGCGAGATCGTCTCTTCCCCGCGCGTGATCACCGCCAACCAGCAGGAGGCGACGATCAAGCAGGGTGTGGAAATTCCCTACCAGCAGTCGGCTTCGAGTGGCGCGACCACGATCGCGTTCAAGGACGCCGTGCTGCTGCTCAAGGTCAAGCCGCTGATCACCCCGGATAACCGCATCATCCTCGATCTGGATATCTCGGATGACGCGGTCGGCTCGGTGGTCGTGGCATCCGGCGGTGTGAACGTGCCGGCGATCGACACCCGCGCGATCAAGACTCAGGTGCTGGTCGGTGACGGCCAGACCGTGGTGCTGGGTGGCATCCTCTCGACCACCCACACCGATGATGAGACCAAGGTGCCGTGGTTGGGCGATATCCCGATCCTGGGCAATCTGTTTAAGACGACGACCAAGACGAACAATAAGGATGAGCTGCTGATCTTTGTGACTCCGAAGATCATTCGTGAAGGGGTCAGTGTGAATTGATGTCGCCATGGGAGTGGCGGCAGCTATCGGAATCCTTACTGTTTAGGTGATGCACATGCGAATTTTTAAATGGGTGTTGGCTTTGGTCGCGTTCGCCGCGCTGGGCAGCTGTGGTAGCCACGGCTCGTGCGGTGACTTCGCAACCTGCACCACGGGCGGCGGCACGACGGCCGGGCTCGCAACCATCACGCTGACCAGCAGCGTGTCGCAGATCCCGCAGTCGAGCAGCGGCACGGCTGTAGCGACGCTCACGGCCACCGCGCTGGATTCCAACAACGTGGCGCTCGCGAACGTCGACATCTCCTTCTCGGCCACTGCAGGTGCCGTAGCCATTACTTCGGCCACGACTGATGCGCAGGGCCAGGCCACCGCGACGCTGTCGGCCGGTACGGCAGCGGCCGGTACGACGATTGACGTGAAAGCGAGTGCGGGCTCGATCGCAAGCCCTGCGGTGCCGATCGACGTGGTCAGCGATCAGGATTCACTGACCCTTACAACGAGCAGCCCCTCGATGCCCTCGGATGGTTCTGCGAGCGTGACGATTACGGCGCTGGTGCTCGATATCAACAACAACC